>JBJMLU010000214.1:0-71743 GCA_045805145.1 Flavisolibacter sp. | reverse complement strand
TGTTGCTTTTGCGCCGTGAACAATTACAATTTTAAGCGCTGGATACGATAGATTAAATGCAAGCGACTTAACCATTTGCGAATGCATAGCTGAAATGTTGAACCACTTTGCTTCCCACCTTTTTATTCGTTAGGGGTTACAGTAGAATTTTCTCTTCATGCCTTGATGGGTAAATTGCTGCACATCCTGTTCATAGCTTCGTACCAGGATAGGTTGAGGCAACATACATCGAAAGAAATAATCACGTGGCACTGTTAATTCCTTCTATGCAACCTTACGATAAACTCTGGTGACTCTTATCTTTGCGCCCTTGCATTGATTATGTTGCGACCTATTGATTCCGAAAAATACTCCACTGGAAAACTGGTTTTTCTGTTTGTTCTTTTCTCTTCTTTCGGCCTCGTCTCACGAGCACAGAACAAGTTAAACGTACTTGTGAAGAGCGAAGACAGGAAGCAGCCTTTATCCGGCGCATCCGTTGTTATAACAACGCTTCATAAGGGCAGTTCTACAGATAGTTCAGGACTTGCCGTTTTTACGGGACTTCCAAACGGCACCTTGGAGCTCCACATTTCTTTTGTTGGTTATACAGCAATACAAAAGAAAGTGACCCTTCCCATGGACCATCTCCTTGAAATATACCTGGAGGAAGACGAAGGCGAAGACAATCCCAACATTGTCATTACAACCACCCGCACCGATCGTTCTATCCGCAACACTCCAACAAGAGTAGAAGTGATTGCGGGCGGAGAAATTTCTGAAAACGTGAGTATGCGTCCGGGCGAGATTAAAATGTTACTGAATGAAACTACGGGACTGATCACCCAACAAACGTCGGCGGTTAGCAACACGGCTAATCTTCGTATTCAGGAGTTGGAAGGAAGATATACACAAATATTGCGGGATGGCTTTCCACTTTATTCAGGACTGTCTGAAGGGTTGAGCCTTGTGCAGATTGCACCATTGGATTTGAAGCAAGTGGAAATCATTAAAGGTTCTTCTTCTACATTATTCGGCGGTGGTGCCATTGCCGGTTTGATTAACCTTGTCAGTAAAACTCCTGGTGAACAAAGAGATTTAAATGTTCTTGCCAATGGAACTTCGGCAGGGGGCCTTGACCTAAGCGTATTTTATGGGCAACGATTTAAAAACATGGGACTAACTGTTTTTGGTTCCCGCAACAGCAGCAAACCTTTCGATCCTTCCAATACCGGTTTTACAGCAATTCCAAAATTTGAACGATATACCCTCACGCCACGTTTGTTTTTCTATGGCGACAAAACAACTATTAATACGGGCATCAGTTTTATTACAGAGGATCGGCTCGGCGGCAGTGTAGATTATGTAAAAAACGGAAGTCCCGGGTATTTTGAAAAGAACAATTCTGATCGTTTTACAACACAGTTTGGATTAACGCATCGGTTAAATGATCACGCCACTCTTAATTTTAAAAACAGTTATAATCATTTTAAAAGGCAAATGACCATTCCCTCTTTTGAATTTGAAGGCTTGCAACAATCTTCTTTTTCTGAACTAAGCCTGAACACCGGAGAAAATAAATTACAATGGGTGGGGGGAATAAATTTTTATACAGACAGATTCAGTGAGGTTCCTCATTCCAGTCAGCCTCTCCGAAATTATAATTTCACCAGTGTTGGCGGCTTTATACAAAACACCTGGTCTCCTTCAGGGAAATTTAGTTTGGAAACTGGATTACGTGGCGACTATACTTCGCCGTATGGTTTTGTTGTATTGCCAAGACTGTCTGCATTGTTTCACTTCTCCAATCAGCTTAGTTCACGCATCGGCGGTGGGCTTGGTTATAAACTGCCAACCATCTTTACAGAGGAAAGCGAAGAAAACGAGTTTGAAGATATTCTTCCAATCGATCAAAGAAATGTCCGCTATGAAAAGTCTGCTGGCACCAACCTGGATTTTACCTACACCACTTCATTGGATGAAGTGAAGTTGCTCATTAATCCTTTGTTTTTTTACACAAGGATTAATAAGCCGCTGGCACTGATGCAGCAGGGTACGCAAAAGCTGTTTGTTAACGCCGCTGGTTATACCGATTCGAAGGGATTGGATCTGTCTTTTCGTTTGAGTTTGGATGCGGTAAAGTTTTTTACCGGTTATTCTTATACAATTGGACAAAACCATTTTGGCGGGCAGACATCTTTTTATCCTCTTGCTCCCAAACACAAGCTGCATTTTGACTTGGTTTACGAACTAGAAGGCAGCCTGCGAATTGCTCTGGAGGCCTATTACACCAGCAGCCAGCAGCTTCACGACGCCAGTATTGGAAAAAGCTATTGGTTAACAGGAGCATTGATTGAAAAAAGCTGGAAACAGTTTTCATTGTTCATCAACTGCGAAGATTTGAACAATGTAAAGCAAACCGATTGGGGACCGATTTACAGTGGAACTTTAACCAGTCCAGATTTTAAAGATGTCTATGCTCCCCTAGAAGGGAGAACAGTTAACGGCGGAATAAAAATTAAGCTTTGACAACTTTACTTGAAGGTCTTGCAGAAGTAGCTCAAACAAGGCCCCCAAATAACTAAGAAGGTAAATACTTATAACAACCATACTGCAACCGAACCTACCCGAAACCGTTAATTGATGCTAGTGAAAAGAAGGAAATCCAGGAACAGAATTATTTATCCTGAAACAATTCAATTTTAATTCTATGCTTTCTTATTTAAATGCCATTGAACTCGAAAGTTCCCGGTAGGCATTCGCTTGTTCGTGAAGTGTTGAAGAAACTTGTTCCGCTGTTGCAACTGCATCTGCACCTGCAAGGAAACGTAGCGGTGGCTTTTCTTCAGCCGCAATTCTAACCAATGCTCCCGCCAATTTTGCCGGGTTCCCTGGTTGCTGACCATTTGCACCTTTCCAGAATACCATTTGCTGTTCCCTCCGTTCATTGTAATCTCCTATAGGGTTGCCAGCATACTTTGTTGATTGTTCGGTAAGTAATTCTGTTCTAAAGAAACCGGGGTTTACAATTGTTGTATGAATACCAAACGGCGCTACTTCAACTCCTAATGCTTGCATCCATCCTTCCAAACCAAACTTAGAAGCAGAATAGGCACTACAAAACTCATAGCTGGCAATACCAGCAGTTGAAGAAATTGAAATTATATGACCAGAGCCTTGCTTTCTCATTAGCGGCAAAACGCTTCTTGTTACATTCATTGGTCCATATAAACTTGTCTGTAGCTGTTGTTCTATTTCTTCTTGTGTTAATTCTTCAAAAAAGCCTGCCATAAAGTTTGCTGCATTGTTTACCAATACATCAATCCTTCCAAACCTTTCCACTGTTGCATTAACCACAGCATCGGCATCTTCCTGTTTTGTGACATCCAGCTTTGCAATTAAAAGGTTCTCATCTACACCCAATGCTTTTGTAACATTATCCTTATTACGACCTGTTGCCACCACTTTATGTCCTGCTGCCAAAGCGGCTTTTGCAATATCTACGCCCATACCACGTCCTGCGCCGGTGATGAGCCAAACTTTATTGTTCATGATTTCGGATTTAATTTTTGAGTTAAACAGTTTAATCAATTTGGCTCATATGAGCTTCTCGCATTCGGTCACTATAGACAGGAGATTTCGATAGGGATGTTTCGATTTTTTGCACATCATCTTTTTTCTAATTGAAAGTTTATGGCTCCAGGATTTTCCAATAAATGTGCTTCAGTAGCAGTACCGGGTATTCGAACAATATTTTTGCGCTTTGCAAGTAACCATGCGAAAGCTATCTGCGATGGTGTAGCCCCTTTCTTCGCAGCATAGTTTTTAAGCCATTCTAGGAACCGTTTGCCACTACCCTTGTGTATGCTGTAATGACAAGCCCTGGTGCTGTAGTATTTTATTTCGTCGTCTGATATGGTATAATCATGCAAAGGTCACAACTGATGGAAAGCAGAAATAATGAAAAACAAAGGAAAAAGTATAAATTTCAAAGGTGAACTGCCCGTTCTAACTTAGGGATGTAACCGGTCTTCTTTTTAAAGAAGTTGTTGAAGTAGGTAGGATATTCAAACCCAAGGGCATAGGCTATGTCAGCAATATTCCAGTCTGTATGCTGCAAGAGTGCTTTTGCTTCTGTGATAATTCTGTCGCTAATGTGGGCAGTAGTGGTTTTGCCAGTAACTTCCTTAACCGCACTGTTTAGATAATTGACGTGAATGGATAATTGTTTAGCAAAGTCCTGTGCAGTCTTTAGCTCCAGGGGAGCTTGTACGCTTTCTATTGGAAACTGTCTTTCTAATAGTTCCAGGAAGACAGAGGTAATCCGTACTGCTGCATTTTTCTGCTGGGAATAGTTTTCTGAAGGCTGCATTTTCAATGCCTCATGAATAATGAGATTGATATAGCTGCGGATTAAATCATCCTTATACGTGTAGCTGCTATCCTGTTCTGCAATTATCTTTTGAAATATAGATGTAAGAGCCGCTTTTTGTTTCCCTGATATTTTGAAAATGGGTGTACCTCCTATCTTAAATAATGGGGATTGCAAAACACTTTCAGAACGGTCCGAAGGCTTTAAGAACTCTTCGCTGAATAAGCAAGTGTAACCGCTGTGAACTGGGGAAATAACCTCGCAAGAATAAGGTATATGAGGATTGGCGAAAAATAAAAATGTCTCTTCAGTTTCAAAACTCTTATCAGCATAGTGAAAAATAAACTTGCCGGTAGTCAGGGCAATTTTATAGAAGTCTTTGCGGCTGTAGCTGTGACCGTCTCTATCCTTGCTGCTTGTTTCATAAACTTTGAAGCCTTTTAGTTTTAGTTCGCTGTTGTAATTTGAAGTTTGGAGGCTATCCGGTTTATTCATCCCACAAAACTAAGAAAATCAAATGGACAGACTTGTTTTCAAATGCCAGGGAGGCTAAAAAGATTTATCAAGGTGAAGACTTTTAACGACTAAAACAAATCACTAAAATCTTCGACTGAAATAAGTATTACACGTATTAAGCGGAGCCTTAACAGCAATATCGGTCTAATAAAGTTACATTACAGGAAGGCCGGAAATTCTTCTGGCTGTACAATCCACATAATGTCAAATAATTCACTGGTTGATGAACTCAACCTAACCTTAGCCCCGCCCGGACTAAAAACAGTTCTTCAAATGAAGGCACTTGTTTATCACGGAGCCGGGAAGAAAGCCTGGGAAGAAAAACCGAAGCCCACCATTTTAAAATCTACGGATGCAATTGTGAAGATTTTAAAGACAACCATTTGCGGAACTGATCTTCACATTCTCAAAGGAGACTTACCCGAAGTAAACGACGGCCGCATTCTGGGTCATGAAGGCATTGGTATCGTAGAGGAAGCGGGAACAGCAGTAACAGAATTTAAGAAAGGTGACCGAGTGCTAATTTCCTGTATTACATCTTGTGGGAAATGTTCTTTCTGTAAAAAAGGAATGTATTCACACTGTGAAAACGGTGGTTGGATTCTTGGACATTTAATTGATGGCACGCAGGCAGAATATGTACGGATACCTTTTGCCGATACAAGCCTTTATCGTATTCCTGCCCATGCAGACGAAGAAGCAATGGCCATGTTAAGTGATATTTTACCCACAGGTTTTGAGTGCGGTGTATTGAATGGACAGGTGGCACCAGGCGACACGGTGGCTATTGTTGGTGCAGGTCCGATAGGTCTTGCGACGTTACTCACGGCTCAATTTTACACACCGGCTGAAATTATTATGGTAGATGTGGATGATAACCGTTTGGCCGTGGCCAAACAGTTTGGTGCAACACACATCATAAACAGCAGTACTGAAAATGCTGCGGAACAAATTAGACTCCTGACGGATAACAAAGGCGTTGATGTAGCTATTGAGGCAGTCGGTATTCCGGCAACGTTTGAACTTTGTCAGAATATCATTGCTGCCGGCGGCCGCATCGCTAATGTAGGCGTTCACGGCAAAGCTGTTCCGCTCCACCTGGAAACGCTATGGTCAAAGAACATCACTATAACCACGCGTCTCGTAGATACGGTGTCAACACCTATGTTGTTAAAAACCGTGACGGCAAAAAAGCTCGATGCAGCCAAACTCATTACCCATCGTTTCCCGTTAAATGATATTATCAAGGCCTATGAAACGTTTGGGAATGCAGCAGAACAGAAGGCCCTAAAAGTTATCTTAACCAGCGAGTAATTGGTGTCCAGTGTATTTAAGACTTTGGATAATCAACGAAGGGTGCAGACTGATAAAGCACTTCCCCTATGGTAATCGGCTTCACGCCAATGTTTAAGGCAGCAGCAGTATGCGCTTTTAGTTGTAGCAGCATTTGATTGGTCGCCAGCGCTGTAATCGTAATCAATTCTCGGATTTTATCGCTCATTTTACCTGTGTAAAACATCGCTCCGAAAATAAATCCTTGCAAAATGGTCATGAGTTCCGGTATCTCAATTATTTACAGATTGCACCTGCTGAAAGAGCTTTTCGTACGTTTGTTTCGATCTTTCTATTCTGCTCATGTTGTCTTTCTTAGATAATTGCTTACCTGGGTTTTGTGCTCATGCCTGTGATAAGGAGAAAGCAGCAATGTCAAGGGTGAATAAGAGTTGCTTCATGATTTCGGTATTTTATTTTTTAATCCGTTTCAAGGTGAAAGGCTGGCCGGGTGCCAGCACAATTATTCTTTCCGGATGAATCACACGGCTTTTTAAATTTTGAGGATTGCCATTAAAAGGGATAAAATCCGGCGCATCCACAAAGCCCCAATGCGCAAGAATGAGTGGTGTGTTGGGATACGCATTGGCTATCTTTACAGCTCCTTCAAGTCCGGAGTGATAGTGCGCATCTTCCGAATAGTAAAACAGGATGGCGTCGGGTGTAGGCATGTGCAACTGCTCTTGATTAAAGCGGCTGTCCCCGGGTGCCCAAATAGAACCATCGGGTGTGTTGAACCAGAAGCCACAGGCATCACCTGGTTCATAGTATCGCTGACCTGGTTTGGGAAAGTCGTTTTGCCAGGCGTGGTCGGCAAGGGTTAGTCGCACCGATACCTTTCCAACCCGAAACGTATCGCCAATATAATGTCCAAAGGAATGCAAGCCCTGAATCTTCATTAGCGAGTCGACATAAACGGTGGAGTGAAACTGTTTTACAACAGGTGCTAAATCCTTGAAGGTTTCCACGCTGTAGTGGTCGTTGTCACTGTGTGTGGCAAAGACAGCATCGAGCCTGGGAACATATTTTACCTTGATGGGAAAATCCCTCAGTAACGGCATATCGTAGCCTTCCAGCAGTGGGTCAATCATAAAGGTGGTTCCCCGGCTGTTAACAAGGAAACCGGCCATGCCCAACCACCGGATGGTTGTGTTATCAGTGTATCGAAAAGCTTCCTTGCCGAAGGGCTGTGTAGGCGGAGCCGTTGCCTGGTATTTCTTCTCTTTTCTTGCGGTTAGGCTATCAGAACCTGATTGTGCTTTTACACTGAAGGCAAGAAGCAAGACGGCTGCAAGAGTTGTGAAAATATGCTTGGCGTTCATGCTCTTTTATTATTGTATTCCGCCAGTTCTTGTTGCTCTGTCGCAACAAACACAAGGCGAGAATGATAGAGAACAAAGTTCATTATCTTTTACTTCTCCTTGTTACACCCATTCCTGTTTCCTTTACCATTATTCCTTATGGACTGTGTAAATACAATTGCTATGAAACGCCTGTTCTAACTTTACCTTATTATAAAAACGGTCATGGAAACGATTCATAAAATAGAAACTGTGGCGCACTTCAACCGGGAGCGCGGACAGAAAACCCTGCATCCGTTGGTGAGTGTTCTGGATCAATCGCTGTCCAGCCCTGTACACGAGGCACGCTACCGATCCGAGTTGTACATCGTTTTCTTAAAAGACACAAAATGCGAAGAGCTTAAGTATGGCCGCAGCCGCTACGACTACGAAGAAGGAACGCTGTTGTTTATTGCACCCGGACAAGTATTCGGGTTTGAAGACAGCGGAAAGATGTTGCAGCCTTCTGGCTGCGCACTTTGCTTTCATCCTGATTTGCTTCGCGGAACGCATCTTGGTAACCACATAAACGAGTACAGTTTCTTTTCGTATGAGGCAAACGAGGCTCTTCATGTTTCTGATGCAGAACGGGGTATTGTGCTGGAGTGCTTCAAGAAAATCCTGTATGAATTAGCCCATCCCATTGACAAGCATAGCCGGACACTCATTGTTAGCAACATAGAATTGTTCCTCAATTACTGCGTTCGTTTTTACGACCGGCAGTTTGTAACAAGAGAACACGTGAATAGCGATGTACTGACCCAGTTTGAAAATTTAGTGAATGATTTTTTGCATTCAGATAAACCACAAACGGTAGGCTTGTCTTCCGTCGGCTATTGTGCGGAACAACTGAATTTATCGCCAAAGTATTTTGGAGATCTGGTAAAAAAAGCTACAGGCAAATCAGCGCAGGAGTATATACAGTTAAAGATCATTGATGTTGCAAAAGAAAAAATCCTTGACCCGGGCAAGTCAATCAGTGAAGTGGCTTATGAGCTTGGATTTAAGTATCCGGCACACTTTACCCGCTTCTTCAAGCAGCAGGTCGGCAGTTCTCCAAACGAATACCGGAATGCAGTGAATTATTTAGCGAATTGCTAATCCTCCTAATCATATAAGGTCTTAATTAACACGCACCGTTTTATAGAGCATTAATAGGCATTTTCCCTTAGCGCTCTAAAACTGTTAAAAAGGGAGAATTTGTAGACCTCTATGAAAATTTATTGCACCAGGTTCCGACTATATTGAAAAAAGGCTATGCCTCGCTTTTAACGAAAGATGATGGAGCCATATTGGATTCTTTTACGGTACAAATGTCATTGCTGAAATGTGAATCATGATATACATCCTGCAGGTATTGCATTTACAGGTTCTTGTGTTGTTGGAGATGAGGCGTGATTCGGTGAACTGCTTATAAACCCTGAAGCCTCTGTCTATTCAGTACGGGAAAAGAACCCTTCGGAGTTCGGAAATTTTTTGGAAGGGTTTGATAAATGTGCAGGACGTTTTTTGTAAGTTTAAAAATCGTTTTCACCGCTCACAATTTTTCTTCGCCAAAATAAAAGCCACGCGTATGAGGAAGCTCTACAAAGCATTTCGTTGTAACAAAGGTTTCAAGTTCACTGCGCTATTCTTTCTTTGTTCATTTAATTCTCTGAATGTATTCTCGCAACCGACCAGTTTTACCGTTGTTTATGTAAACGACACACATTCTCACCTTGACAGTTATGGCCCGAAAGATGCAAATCTTGACGGTGAATTCGGAGGCATTGCAAAAGCAGCTACGGTTATTGGAGGAATTCGTGCAACAGAACCCAATGTGCTGTTGCTACACGCAGGCGATGCTTTTGTAGGCGACTTCATGTTCAACAAATATTTTGGCGTGCCCGAATTACAATTGATGAAACAATTGCATTTTGATGCGATGGCCGTGGGAAATCACGAACTTGATTTTGGCCCCGCAGCACTAACCGGTTCTTTGAATGCAGCTTTTGCCGGAGGCTCTTTCCCGCTGCTGTCCGCGAACTTGAACCTTTTGGCTTATCCAGCTTTGCAAACCTGGATCCAGCCTTCCACAATCAAGATCATCAACAATGTGAAGATTGGCATTTTCGGCATGACCGTACCACACGTGCCAACTTCCAGTGCGCTCTTTACCGTAGATGATAACGTTGTCGCCATTGCCCAACAGTCAATCAATAATCTCAAAGCGGCTGGAGCGAACGTTGTGATTTGCCTTTCTCATCTCGGAATTTATTACGATAAAATTGTCGCCCAAAATACCACTGGTATAGATTTTATTATCGGTGGCCACGATCATTTGCTTTTTAGAACACCAGTCTTGATCAATAACCTCAATGGTGTTCCGGTGCCCATTTTCCAGGCGGGAAAATATTACAAGAATATCGGTAAACTGCACTTCACCTATAACAATGGCAGTGTGGTCATCAACGATTACTCCATCATCAACCTGGACGAAAACGTACCGAAAGCTCCCGCTATCCAGGCGGTGATTGATCAATTGAAGCAAGGCATTGTGGCCAAATATGGCGATGTTTATCATACGGCAATTGCAACAGCGAAAAACGATATACTCGACACCATTGAACACAATTTACCATTTCGGGACGTTCCTATAGGCAACCTGGTAACCGATGCTTTTCGGCAGAAGACAGGTACCGAGATCGCCGTAACCGCATTGGGTATGTTAAGGGAGCAATTGTACCAGGGTCCTATTGTGCCGGCCGATGTATTTCGGACCTTGAGTCTTGGTTATGATCCAGCCACAGGGCTGGGATTAAAGCTGAGTACTTTTGAGATCACTGGTGAAAACCTGCTTAAGGCTATTGAATTTGGACTGTCACAATTGACAGTTACAAAAGATTTTTTTCTGCAATTTTCCGGTTTGGATTTTCGGTATGATCTTTCGAAACCGTCAGGGCAACAGGTAGACATTAAAACCATTCGAGTCAACGGTAAGAAGTGGTCACCACTAAAAACCTACACGGTCACCGCCAACGCTGCAATCATTGCATTAGCACCATCACTTGGAGTCAGCATCAACAACATTCATTTGCTCGATGACTTTGAATACACAGTAGTGAAGGACTACCTGGCAGCTCAAAAAGGCGTTGTGAACTATCGCTCCGAAGGCAGAATTTTAGAAAAGCATATAGGAAACGATGAAGACTGCCCGGAAGACAAAACCGTCTCTCAGGAATTTTCAGGACAAAAAATCCTCGGGGAACAGAAACTGCCTCCAGCTGTCTATCCTAACCCGTTTGCAGTGTCCACTAATTTTTCTTTTTCCGTTGCAAAGCAATCGGCGGTTGTCATCAACGTATATGATCAATCGGGTAAACTGCTGTCAACTCTATTGAATAAGCAATACCAGCCAGGAAATTATACCTATCAATGGAGGAGTACAAATCTTGCCACCGGCGTTTATTTTTTTAGCATCACCACAGCGGAGGGAATAAAAACCGGAAAGTTGATTCAAATAACTCCATGAAGCATTTTGTTGTCCACTTTGTTACGTCCCGGAGATTATCGGTCATCGTTGCTCTTGTTATATCAATGTGTTCCATGATTGCCTTGCCGGTTTTCTGTGTCTTTTATCAGCTCTTTTAAAATTTGATTGGTGGAGCGATCACTATACTTGTTAATGGATTGACCTAGCCAAATGCTTACAAAATCAAGGTTTCCCATTGCTTTCGCTGCCCTGCGTAATTCGCTGGTGAGTTTATTTTGATAGGGATAAGGTAATATGTACTCCGTATTTTCTACTGCTTCAACAAAAGCATTCCGAATCCCTCTTGCATAACGACCGGTGAAGCTTTTTGTCAATACGATTTCGTTTTCGTTTACGATACGCAATTTTTGTTTCTCGAATTCTTTTAAAGCACTTTCGGCTGATCCCAATAAAAGGCTACCAATCTGGAATCCTTCAGCTCCCAATGTCTTCGCTGCCGATACAGTTTTACCATTGTAGATGCCTCCCGCATAAATCAGGGGCACAGTTACCGCTTCATATACTTGTGCAAATAAAGAGAGCCCTCCAATCTGTGGCAGATAGCTTCCTGCAAATGCACCCCGATGTCCGCCTGCCTCGATGCCCTGAACACAAATGATATCAATGCCTGACTCCTCTAATAGTATTGCCTCAGCTACAGATGTACAAGTACCAATGGTAACAATGTTGTTGTTTTTGAGTTTTTGAATGGTCAGGTAGTCAAGGTTACCAAATGTAAAACTCATTATTTTGCAACCTTCCCCGATAATGGCATCCACTTGTTCGTGATAGCTGGTCAATTTTATTTCATCAACACCTGGAAGGCTAATGGACAAATTATGCTGCAGCGCTAACTGTTCAATGAACTCTTTGGTTTTTGCATACTGTGTTTTTAAAGTATCAGTAAGCGGTGGAATTTCATTGACGAAGATGTTAACGGCAAAAGAACGGTTGGATAATTGCTTTGTTTTATGAATCAGTTCAACACATTTATCAGCAGGCAGGTCCCCAAGAGGCAACGATCCCAGGCAACCTGCCTTCGTTGCGGCAGTGACCATTTCAGGAGTAGAAACGCCTAACATTGGCGCCTGTATAATTGGATAATCAAGATTCAATAGTTGCGTTATGTTGTTTTTCCAGTTCATAATTGCTTCTTCAATTGATTTACTATAGTCATTCTATGGTGAGATTGGCTCCCACAAATTTCCAGAATCGCATGGTATAGCCACACCGTGATTGAAATAAAAATTTCGTCAGACAATATGCGGGTCTATTGAGAGGGTGAGTAAAATTCTGCAAAGGCTAAAATGGTAACGGTTGGCAAGTGCGTGATTGCCGATGTTGAGCACCTCTATATCCGAAACGATATCGTGTTTGCAAAGAAGTCTAACATCTCCTTCGTTTCGGCTATCAGGCTAATCATTGAACCTGCAAAAGTTTTTTCGGTAGCGAATAAGATTAAATGCCGCTATAGGAATCGTGGTTTTGGGGTAGATATTCAGTAATTTCAGTAAAACGACTCATATGCGCCGTAAAGTCCTGATCTATTCAATATTCTTCTTATTTACGAACAGCAATGCAATGGCACAGGTCACCGGTATGGCTAAACCTCTTACAAAAGCTGATATTCTTGTATTTAATAACTCGGAACCCGAATACCAGCAGGTACAAAGAGAATTGCAACAGCTGGAGCAGCAAAAAAATCAATTGCTAACGATGATGAATGCATTTAATGAACGGCAAAAGAATATCATAAAGCGGGTAGAAAAACTGGAAACAAGTTATAATGCTTTAGGTGCGGCCCCTGCAGACATAAGTAACCCGGACTCTTCTTTGATAAATGCGACAAATCAATTGCGAGGAATAAATTTTTCTTTCAACCTGCAATACTTACAACTGCAAAACCAGATGCAGAATGAGAACAGAAGCTATACAGCAGTAAACAATATTATGAAGAGAAAACATGATACCGTTAAAAACAGCATTTCCAACGTACGATAAAACCGGCGGGCAGGAATAAGTTTCTGATTTTGTAGACCTAAGTAGGAGAGTTCGAACCTTTTGGTGAATGATTTACTGTTGTTGTGAGCTAGTCAGCCGAGATTCTTTCATGTTCGCCAACAAATATAAAAATGAAGAGCCTGCAAGCACCGTGAAAAGCGAGGGCCTTGGGAGAAGCACATAGCCAAAAGTTGTGGCGTATCATGATTCGAAAGTGTTACCTTCTGTTCATGAAAGATGTTCTTGCATTGGTCCTGGCGTTCTTTTTGTGCGTTCAGGCCTCTGCGCAGGTGCGGACGGAGAAATCAAAATCAGCGGTACGCCCGGCACAAATAATAACAACCCAGGCGCGTGCGGGACTTTCAAAGAATGACAGCCTGGTGATATCCGATATACAGGCTCAATACGATCAACTGGAATTGAACGTATCCACAATATTTGAAAAGATGCTTCATGACTTGCAGGCATCGATACTGCAGCTAAATAACTCCATTCTGGTCCTCAGTTCAGAAACCAAGAAATTAGAAAAGGACGCGGTCTCCTTGCAGGTAAAATTAAATTTTCAAAAATCCCGCTTTGATTCATTCGTGCATTTGATCGACACGATCAATTCACATTTTCTTTTTGCCCTAATGCCACAGTTGCCTGCCTTAATAAAAAGTGCCGATAGCCTCTCGCTGCTGTATCACCAAACCGAAAACGTCCTTAATTCAAAAATCGATAAGATCGGCACAAATAACGCTCAGGTGAGCATCCTACAGCTCGAAATAAAAGAAACACAAGACCGCATTGCTGCATTGCTTATTGAAAAACAGGATGTACTCGCTAAAATTGCCAACCAGAAACAAAAGGCAATACAGGAAGCAATCGAACTTGCCTACGAACAATCAAAAGACATTTCCGGAGTTATCGGCCGTGTGCTGACCTATTCCAAAATGTGGCTAGTCGATAGCATGCATGTAATAAGGGCCAGGTATGTACATTAAGAGATAGGAAAAACATTCCCGTTTCTTCGCAAAACGGACATTGTAGACCCAGTTAGAGAAAGTTCGAACATAAATAAACAGTCCACCTTCGCTAAAGCTTTGGTGGACGCAGTAGACCCGGGTAGAAGGAGTTCGAACAACTTAAACGAAGATCTAAGCTTGATACTTAGTTTCACTAATACAAAGCCTAATGTTCGTTTTTGGAGATTTCTTCAAGGACAGTATTGATGTTAATTTATCTGATTTGCCTGAAAGATAGAGACTAAGCTTAAAGGGAGAGTATACCTAAATACGATTGAGGGATCAAATAACACTCTATTGTAAAAACCTTACCTTGCCTAAGCCTGGAACTTGTTTTTCGGTTTGAGGTTTATTCGTGCATAAAATTGAATCAATAAATTAATGGGCACTAAATACTTTAATTATTATGCAAGTCACCAGGGGAAATCATTTCCTGATCAAAAACAATTGATTACTTATAGCTTTAATGAAAAGGAACAAACGATCATTGGGAGAATGGAAGAAAAAGAAGACTTTGTCTATTTGTATGAGTACCGGGGGGAATATGTTGGAGTCGAATTTTTTATATCTTTTTCAAAAAAGTCCATCTCTTATAAGCTTATAAATGTTAATGAAATCATTACTTGACTGACTCCAGGACCTAAATGCCAAAGCTCTATCTATTAGAAAGCTTTCTCACTCGCATTACTGGCACTGCTTCCACCCAATTATTTTTTTGACACCAGTATTGACATTAAAAAATGCGCAGCCTCCGGTAAGTATTAACCTCAAGGGCCTAAATTTTGATCAGTAGCCTCGACAGGAATCGAACCTGTATCTAAAGTTTAGGAAACTTCTATTCCGCTACGACAAGTAAAAATTGAAAAAACAATGACAACTATTGATAAAATCATTGTGTTCACTTTTGCAAAACCTTTTTAAGGTATCTTCTTCCTGCTGCTGATTTAAAATATTTTTCCCTGGCTATGGCCTGGGCTTCCTCTTCAAAACTTTCAAAATAGACCAGCTCATAAGGAATAAATGCCCTAATGGACCTGGTCATTCCGGAGTTATGCTCCGTAATTCTTTTTTTGAGATTATTACAATGCCCCTTATACAAGTGATCATGATAGATGCTTCTCAGTACATAAGAATAGTACATGAAAAATTTTTGCAAAAGATAAACAGAACGTCCTCGCATGAAAAGAGAAAAATCACCAATGTCAGGTGATTTTTCTCTTTTTGTAGCCTCGACAGGAATCGAACCTGTATCTAAAGTTTAGGAAACTTCTATTCTATCCATTGAACTACGAGGCCGTTTATATTTATGTCTATTCTCTTTACACTTCTATTCTATCCCCGTCCGACCGGCGTCGTCCGGGCGGGCATTGAACTACGAGGCCAACTAGCATTACCAGGATAAAGGTCTTTAAGATCGGTTCTTTCCATCTGTTGCTACATTCATTATCACCAGATCATCTCATTTAAACCACAATCACACCGGCAAACATCAAGTGAGTGAGAAAATTTTTGCGCCTTTACTCTCTTCGCGTCCCTGCCTACCGGCAGGCAGGTTTGCGTGAAACCTTCTTACCAAACATCCAACCTATTCATTCTTTCATCCTATACACCATTGCTAAATCTCTGACAAACCTCCATTTTCTCAATACTGGAAATTACCAGGTAAGAACCCGAATCCAAAAAATTTTTACGTAGGATCATTACTCAAATCTTTCATCCAACAAATAAAACACTGATCCTTACCGACAAAGAACTTTGGGGCTGCAATATTAAATCCTTTTTTGCATCCCTATTGCTTTATTCCTTTAAAAATCAGTACGGGCGCTTGCTTCACCCTGGTATTGTAGTTATTTTGTGCCGTCCTATGGCTGAAAACCAAACATCCCGTTTTTCGGGCTCTCTGATCCTGCTTTCTTTTTACCTGTTCTTTTGCTGGCTCATGCTCCGCATCGTGCTCCAGTATATCCCGGCAGGTACAGACACAGCCTTCCTCAATATCAAGCAGGATTATATTCAAATTCCTTTCTACCTCACAGCATTTTATACGCATGTATTCTCCGCGATGCTGGTGCTTCCTGCAGGCGCTACACAGTTCTCCAGAACAATGATGAAAAAATATCCACGGGTGCACAGGCTCCATGGAAAAGCATATGTGATGATCGTTCTTCTTCTGGCCGCCCCCTCAGGTTTTTTCATCGGACTGTATGCCAATGGAGGAATCAGCTCACGCATTTCTTTTTGCCTGCTTGCCCTACTCTGGATCTGGTTTACCTGGCAGGCCTACCATCAGGCCCGACAAAAAAATTTCCATTCGCACAAAGCTTTTATGTACCGAAGCTTCGCACTGACACTTTCCGCCATTACACTTCGCGCATGGAAGTATAGCTTTATTGCATTGTTCCATCCTCATCCCATGGATGTTTACCGCATTGTGGCCTGGCTGGGATGGGTCCCAAATCTTTTGATCGCTGAAATGATAATCCATAAAAACCAAAACAAATGAAACTGCCCCTTATCGTCCTTCTGCTTTGCAGTCTGGCTGCCTGCAAGAATGATGCTCCCGCACTGGTGAAAAGTGCAGAGAGTAAAAAGAAATCAAAGGACATCATCATTCCTAATGTTCATTATGGAATAGAAGGATTTTATACCGGTGTCTTCGAAGCCACAAAATTTGATCACGACCGCGAGGCGCACGACAACCAGATCACCATCTGTATTGACTCCCTTGATGATAAAAACATTTTTGGACATTCTGTCGTAGCCGGAACGGATCGTGCTTTCTCCGGTACTTATGAAACGCAGGGTGCTGATTATATTGTAACAGCCCATGAACCAGGCGACCAGAAATATGATGGCAGCTTTGAATTTACCGTGAGCCGGAATGAGCATAAACTCAAAGGAAGGTGGATGGCAAAGAATCAGATGATCCCGGTAACCGAACGTTCCTATGCTTTGGAATACCACAACTACAAATATGATCCATCAACAAATCTTCCCGAAGAAATCCTTGAGTCGCCGATCTATGGAACATACAATGAAAAAACTGAAAAGCAGGAAGCACTCACCGATGATGTACTGAAACTGAATGCTTCAAAAAAATTGTTGAAGACAATTGAAGTCGAGAACCTCTATGCCGGCGACCTTGAAGTGATCCGCAATACTATTTATGCCCGTCATGGTTATTCGTTCAAGAACCTGAGGATGCGGACCCTCTTCGATAACTCTGTGTACTGGTATATGCCTCTGTCCACCGATGTCACCGGCCAACTCACAGAAATAGAAAAGAAAAACATTGCCCTGATCAAACGCTACGAATCCCATGCGGCGCATTACTACGAGGTGTTTGGAAGATAGTTGAGAGTTCGGAGTTCATAGTTCAGGGTCGGTGAACTACGGGGCGGTTAGCATTACGGGTTGGCAGGGGATTGCTTCGCTTCGCTCGCAATGACGTTCATGGGTTTCGGGCTGATCTTAAAGTTCGAGGCGGAAGGTATTCACTCAATGTCAAAGCCAGGTTCATAATCCTAAAACAAGTAATCGAATTAAAGTAAACTTCGAAACCCGTAAACGTCATTGCGAGCGAAGCGAAGCAATCCCCTGCCAACCCGTAATGCTAACCGCCCCGTAGTTCACCGACTCTGAACTATGAACTCTGAACTCCGAACTCCGAACTGTGAACTCCGAACTACCTTAGTTTTGCCTGAATAATTAGTGATTCACGCCTATATTTATCCTTCAATCCAAGGTATGCAGAAATTTTTTTTGGTGCTGTTTGCAGTATTTTTTTCCCTGACGGGATTTAGCCAGAAGCCTGTACTCAATCATATTGCCATCTATGTTCAGGACCTGAAAAAAAGTACAGCATTTTATCGCGATGTAATCGGGCTGGATACCATCCCTGAACCTTTTCATGATCATCATCACACCTGGTTTTCTGTTGGCGGCAACAGTCATCTGCATGTGATCAGCGGCGCACAATCCATCACTTCTCACGACAAAAACGCGCATCTGTGTTTTAGTGTTCCCTCCGTAGATGAATTCATTCCGCGACTGAACCAGGCCCATGTGGCTTTTGAAGACTGGCCAGGCAAACCGCAATCGGTTACGACAAGAGTTGATGGCGTAAAACAGATCTATTTCAGGGATCCGGATGGTTACTGGATCGAAATCAACGACGCAAAATAGCCGGAATTTTATCCCACCCCCGTATCTTTGCTGCCCTTTAATTGCAGGATATGAAGTTTTACAATTGGCTGATCAAGTATCGTCTCTATCTGGGCATCGTTATGATCATTGCCGGATTAGCCATGAATCTTACCATCAGCGGATTTTGGCCGGTGTTTCCTCTCTACCTCGTTGGTCTTATCCTTATTGCGGGTCATTTTTTCTTTGGACCCCTTCGCCTCATCCAGGAGCATATGGAGAGTGGAAATATGGAAGAAGCAGAAAAAATTGTGAATTCCATCCGCTATCCCAACTTGCTGTATAAACCTATTCGTTCGGTATATTATACCCTCAAGGGAAATATGGCCATGATGAAGCAAGACTTTGACTCCGCTGAAAAGAATATGAAAAAGGGACTGGACCTGGGCATGCCCATGAAGGAAGCCGAAGGAGCCAGCATGCTTCAAATGGGAATGCTGTGCATGCAGAAGAATGATCTTCGCCAGGCCGAAAGTTATATCCGTGCAGCCCTTCGCAAAGGTCTTCCCGACAAAGAGAACCAGGCAGCTGCCTACCTGCAAATGTGCAGCCTCATGATGAACAAAAGAGAATTCCGCGCAGCCAAAGATTTTTTTCGCAAGGCCAAGGCGCTTCGTCCAACCACTCCACAGATCGTTGACCAGATCAAACAGATTGAAAAATATATATCCAGGATACCAGGGTAGTTGATAGTTTATTGTTTATTGTTTGGTGAACAGTATTACTGGTCTCGAACATTGCTTCAATGGCACTGGCGTAGATTTAACGCAAAGGGCGCAAAGAAACGCAAAGGAGGCAAAAGAGGTTCGCTATGCCCACTGATTTGTTTATTATAATGTTTAGCCAGTTCAATTATAACAATTGTAATTGAGGCAGGCATCGCGAGTTCTAAACCAGTTAAGCATATCTAACTATTCATTACCTATATTAAGCTCGCACAAATTCTGATAATTTTATTTCACAAAAAATACCTCTGTGCGAAACAAACCACCTCGCGCCCTTTGCGTTTCCTCGCGCCCTTTGCGTTTAATTTACGCCAGTGCCTTCAAACAATATTCGAGACCAGTAATACTCCAGCTCCAATCATCCCAATTTTTATTAAATTAGACTTCCTATAAAGCATTCACCATTCACCACATGAACCGCATCGATCGACTCTTCGGCATTGTTACCCTTCTTCAGTCGAAGAAATATATTCCCGCAGAAAAGATCGCGGAGCGTTTTGACATCAGTGTGCGTACCGTGTATCGGGATATAAAAGCACTGTGCGAGCAGGGAATTCCTGTGAGCTTTGAACAACACCGCGGATATTTTATCGTGCAGGGATATTTTCTTCCGCCTGTGTCGTTCAGCACCGAAGAAGCCAATGCGCTTCTGCTGGTGGAATCGGTGGTTTCCGGTTTCTCCGATAAATCCATTCGCAATCATTATTCTTCCGCACTCAATAAAATAAAGTCGGTACTTAAGAATGGACAGAAAGAAAAACTGGAACAGCTCCATCAACAAATCCGCTTTCAATTGCCTCCCTGCGTCAACAATGATTTTGAATACCTCTCTACATTACAAAGCGCCATTTCTGCACACACCATCATTGAACTGGAATACCGCAACACGCGCAATGAGATCAGCAAAAGGGATACAGAACCCATAGGACTCGTATTCTATGCTTTTAGCTGGCATCTTGTTGCCTGGTGTCACATGCGGCAGGAATACCGCGACTTTAAAGTGATGCGCATCCTTCGAATAAAAAACACCGGCCGCGCATTTACAAAACAAGACCATATTGAATTGAGTGAATACATGAAGCAAATTCCTGTAAGCTATTGAGAGAAGCTGCGAGCGGTGAGCTGCGAGCCCGAGTCCCTCGCTACCCTACTGTTCACAAATTATTTTAATCTACTTCCATAAAAACTTCTTCCGGATTAGGAAATTAAGTTGATAAAACAACAAGATTGTGGCCGAAGGCAAGTCCAAAGAGCCAGCAGCCCACAACTAAAAGCCAACAGCTTCTCCTGCCGCTGCCATAGGGTTGTCAGTAGACAGTGTTTTCTTTGTAGAAATTAAAATCTATGGCAAGAATGATCCCGATGTTTTTAAAAGAAATGGAGCAGGAAGCAAATACGACCCGAAAAATGCTTTCAAGAATTCCCGATGATAAGTACGACTGGAAACCCCATCCCAGGAGCATGACCATCCGAAGCCTGGCCACCCACATCGCCGAACTTCCAGGATGGGTAACGATGACCCTCAACACTGATGAACTGGATTTTTCGAAAAGCGCTTATCAACCAACTGTCATCAACAACACAAAAGAATTACTGCAACTTTTTGAAAAGTCTCTGGCTGAAGGAAAGAAATCTTTGCAGCAGTCCAATGAAGAAGAGCTCGAGAAACCCTGGACCATGCGGAACGGCGAAAAAATTTACAATACCTCCCCGAAGAGCGAGGTGTTGCGAATGAGTTATTGTCAAACAGTTCACCATCGCGCGCAATTGGGTGTTTACCTGAGGCTCTTAGATATTCCTATACCAGGAAGTTATGGTCCTAGTGCAGATGAAAATAATTTCTAAGAGGTAGTTGATAGTTGATAGTTGGTAGTTGATAGTTGGTACCTGTCCCGCCTACGCGTGAGTTGGTAGAAGAGAGAAAGAAAAAAAGCAAGAAAGAAAATTAAATCCAGGGAACGCCATGCAATACTCAAAGGGCCGCAAAGAAATTACTTTGCGGCCCAACGCTATTCATCAATTCTCTATGACTATCTGCCATTCACCATTCACTATTCACTATTCACCATTCACCATTCACCATTCACTATTCACCATCCTCACCAACTCCTGGAAAATACTTTTTGCAGTAAAGGAGTGGTACGCGCAGATGCGTCTGAACGGATCTGGATTTCTTTTTCAGCGATCTTCTGGTACATTTTCTCAGTCACCAATCCTGCTACCAGGTTGGAAAGATCCAGGTTGATCCTGTTCTTTGTAGCTGTTTGTGCCGGCTTCATGATCTTGTCCCACTGTTCATTGAGCTTATATTCATTCAGTGCGTCCTGAACCACAGGTTTGATGGCAGTACGGATCTCTGAACCGGTTGCAGTCTTCAGATAATCTGTTCCTGAAGTACCACCGTCCTTGATGATCCGGATGGCATCAGTGAAACTCATGTTGTCAATGGCACGAACAAAAATAGGAATAGAACGTTCTGCACTTTTTTCGGAAGCCGACGATACAGTATTGGTAAACCGGTCAAGCTCTGTGATAAGTCCTAGTTGCTGCAGGCTGTTGAGAGTCTTTCCCAATTCACCGGGGAAAAGCGTGGTCATGACCTGGTCGTGGCTGAAAGCACCGGTGAGACTTTCACGTGCGCCAATTTCCAGCATTTGCCGAAGGGCGGATGCTGCGTCAACCTGATTGAGATTGTATACCAGGCGCGAACTGCCACAGGAAAAGGTTGTAGGAACTACCAGGCTGAACAAAATGGGTAAAATGAGTTTTTTCATAATCATTATTTTAAATAGGGTCGTGCTGACCTGTGTATGCAGACCAAAAAACCATGCTGAAGTTTTGCCCCTTTATGTTAAAAATGGATCGCAGATGAATAGGATGATGGATGACGCAGATATTAAGCGGCCCTTTCTTAGCACGGATGACACTGATTAAGAGAGGATTTTCAGATTGACAAAAAGAGATAACGCGATCGGCGATTACCACATAAAAAGGAGACCCAACTAATTCCAAATTCCTCCTGGCCACCATGACTTTAGTGGAAGAGGCAATTCCCAATACCTTAATACCCCAATACCTTATTATCCCAATACCCCAATACCCCAATACGTTAACCCCAATTCCACACATAAACAAATGGCATGATTTAGGTATAAGATGTGTAGAGCTTAACTCTAAAAATATTTATATGAGACGTATATTATCTATAATTACTTTGGCTGCAGTGATGACGGCATCATGCAATACCAAACCTCGTACCGACGCGACTACTACAACGGTTCCTGCACAGGATACAGTTGGACTGGCGCAATACCAACAGTGGAAAGCACAGAATGAGCTATCCAATGAACAAAAAATGCAAAATCAAAATATCACAAGCACGGCTCCTGCAAGAACCGGCACGTCAACAGTGCATCACAGTACCAGCAGAAGCACCGTATATAGTTCCAACTCTCAGTCCGCTAATACTGCAAAGGCTTCCTCTGCTAAAAGAGGATGGAGCCACGCTGCAAAAGATGCGGTGATTGGTGGTGTAGGCGGTGCAGCAGCAGGTGCCATTATTAATAAAAAGAACCGTGGCGCAGGTGCTGTCATTGGTGGTGTGATCGGTGCCGCAGGTGGTTATGGACTCGGACGTCACAAGGATAAAAAAACGGGACGATATTAGGAGGGTCCGGACTGGACCAAGTAGGTGGCGGCAAGTTTTACAGTTTTTCAGTACCGAGAATATTTAAACGCAAAGGATGCAAATAGAGCAAGGATAAAAGCCTTACATCTATTTGCATCCTTTGCGTTTCGTTTTGAAACCTGATACCTTTATACTAACCGCCACTTAGTTCACCGACTTTGAACTCTGAACTTTGAATTCTGAACTCCGAACTCCGAACTCCAAACTCCTTCTCTCTCCCACCTACCATACAAACTACGTAGGAAGAAAAAATAGAAATGTTTTTATTTTTCAAAGTCTTTAGATCCGCATGAAAAGATTATACCTCTATTTTTCTTTTTTTCTTATTAGCCATTGCTGTTTCGCGCAGGACATCACCTGGGAAAAAGATCACCCAGGAATTTTTTCTCCACCGAAACCAGTGCCTGTAAAAAATTTTAATGCAAATAGCATTTACACCATTATCAACCGCATTCCTTTTATTACAAGTCCCAAGGGTTTTGACGTATCGGAGAATACAAACCTTAGGCTCGAAGGAAATCATTATGAAGGTTCATTGCTAACCGGTTTTCCAAAATACTACCGGTATCAGAATGGGCCCATACAAAAACAAGGTGAATACTGCATTCATATCATCAGCATCAATAATCCCTCCCGGCTCTTCGACGCACATTCTAAAGTGCTGCAAACCGAATCAGACCACTTGCACCTGCCTGATATTTTCACCGATACTTTCGCCATCACCTACAAAATCATGAACAACTATCCGGTGGGCTATGCCATCAATACGTTTGCCAACAGCAATGGAAGATTGTTTATTCTCAACCCGAGGCATCGCGCCTGCTTTATCCCGGTTACAAAAGAAGAATTCCTGAAACTCTGGATCGGTAAGCTGGGATTGGATATAGCGGAACGGGAAAAAGGTATGGAAGATCTGAAAGAATCCATCAGGTCTCTGTCTCAAAATGCCGCTACAAAAAATCAAACTGCCGACCTCGAAAAGGTGCAGCAGGGATCCCTTCGCTGGCTTGATTTCCTAAAGGAAAAAAAGAAAGAATATGAGCGAAGGCTCTCTTCGATGTCTTCTGCAGAAAAAAAAGAACCTGCTTCCTACTCGATGCCAAAGAATGTTGCGATGATGCAGGACCGGAGTGGCAATTATCTCGAAAAAATTAGCGGCCATCTTCCCTATGAGCCTGATGAAGGAGCCGAAGCATTTGAAGTGAGACCGCTATTTCGTTTGAATCCCGATTTTTTTGACAACCGTCTTCCAGCTACCTCCATGCAGCTGATTGTTTTTAGCGATTGCTACAGCGAAGAAAGCAAGGATGGACTAAAAGCAGTCCTTGATGAGGAGTTTTATCCCAAAATTGATTGGAAAGATATTGCCGCGTTGATGTACAAATAATCAGTCGCCCACCCAGAGCACAGAGTTTCCGGTTCCATATTCATTCTGTTCCCACAAATTGTTTGCGGGATCAATAATCCATTTTCCATCCACAATGAATTTATACAAGTGTTTGCCTGCGGAAAGATGAACATTATAAGTCCACGAATCGCCTTCTTTTTTCATGGCCAGAGTCTGAGGCTTCCATCCATTAAAATCTCCCGCGAGATAAACTGACCTGGCTCCTTCAAATCCTTTCAGGCGAAAAGTATAATTGGGTGCAATCACGAGAAACGAACTGGTGGAATTTGTTTGTGAAGAGGGCCGTGCCGGATCTGCCATGGGCTTGCCATCTACCGTGTATCTGTACTCGTAATTTCCGGGCCCCAGCACATAGGGAAGTTCCCATCCGTCTGATGTCTTATTCAAAAACAGTTCATTCTCGCGCCAGCCGTTAAAGCTTCCCGTTAACATCACCTCCTTTGCCTGCTCAAAGCCTTTCAGCCGGAACATCCATGGCTTGCCGATGCGGACCACAGAATTATATCCTCCTGCTCCGTCGGGAAACTTTTGGGGATTGGCTTCGTCCAAGTGCTTTTGTCCATCAATGATAAAAACATAGCGGTGCGTTCCTTCAGCAAGATAAAGCGGAAGTACCCAGCCCGATTCGGTCTTTTGCATCGGGAGATTGTGAGAATTCCAGTTGTTGAAACTTCCTGCGAGATTAACAGAGGATGATTCCTGAAACCCGCGCAGTTGAAAAACAAAATTGGGACGGAAATAAACAGAATTAATATTTCCCAATCCATCATTCTCACTGAGCTTGTTGTCTGCATCTACCATCCACTGTCCGTCGGCAATGAATTTGTACCAGTATTTGCCGGGGCCGAGCTTCACAGCTGCAATCCAGCCACTATCGGTCCTGGTCATGCGCAAATCGGCAGGTTCCCAGCGGTTAAAACTTCCGGCCAGCATGACCCTCGAAGCGTTCAGATGGTTGCGCAGAAAAAAATACACCACCGAATCCTCAACGCGGAAAGGAAATTTGTTTTTAAAATGATTCACACCAAACAGAATCCCGTTATTCACAGCCGGGAAACGTTCGCCCAGGTGTTCTTTTTCAGTAAAAAGGATCTTGTCGGCCGGATGAACAAGATCATAAGAAGAGAGAAGCGGTTTGCTGATCACAAATCCCACTTCATTGTTTACTTCAATCTTCCAACCCTGTTTCAATAGCGAATCGGGGTTGTTGCTGTGAACAAATCTTTTCAAGCCCAGATCAAACAGCTGGAACTGGGTGACGAAGCTATCCAGTGCCGACTCGCGCATGGATCGCATCCACTGAATGTACATCTTTCCGTTTTTCACCGAATAAGCCTGGCCGTATTGAGCAAAAGCGATGGTTGCCATCAGGAAAAGACAGAGGCTTGCGCAAGTGCGAAGAAAGATGATATGGAGGCTTCTATTCATTTCCAGATATACATTTTACGACTCACAAAATTAAACCCAATGCGGTGGAGGGAAAGGAAGTCAAATCCTAAAATTCCATCAATGCATCCCATATATGAAAAACAGGTTTTTTCAAGATTGGTAATCAACACTGGCAGGTTGCTCAGTTCTTCTTCACCTATTTTGAGACCAGCGAGGTTTCCATATAGTGCTTCCAACTTCTTGTCGCCCGAACCGGAGAGCAAAACACGCCGGGTGATCGTGACCTGCTCGAATATTTTATTCGGAAGCCGGCTGTCGAGCACATTGGATTCGGCTGCGCAGTCAACAACAAATTTTAATTTCTTTCCAGCCATCTCCGTTTGCACTACAATACGATTTTCCATGATGTCTATCGGAATGGTATGATAGGCGGAAGGATCTTTGAGCATTTCATGTTTGTAATCCTTTGCTTCTTTTTTGGAAATATGGTGCAAATAGATCAGATTTTTTTCGTAGTCGATGATCATCTCGCAGCTCCTGAACAATTCCATTCCCAGCAGCCCGAGAATTTTTACGCCCTTGCTGTTTTCAATATGACCCAGGTTGGCCAGGTCTGCTTTCAGCTGAGGATAAGTCATGCTTCCCAGCGTTAATTGCTTGATTACAGTTTGACTAACCGATGGTGTAGTACCTGTGATGCCAGTTTGTTCTCCATCTGAAATAACAGTGGTTGGATAATTGCGAAAATAGGTCAGGTTCAGCACCAGGAAGGGTGCCCCGGTATCCAGAATAAAATTTCCTTCCATGCTGTCCGCCTTTGCCTGTACAAGAATTAGATTTCCTGCACGGCTGAATGGAATGATACAGGAAGAAGAATCATCTTTTCTTAATTCGGAACCCGGGTCTTTAGACAAACCAACAATGGAGATCTTTACAACAGGAGGCTCTCCCATAGCAAGAAGCCTGATACTGAGAAAGCAGAACAGAAAGGCGAAAGCAAGTCTATCGCAAACGCAGAAGGCCATGGCAGCTGTAAAATAAAGAATGAGCAGCAGGCCTGCTTACCGTTGATCCCAATTCAGGTTTCTTTAGCAATCGATCTGCAACTAAAATCAAATTCGGGAATGCAATAAAAAAACGGGGACCTGCCCCGTTCTTTTTTTTATCCGATGCCTGGTGATTCATCAACCAGTTTCCAATATTCTTTTTTCAGACCTTATCAAAACCTTCCGTCTCTTTTGTCCATGCCATGTCCGATTCCGTATCCGCCTGCTGCACCAATAACTCCACCGATCACCGCACCGAGTGCCCGGTTCTTTTTATTGATGATAGCGCCTGCTGCTGCACCACCAACGCCACCAATCACCGCGCCCTTGGCTGATTTGCTCCATCCTTTTCTCTGGGCCGCCTTTGCAGCGCCCGAAGAACTGGAGCTCATGGAACCGCTGGAATAAGAACGCGAGCTGGACTGACGAACAGGAACATATTTGATAATGGTTCTCGTTGTGGGTTGAGCAGGAGCCACAGACTGGAATTGGGTTGTATTAGCCAACTCATTCATGGCTTTCCATTGTTGGTACTTAGCCAGTCCTGAAGTATCGATAGAAGGTGTCAACGCTGAATTCATGGCTGCTAGCCGCGGGTCGGTGTTGCAGGCAGTCACCAGTACTGCTAGTGCAAAAACCGGAAAAAGCTTTTTCATAAAGTTCAATTTGTGTAATGTTTTTTTCATAACAGATTTTTTAGAGGATGAATCATTTTTTGTTTTCACGGAGGAATGAGAGAAATCTATGCCATAGAACTGGTGCTTGTTAAAGCAATGTTTGATGCTTGTTAAGAGATGAAGATTTTGGTCCATAAGGTTTTCATTTTCAAATTGTTACGGCTTATTTCTTTTAACATAAAGCCTTCTAAAAACAAGTAGTTATAATCTTCTATTCAAGATTATTTTAAAAGCAGAAGGCGTAGAAAACGCAAGGAATCCTTTCAGTACTATTTGGGCTCTGTGGGTTTAGTTGTCTTCTGAATTTTTTTCACGAATTAAGAACAGCAGAATGCACAATGAGTTTTTAAAACATAGGCGAAGAAAGACGGACCAGTCTGCAGAAAATTGTTTGTAGAAATGGAATTTCTTTTGCAGCTGGTTCTTTGTTATGGAAATGAAAACAGTCAGCAGAAAAAAATCCCTGCACAGAAAATCTCCGGCGAAAAAGACAGGGGCAAAAAATATGGGCTCTTCCTACGACGAGTTCAAAAATTTTGAGGGAAAGGCCTATACCGGAATGAAAGTAGGCCGCAGTCACAAATGGTATTACGACAAGGGTGAATGGAAGGAAACCAAGATCACTCCCGACCTCTGGGAGATTTCATATGCTGTTACCAAACGCAGGGCAGGCAAGGCTCCTGAAGGATCGGGCGTGCCGGTAGGAACAGAATACCACTGGTATATCCTGGCCCATCAAAACGTACGGAAGCTGAATGCCGACGATTACTCCACGACATTGACAGGACTTAAATTCAAGCTGGCTCACAAACGTGCCGACAAGAACAAATGGAGTGGATCCGCAAAAGCACAAAAGAACAGGCTGGTAAAATTGCTGAAAAACTTCATCGAGCAATTGGAAAAAGAACCCATTGTTCTGGAGATAGAATATAAGGGTGAACAATATAAAGGCGAGGCGATCCCGATTTCTCAAACCTGTGAAGACGGTATTTGTGCGGAACTGGATATCACCATCAACGACAAAAATATCGGTATCATCAAACGATTAAAGAATAACTGGAAGATTGATGGCGCGAAAGACCAAAAATTTGTTGATGCCATTGGCGGCGCTATTGAAGCTTCCTATAAATAAAGTTTATGCCCGAACTACCCGACCTGAATGCTTTTGCCCGCAACCTCGGAAAAAAACTTCGTGGAAAAAAACTCTCTAGACTGCTGGTCAGGAACAAAAGAAAATTGAAAACACCCGTGTCGAAACTGAAAAAAAGTTTGGAAGGTGCCAGCATCAAAAAAATTTCACGGAAGGGAAAGGAACTTCATTTTGAATTTAGCAACGGCAACATTCTATCGCTTCACCTGATGCTTCATGGAAAACTGCATCTCTTTAAAGAAAAGAATGAAGAAAAATACACGATTATCGAATTGCATTTTCATGACGGCAGCGGACTGGCACTCACCGACTTTCAGTCTTCAGCAACGCCTTCGCTGAATCCACCTGAAAGCAAGGCTCCTGACGCCCTTTCAAAAGAAGCCAGCCAAAACTATTTGAAGAACCAGCTGTCGAAGAAAAAAACGAATATCAAAAATTTCCTTCTCGATCAGAAGGTCATTCGCGGCATTGGAAATGCTTATGCCGACGAAATACTCTGGAAGACACGCATCTCTCCTTTCTCCGCTGCAAATAAAATTCCTCCAAATAAAATCAATGCTCTTGTGAAAGCCATACCCTCTGTTTTAAAAGAGGCAGAAAAGCAAATTCTCAAAGAAGATCCGCAGATCATCAGCGGAGAGATCAGGGATTTCCTGAAAATCCACAATGCAAAAAAGAAAAAAAGTCCAACCGGTAAAGAGATCCGTCACGGAACCCTGAATTCGAGAAAGACTTATTATACCGACGAACAGGTGGAATATAAGTGAAGCTACGAGCTGAGAGTCTTGAGCTGTGAGCTCTGAGCTCTGAGGCTACAGGTGGGGATGGTGACTTGTGCAGATCTGGCTTGATGGTTTATGACGCGGCTTTTACTTTAAACTATAAAACTATCAACCACTACCAACTCTCAACTATCAACTACCAACTCTTACTCATACCAGGCATGGATGTAACTTCCAATGGTTTCCACAAGCTTCTGATCTTTGATCTTGTCGGCAGTCCAATGATCAGGGGTACAACGGATCAGGCCATAATCTTGACCTCCAATGATGATCTGATGCACCAGTGGAATACCTTGCTCTTCGGTTTCTTTCAGAGGGAGCGCTTCGCCCTCTATGTGTTTTCCTTTATAGTCCAGTGACAAATGAAACGGTTTCATGAAAATGAATACACAAATGCCAATCCTTTCAATCTTTGGTTTCAATGGATTTATACACAATCATTGCATAAAGTTGTTCAGACAGGTCTGACCGTTACGGCGGGAAGACAGTGGTTAAAAAAAATAAACCCCTCTGGAAAGAGGGGCAATTTATAAGGCGTTGTTCTAATTAATCAATAGTCTTCGGATAAGGACGCCTGGTCTTCAAAGGAATTGGCAGGTTTAAATAGGATTGGATCTAAAAACGGTTTTGGATAATTGGATAAAATAGAAGTTGACTGATACTGGACTCCGGCTTTCTAAAGGATTTGGATCTTGAATTTAATGGGTTGGTTTTCGGATATTGGATTGATTGATTTGATCAATCAACTTCTAGGACAAAACTAGTTTGAAGGGCTTTACCCGGCAAGGGCAGAACTGCTCGATTTTGGAATTGTGGTATTTACGGAGGGGATCGTAAAACAGACAGGTATAAAATAAAAAAAGGGCCAGAATAGAAATTCAGCCCCGATTAAAATCCAATATCCTATGAAAAACCAAGGCTAAATTAGGGGGATAATCCTGATTTAGCAATAGGGAATGTACTTATCGTAAAAGATTTTTATAGATTCAGCTTTAAACTCTTGAAAAAGCTTTGAAGACAAGCAAGCTGTTGGCTTTTAGCCTTTAGCAAGGCGGAAGCTATTTCTTCGCGCTTTGCCGTTTGCCCACTTGCCCTTATCCACCATTGACCATTCACCATTCACGATCTCACCGAACTTGAATCCGAAGGGTTCTCTTCTTCTTTCTTTTTCTTATGGAAAAGTCCACGCAGGGCCTGGCCGAAGGTTTTTTTCTTTACAGCAGGCCCGGTGCTGGTCGAATCTTTTTTCGAATTGTCATCTGCGGTGGACTGCGGCTGGATGTCGGCTGAAGATTGCAACTGATTAAGGTTCGGGCCTGCGTCATCTGTTTTTTCAGACGGGTTAACCAGCGGCGGCATGCTGTCGTGCTTAACGAATCCTTCCTTAGGAGATTTTTTATTCAGTACCGTCCTGGGTTTTTCCAGAGACAACAACAAAGCCGAATCTTTCATCACTGAATCGGTTCGCACAGAATCCTGTGAGGCTAAAGGCTCTGTGGCCGCACTCTGGATCCGGTTGGCTTGTACAGCCTCGTGCCGGTCGGTTGATTCGAGCTTATTGGCAACAGGACTGGTCGCTGATTTTTTTTCCATGAAGAAAGTTCTGCCTCCATAAAGACCTCCCGCGAATAAAGCAATGATCAAAACGGTCATGAGCAGTTCGCTGACCACATTATTTTTCTCCTTGCGGTGATCAATGAAGTCAATCGAAGCTTCTTCTTCTTTTTGTTCCGATGGTTCCCAACCATATTCTTCGGGGAGATTGCGCAGGTGATGGTGATGAGGAGCTGTGTTCAAGGCCCTTCTTCTCAGTTCTTCGGCTTTTCTTTCAATTTCTCCGGAAGCTGGCGGTGTGCTGGAAGAAGTTTCAGCTGAAGGGAGAAGTTCCAGCTCGGAAAGGTAGGCCCAGGCTGTACTTTTTCCTTCGATCCATACCATGTCGGTGGAACGAAGTTGTTGTTGCCATAATTCATCGATAGTAAACGGGCCGGATTGACGGTTGTTCCGCAGGAGCAAATAAACCTTTTGCATAACTCACTTTTTAGCCTCACAGGAAAGGTTGGGGAAGATTCATCATAGGCAGAGAACCCAGATTACATGCTGCGAATAGTATGCCTGATCCGAAATAATGACAGGCTTTCATAAAAATTTTATCAGCATTTTAAACGATACGGTATGAAGAGCAGCGATTTACATATTTGGAATGCTTGTTGAGCAGACGAGTTCACTAACTGCCAATTATGATAATTACCAAAACTGCTGCTTATCCGGAGTCGGTTGATTCGTCCCGATTGCTTGCTGGTCTCAGACTCGCCGTTCCTTTATCCATTTTTCTTTGGGCACTGATTATTTATTTGCTGATTTAGGTGCGATCGATAGCGTAAAATTTTCATCAAAACCATTCCCGCAACTGCAGGCATGTGAGCGAAGTTTTGTGTCAATCGAAAAGGCAAAATTCCCTGCGCATGATCATGAGAATCCGTCGTCCTCCATCCGGATCAATTTACAGACTAAGCTTTCATTATCAGGTAGCTTGGATATAAGATCTTTCGTAAATATCCGCGTATTTCTTCTCGTAAATTTTCTTTCAAATTCACCTGTTCTTAGTAAAATCCGTAAGATCAAAATTGGTCAAAACTGCTCTTGTCCTGCGAGGGTCTCATCTATAATTTTGCTTCAGAAGTTGATTGATACGTCAATCATCCAGTCCGCCTGAGGCGGAAACCAATATCCTGAAAACATTATCCAAATCCTACAGAAAGCCTGATCCAATATCGGTCAACTTCTTCATCCTATCCTTTGAATTCTTCCGGTATCCCTCGAAAGCTACCTGTCATTCTTTCTAATCAGAGAATGGCGCTCATCCGATTGATTAACCTTTATTGAAAGAACATGTGCGCTTTGTACAAACACATTCCCAATCGTATTCTCGTTATTGATGATGACATGGATCTCCTCATGCTCCTTGAGCGAAGACTGCAAAAAGAAGGCTATGAAGTGGAAACAGCCGCCAGTCTTCCGGAAGCCGAAGAAGTCATTTCAACATTCAACCCTCATCTTGTATTGCTCGACATCAATGTAAAAGGCCAGGACGGCCGGAAGCTTTGCTGGAAATTAAAGATGGCCGAAGAAGACGAGAGGCCCAAGGTCATAATCATGTCCGGCTACGATTATAGCAGGACGAGGGCAGCATTATTTGGCGCCGATGATCTGTTGCCAAAACCACTGAACCTTGAATTTCTGTTGATGCAATTATCCCAACATCTTTTTAATATCAATGACCAACCTCCAGCGGTACCGGTACCGGTAGAAAAAGATGATCGCAGTAGTTTCTGGATTCAGCTAAAGTCGAAGCTCGCATCCATTGGCGACTCTTCGTCATAAACGATTCCATGTTCTTCTAGGCATTCCTCTATGTCGCCGCGATCCAGCTGGTTTCGTTCCAGTAGTCTTTGGGCAAGATCGGTAACCGTTTGCCAGATATTTACGTTAGACAATGTATAGAGCGACTCCTGAAGACCGTACTCGATAAAGTTTTCTTCTGCGTCCATGCCAATTTCTTCAATCACCTTTTGAATGAATTCAACCCGCTGAAGGTCGGTATAGTCAATTTGCATGGGAAGAGGAATATGAACATTCCCCTTGTTGTTGAAAACGGCTGCTGCTACGGAACCGCCGAGAAAGATCCTGCATAATCTTCTTCCTACTTCAATGCCTTCGAGTTTCTCTCCAAGTGCGAGGCATTTAAAAAATTCAAGGTTTGCATTGCCTGCTATAAATCGTGAAGCGATCATCGAATCTTTTCCATAATCAATGATGGCTACGCTGGAATATCCCTCCTCATTGTTTTCATTGATCAATTCAACGCGGAGACAGGCATAGCCGCATAAATAGGCAAACAGTACGTGGCCACTTTCATGATAAGCACAAATCTCACACTGGTTGAACCGTTCAGGGTTGAGAAGCTTTCCCGTTTCTTTTATATCATCTGTCATGCTGCTCATAAAAACAAGGAACATTCCTGAACCCTGTTTACGGAAATCACGATGCTCACCAGTTATTCACAAAATACTTGACAGGAGGAGGGTATTGGTATTGAGGTATTGAGGTATTAAGTGGAATTGGGAATTAGGAATTAGGAATTAGGAATTAGGAATACAACAGGTCGCTATGAAATCGTCAATTCCCGCCTGAACGGTACGTTCGGGTGGGGTGTGAAATCCGTGTTTACCAATTATTCTGGTGTTCGCGATTGACGCGCTCGGGTTCAATGATATCGCCCTTGTTCCAGTTGGGACTGTATTTTACAAAAAACGTTAGCCAGATAGTCCTTGACAGGCGCATCAACGGAGGTTGAAGTATTATCAGCAGAACAGCGTTGAGTCCCATCCACCAGAAAAAACGATTATCATGAAAAGAAAAACCAATGGTAAAGAGCCAGAGTACAAATGTAGCCACGCAAATCAGAACAGCCAGTGTATAGCTCACCATGTTGGTGCCATAATAAAATCCGGGCTCCATATCCAGGGTTTGACCGCAAACCGGGCAGCGTTGATTCATCTTCATAAAATTCCTGAAGTCATACGAATTGCTTGTCTGATACAGCTTTCCCCTTCTGCACCGGGGACATTTATTCTGAAGTATGCTCAAGACCAGGTTCGGTTTCACATCAGATGAGGCAGCGCACATGCAATATTTTTTAGAATGCAAAGGTAGTCCGTCCGCCGTCAACCCACAACCGTTGACCGAGGGAGCGGACAAATGAGAGAAGAGAGATGATGATCAGAGAAGGAAAAAGGAAGTAGAGTTAATTTTTTGTTCTACAGTTAATAAAATACTTCAGATAAATAAAACCAACAGATGATCCATACTCAATTCTTTTATCTCCGACGGGAACCATACATTCCACCAATAAACGCTTTCTTTTCTCTCACTACAAACGATCAACCATCAACCACCAACTCTTCCAGTCATCTTCATCTTCCACCTCTCCTGCCAACTATTAATTATTTTTATTCCAATGAAGAAGGTCTGGCATGAAATAAGAAATTGTCTGCTCATTGTTTTGGCCATATTGTCTGCAGGCATGGGCATCAAGGGCTATCTTTTGTCCAGTCATTTTATTGACGGAGGAGTAACCGGAATATCCATGCTGCTCAATGATATTTTTGGACTGCCTCTCTCTATTCTCATTCCTCTGATCAACCTGCCCTTCGTGATATTGGCCTATTATCAGATGGGACTTGGCTTTGCCATCAGGACCGTTCTTGCTATAACAGGATTATCGCTTTGCCTTGCCTTACTTCCTTATCCGGATGTAACGCACGATAAATTGCTTACAGCCGTTTTCGGCGGCTTCTTTATCGGACTCGGTATCGGACTGGCCATTCGCGGAGAAGCAGTGCTTGATGGAACAGAGATCGCGGCCCTGCTCGTAAGCAAGAACATTAGCCTGCTCAAAGTAGCAGATGTGATCCTGGTTTTGAATGTGATCATATTTGCCGTTGCTGCATTTACTTTGGGGATTGAACCTGCTTCTTATTCTGTTCTCACTTATTTCGCGGCTAGCAGGACCATCGATTTTTTACTCTATGGACTGGAAGAGTACACAGGCGTCACTATTATTTCCGAACACAATGAAAAAATACGCCAGCTAATCGTTGAAGAACTGGGGAGAGGTGTAACGGTGTACAGCGGGAAAAAAGGATTTGGCAAAAGAGGAGAAAGCGCAGACCACGACATTCTCTTCACGGTGATCACGCGACTCGAGGTGGGAAGCCTTCAGCGACTGGTGAAGGGCATTGATGAAAATGCTTTTGTGATCCAGCATAGCATCAATGACATCAGAGGAGGAAAAGTAAAACAAAGAGGACTTCATTAGAGGATGTGGGATGTAAGGGGTGGGATGTGAGGGGTTGAGTGTAATTAATATATTAAAACATAAAATGACCAAAACGAGGCTGGAGGCTTTTAGTGATGGCGTGATTGCCATCATCATTACCATTATGGTGCTCGAGTTAAGAACGCCGCATGGTACCAGTTGGAGCGCACTGAAACCTTTGTTCCCTGTATTTGTAAGCTACATTCTGAGTTTTATCATTATTGCTATTTACTGGGGCAACCATCACCACCTTCTTCATACCGTGGGCCATGTGAACAGCCGTATGATCTGGGCAAATTTTCATCTCTTGTTCTGGCTTTCCCTGATCCCGTTTTCAACCGCCTGGATGGGTGAGAATAATTTTAATAGTACAACGGTAATGGTTTATGCTGCACTGATGGCTCTTTGTGGTGTTGCCTATTATATTCTACTAAGAACAATTGCCGGGGCTCACCCCGATAACGAATCGCTGAGGGAGCCACTCCAAAAGCAATCGCGCAAAGGGACGATCTCTCTTTGTCTCTATGCTCTCGCCATCCCTGCCGCTTTATTGCACCCACTTATTTCCGGAATCATTTTTTTTCTTGTGGGACTTCTGTGGTGGATTCCCGACAAGAACATTGAAAAAATGAAATGGTGAATGGTCAATGGTGAATAGTGAATGGGGTCGTTTATTTATTCGGAATGGCTTATAATTCGATCAGGCGTATTTAGTCTGCTTTCAATCCTATCCTCTGTCCTCTCAAAGCTGTTTAGCCTTGGCCAACAGCTAAAAGCTAGCAGCTAGTAGCCATCTTCTCAGAGCTCTAAGCTTCTATCTCCTCCACTTCAACAACCGCATCCACATTAATTGATCCATAGACATGGGGAAATTCTTCGTGGATTGAAGGAGCCAATTCATATTTTAGTGGTGAGTGAAGTTTTTCCGTGTCCAGTGCCAGCAACAACAAGGCGGACCTGTTTGAAAAATATCGCTCCAGCACGCCCTTTACCTGTTGTTTTTCGCTGCAGTGAATAAAACCTTCTGTCTTCAAAGAAGGTGCTTCATAACTGCCTTTTGATTGTGCTTTTTTCCAATCTTCAGGCATTGCAATATGATAGATAATAGCCATTGTTCTTACAATTAGAATCGGTACACGATATCCAGGGAGGCCTGGTGAAGATCGGCAGTGGGCAAAAATAAAAATCTTTTGCTGGCAACTTTGTACAAGGCGCACATTGCTTTTGCCGAAAGAAAACCAACAGCTGCACCGGTCATTACATCCGAAGCCCAATGCGCATTATCATAAATCCTTGACAGTCCCACCAGGCTCGCCATTCCATAGGCTACAACCGGCACCCAGCCATGGTTTCGGTACATAGTAGCGAAGACGGTTGCAGCTGTGAAGGCATTAGAAGTATGAGCCGATGGAAAAGATTTATTGACTCCGGGACCATGTGCACCATCGAAGGTATTATACGGATCGCCGGTATTGGGACGGTGGCGTTGAAAACCCATTTTCAGTTCGTTGGTGATCACACTGTTCATAATCGCCGCAGCGCCCCAGATGATGACGGTCTGTTTGAGCTTTGAATCTCTGAGCAAAAATGCCGCAGCCGTGGTACTGCACCAGGCAATCGTGTGCACCTTCCCCAATCCAAACGAAGTCACCGAACGGGAAATATCGGTCTTCCATTCCTTTTTTCTTTCCTGAGATTCGTCCTGAATTTCCTGATCTATGTAACGATAACAAACGTACGTAGCACCGGCATATCCAACAGCAGCCGCCACTTTGATCCAGCCTTTCCCATTTTTTGAATGTCCCGGATTTCTGCCTGCCAAAGATGAATCAACACTCTGAGCACGGCAACTGAAATTCCAGATAAGAAAAGAAAAAACAAACCATTTTTTCATCCCTTCCAATATAGTAATTCTAACGGAATAGTTCGTTATGAGCAGTGAGCTATGAGAGCTATTGGCTGATTGCTGTTAGCTGTTGGTTCATTGGAGCATTTTTTTTTATCATTGTCGGACTGTTTATCGATTCATAACGCTCACTATTGACTAGTTTCTACCCACTACTCACTACTCACTATTGACTACTCACTACTCACTATTGACTATTCACTATTCACCATTCACTATTCACCATTCACCATTCACGCTTCCCGTCCCCTGCGGCCGAGTCCTACCAGAGAAATAATTCCGAGAACTCCAATAGAGGCGAAGAGCATTTCATTACCGTCAAATTGATTTTTTTCAGTGGGATGTGCCAATGCGCGGTAAGAAATATCGTAAGGAATATTGGCTTCGTCTTTTGCACTCATGACCACGTCCCAGTCGTTATAATCCTTTCCGGTGAGATAAGAGAGCATTTCCATTTCATCCCTGCGGCGTTGCTTCAGTTCTTTGAGATATTTCTTTCCTGCCTCACAACTCAGATCTCCGGTAGCAGGATGAGTGATCACATAACGTGCCTGAAAATTGTCTGTATTGGGTGTTACCTGGAACATCAGGTCCTGCGGAAATGCACCACGGTTGTATCGTACGTGAAGTCTGGTAAAATAAACCTTGTTGGAATAGTCTTCATCATTGTTGTTTACATCGCTGTAATCATTCCAGTTGCGGTTGATCCACCAAACGCCCGCCTGCACCAGGTCCTGGGTAGAGGGAGCTACTGAAACGCAGGGGTCACACTTCACATAATTCTGCGGACTTACATCCCAGGCATATTCCAGCATGGCCACAGCCTTGCCTTCTTTTACCCACTGATGCTGAAAAAGGTTGGAATAAAAATTCGAAAAATTACTCTGCACGAACAGTGGAATATTTTTACCTGTGGGAAGAGATACAGTGCGATAGTTGGTGCATTCCACCCTTCCTTTTTTTGTGAAGGCATACACCAATAGATCCTGATCTCCGTCTGCATTGGCCATTCCCAAACGAATAGGCAGCATGAATTTGGGAGAAGTAAAACTGATCTGGATGGGACGTAAGAAATTTCCCGGAAGCTTTTTCTTTTCTTCTTCATTTACTTTCACCACAAAGAATTTGAGATTGCTTTTGATATAAGGTTCGAGTACTTCGTCGGCACCGGGCGGAATTTTGTATCCATTCTCATCGAGCCAGGTTCTCAGTGCTGAAGATTCTTTGGCACTCAGAATGAGGATATCATATTCTCCCACCACATACTGCGCTTCAATCTTTACTTTTTCTTCTTTTCGAGATGCATTGCCGTAAGCAACGCCTGGTACTGCGTCGCTCATGCTTTTTCCCCGCATCATCTTTTCTTCATACAAAGTCTGGTTACAGGGGTTCTGATCAAAATACTGTACCAGCCTGGGCTGACTATACTCGTTGAGTAAAGAAAATATGTGCTGGTCCACTACCTTGATATCGCTTTTCTTCAACACCACGGGCACAGGAACCACCATAGCGAAGTCTTTGAAGTTGCCCTGGAAATCGTTGTACATGGTAATCACATTCCGGTCGCCATCGCGTACCAGGATCACTTGTGAAGTTTTGTTTTTCAGAGTTCCATCAGCCTTGCTCACATAAAATCCGCAAAAAGCCATGGCTTCGTGGCTCACCATTGCCACAAGAAGGATGGAAGCAGCGAGTTTTTTCAAAAATGGTTTCATGATTATTTTTTTGAGTTTAAGAATCAGATGATGATCGGTAGTGGCTTTTGTCCACTGAAACGATTCAGATTTGAATAATTGATCCATTAGTGGAACCAGGGGAGCGAACCATACCAGCACCCACACCGGAGTATTGTTTTGCCATTTGAATGCTGCCAGATAAAATGAAGCAAAGGCAATCAGCACCGCCCAAATGATCCGCGCCAACGGATGATCGGGTGATGTTCTGGGATCGGATATCATGAAGAATGTAAAGAGCAGCAGGCTTCCCGTACTTACCGAGTGAATGAAATAATCCATGGGCCATCCCAACACATATACCTGTCGCCAATACAGAAGCGATACAAATGCCAGAAGGAAAGCCAGGCTCACATCCAGTTTCTGCACGCGTGTAACCACGATGACGCCAAGAGTGATGACTGAAAAAAAGATAACGGCATTGCTTCCCCATTGTCCGGGTGAAAGCCAGGCATCGCCTGTAAGCACAATGGTGGCGATGATGCCAAAGGCGGAGGGATTGAAAATATGTTTGCGGCGAAAGCGGAAAATGTATTTTGAAGAAGTGGTGAGCAATGCAGCCAACAGACTATCGGCCCAGTGATTGGTTTTTAACAGGAGGCAGAGGCTCATGGCAGAAATGAGCACACTGAATCCCCAGCTGCTGATTCCTTTCTTTCCTGTTAAGGGAAGAAAAGTTTTTTGCCTGATCGATTCAAAAACATAATTAAATACGAGGCAGCCTCCGATGCTGAGTGTATAATGCATCCAGTCGGGACTCCATTGGAGACAGAGGATGCCATAACACAAAAAAAGAAGCTGGAAGATGATCTGGAAATACCGAGGGTCGGGACCCATGCTTTTCTGTTGCATAGCAGCATGTTTCCCTCTTAGATGCCGGGTTGGATGAAATTACATAAGGGGTATTACCCGGAATTGGATATTGGGATTGGGAATTTGGAATTGGGAATTTGGAATTAGGTAGAGAACTGGTTTCCAGGAAGGCATCAATCCAGTTAATCCTGATAATCCTGGATCATGGTACTGACGGAAAATCCGAGCAATCCTGATTAACCAAAGAGATTTTCGCAGAGCAAAGGAGAAACAGCTTGTGAAGAATCACAAACCACAAATAGCTAATTGCATCAGCAATTGACTAATATCTGTTTCTGGGTTTGAAATTATTTCCTTTGTTGAAGCCTCCACTGTTGCCTCCGCCGCGGTAGCCTCCTTTTGGACCTCCGGGTCCGCCCGGACCGCTGGAGCCACGGTCATCGGCTTGTTTCACTACCAGGGGTTTCGTGCCTAAAGATATATCGTTGAGGTTTTCTATGGCATCTTTTGCTTCTTCGTCATTGGGCATATCCACAAAAGCAAAACCCCTGCTCTTTCCGGTTTCCTTGTCTATTGCCACTTTAGCCGAAGCAATTGTTCCAAACTTTTCAAATATCTCCACCAGCTCATCGTCATAAAGATCATAGGGAAGTCCTGCTACAAAAATTTTCATATCACTATTTATTCAGTAAAGGTAAAAACATATTTCTGAGAATCTCCTCTGGGGACTTCCCTCAGTTTTCAAATATAACCGCTCATTATGAAGATTAATAGTAATGCGAAAGATAAATTATTAATTGGTCCTCCTCATTAGAAATTCCAGGATGCTTTTGTTCTGCACAACCGGTAATGGTTTTCACGTAGTGTATCACGGATTTCACGGATTGAGATTGGATTTCACGGATTGATTTAAATGATTTCAGATTGATAATTTCATAGGAACCTGTTCTCTCCCAAATTCCTAATTCCTAATTCCCAATTCCACCTGAATACCTGAATACCTCAATACCTAATTACCCCAATACCTCCGTCCCCTCAACTATATTCCGCAAGCCATTTGATCTTCTGAAGCATCATTCGCAGATTTGATTCGAAAATTTTTTGGAATTCATCCCTGTCAAACCTGATCTCCACTGAAAGCATCAGGCGAATACCTCCTTCTTCTGGTATCAGCTCGTAATGAAACTGCACCGGTGCACTGGAGAATTCCGGAAGTCCCGTCAGTTGAAAACGCAGGGAGATACCCGGAGTGATCTCTTCAATCGTTCCCCGGTTTACAACCATGCGAACTCCCTGTTCTTCTTTTTCCAGGAGAATGGGACCTTCGCGCGCCCAATTAGAAACAAGTTCACCACTGAAGAGGAACTGCTCGGTGTACTCAGGTGCGGTAAGCACCTTCCATAATTTGGAGGCGAGGGCATGAACGGTAATCTCATGCCTGAGTTTTAGCGTATGCATGTTGGTTGGTTATCGCTAAAACGAATGAGATCATTTTTTAATCTTAATAAACTGCTAAAATGGAATTCAAATGATAAAAAATGTAACCCGGATCAGGAATCTCACTTCGTCAACTCCACTTCCCAATCAATTCATTTTACTGAATCCATTTTATTTATCTTCACACGCTTTTTAAAATCATAGTAGAATGGCATTACTGGAGAAGTGGCTGGTAGTAAAAAAATCCAAGATACCCAATGCAGGCAAGGGACTGTTCACGAAAATATTTATTCCAAAAGGCACACGCATTGTTGAATATAAGGGAAGGATCACCAACTGGAAGGAAATGAAATATGCCTGGGAGAATGGCTATATCTACAACATCAACAATAATCACGTGATCGATGCCAGCCGAACCCTAAAGGCCCTGGCAAGATATGCCAACGATGCCCGCGGTGTCAGCAGGGTGAAAGGAGTTCGCAATAATTGCGTCTATATCAACGATGGACTCAGAGCTTATATCGAATCAGTAAAGGACATTGAGGCCGGCAGCGAAATCCTGGTTGACTACGGAAAAGATTATTGGGACACCGTTCGCGAAAACATGCGGATTGACAGAAGAAATGACAAATGAAGTTTCTGGTTCATAGTTTATGGTTTATGGTTCTTTAGAGCTGCTATTACTTCAAAGATCAATCGGCATTATTCAAAATTATTATCGGTGCTTCAACTGCACGCCCTTCTTTTTCTACAGGTTAGTCTGCTACTCTCCCTTCTACCAACTACCAACTACCAACTCTCAATGATATTTTCCCCTTCTCTTTGGATCTTCGAGGAATAACTGGAGATAGAATTTTTGTTCGGTGCGGGTGAGATGAAGCGTTGGCACCCCATTCAGGTAGCGGTCGTTCTGATAAATATGTTCTTCCATTCCAACACTAAGGTTGCGCACCAGTCTGATTGTTATTCTAGGCTTTAGAATTCCCACGAGGCTGTTGCCTGGCGTTCCCTGATAAGTATGCAGCCAGTAATAAAATGCATTGAATCCAATAGTAGACCAGTTGTTCAGGTTTAAGGTTTCTTCTGCCTTTGCTTCCAGGCCACCTCCGAAATTATAATCCCGGTACTCCGAATTTTCAGGGCCGTATTGTGTACTGTTAGCGCCCAGTGGAACTACAGCAAAGTGCAAGGCGGAATAGAGATTGGAATGATGTTGAATGGGAATTCTGGAGATGAGCCCTGCACCAAAACCAATGGTGCCCAGTTCAAAAATATTATTGTCCCAATAATCATAGTTCTGAAATCCGCCAACCAGAAGCCCTCTGCTTCCACGAACCACATTTTTTCCGAACAGGATGCCGTATCCATTTACATTATCCAATAATTTTCTTCCCACTCCATAACTCAGTTCTGTGCGCAGCCGGAAAACATCAAAGGGTTTGCGCTTTCTCACTTCAAAAGGATTTCCGTAGTCGAGCTGCAGGTTAAAGATCTGGTTGGTGGCGCCAGAACCAAATTTATTGTTCACGTTTACCTTGTGTATCCCCGCATAGATGGTGATGTTGAGTGGTTCTTTCTGATATACTTCTCCGGGAGTTACCCGGAACATTTTGCCCTGGGTGAACCGGTTCAGGGCCCGGGAAGGATCAATGATGCCGGCAGCAATTTCACGAAATACCCGTTCGGCTCCGCGTGTATGTTCGTCAAGGATGTTTGAGCTGAGACGATAAAGAATCTCTCCGAGAAACATGCCTGTGATCGGTGTATTGATCACATCATTGTACGAAGGCCGGGTGTTCTCTCCAAAATATTCCCAGATCAAACTGCCTTCCACAGCATAAGGCAGGGACTGCCAGTAAGAATATCCATTGGTACGCGCAATATTGAAATAAACACTTCCTGAATAAGGATGGCCAATGAAATTAATTCCAAAGCGGTCGGCGTCCCATTCCCAACCCTCTCGAATATTGTTCTTCCATGTATGCGGACCAATGTGAGAAAAATCTGCATCTAATACATAACGGTCAATCGCCCATGTGAAAACATCGGCGAATGCCACACGAATTGCGGGGCGCCACCAGGGAGAGCGTCGATTGTATTTGGGATCATCATTGAGCAGATCGCCGTACATGTTGTGCAGACCATCGGGCAAGGTATCTGTTCGGATGGACGCTAGGGATAGCGTGTCATTCGTACTTGCGGAAATTTTATTTTCAGTGGCGGCTACTGCATGGGTGGAACTATCCTGGGCCCTCGCTACTGACATCAGTAGAGCCAGTGGGGCTAATACAAGCATTTTCATGTTTCAACATTCGGGTTAAGGAGTCGGTTATATCTAAAGTTTGTCTAAGCTCAGGATAATGCAATAGAACTGCATCAAGCGTGCCATATTCGAAGAAGCGGGCGGAGCAGGGAGGCAGGATGTGAGATGTGGGATGGGAGAGGTGAGGAAGAGCGAGAGATTCAGGAAGAGTCCTGTAGAGGGAAGAGGTAGCTGTTCGTAAAAACACCGGTGTTTTGAAAGGCCGCGGGAAATTAATTCAACAATTTGCCTGATGGAAGCAAATAGATCGACCTTCCTTCGTCAAGAGAATAGTACCCAACATATTTCCGTTAATGAGACGATCATAATCACACAACAAATATTTTTTCAGCCAGGTAATTTTTTGATGAATATTATGGGAGCTGGTCAATTAAACGATCACAGAAATACATGACGTGAGAGCTTTCTTTTCATAGCGCTGGATGTTGTGTTAATCTAATGGTATGCATCAATAGTCACAGGGCGAGGTTGCCAAATTATGCTCAACCCTTGGCTTAATGAGCCTGATTTTTGAAATCTTATCTTCGGAGTTATATAGTATCAGATATTTTTCCCAGGCCTTATCAGAAAAGATCAAAAAAGCTTTGGCATTGCCTTCCTGCCTGGCAACATAATCGCAATGAATAAACTTCTGGTTTATTTCTGTCCAATATTTCTTGATTTTATTTCGATTCACAACTACGGAATCATATTTTCTGTCCTGATCGTTTTGACGCACCACCATTATTTCCCGATTAAACCGGCTTATATCAAAGCTCTTCCCAAAATCTTTCCTCACCTGTTCCCGGTCTATACTAAAAAAAGTGGATTGAATGAAAATCGTACAAACAAATATCAATTTATATTTCATCGCCATCCTGCCTTGAACAGTTTAGAATTATACCTCTTTACTTTTCATTCCAAACCAGATATTCTACTATAAATCCTCTCCCAGGCTTCTTGTACTTGCTGCTTCTGACTTAAATCAGTAAGAGAATCCATGATCCTGGTCAAAACTTCATTTAGTTCACTTGGAGGTCCACTGTACATAACCGTTTTATCCGGGTACGCTATTCTACATCCATAGCCAGTTGGGTTTCTATCTTCTTTCAGTTTTAAATCTCCAGAAATAATTCGCTCTCCAGAAATAATTCGATCAATATTTTTCAGTTCTGCAGGAGACACCGAAAAAGCCTCTCCAAAAAAACCTACCGACCCAGGATCAAAACTATTGGTGATATAGAAAACAATTGGCTCAATAGGCTTGTCGGTAGGTCCATTGTAACTAAATTCCACATATTTCACAGATGCGGCGCTATGTAAAGAGCATTTTAGAAACAATGAACTAATACAGAAATAAATTAAGAATGACCTCATCACCTTATTAGATAATCCTTCACTGATCATGCGCGACATCTTCATAAATATGAAGTAACCTTTCTCTTCTCCCATCTCCCATCTCACATCTCACCTCTCTCTTCCCCCATCTCTCATCTCACATCCCTCATCTCTCATCTCTTACGACGCGCACGATTCTTCAGTTCTTCCACTGTAATAGCGATCATTCGTCCCACGGGTTGTTTGCCTTTGTAGGTGATCATTTTTAACTGGTAGGCATCTTTGGGTGGCGTGAGTGGCGAGGAATATTTTGGATAAAAACGATCCGGAAAAGAATTATCAAAACTGTAATAAATATCCAGTCCCGGAACTTCGTTGGTAAGTGTAATTTGGAGCGTGCTGTCTGCTGTGGTACTCACGGAAATATCCGGATCGTAAGCAGCGCGTGAATATTTTATTTCCGCCGCATCAAACCTCGGAAATTGTTGCTCCACCCTGCTGAAGAAATCAGGCCAGTTCTTTTTTTCTTTTGGAGACCACACAGATTCTGCAATGGCAAATGCCCTCGGCCAGGTCATATATTCAACCGTGCGCATATTGTACAATTGCTCAGACCAGATATTTGCCTGTCCTCCTTTGATGTATTGCGGGTCCACGCCATCAGGAAGCGGTTCAAACTGGTAAGCCTTGCTCAGTCGCAGGGAAGCATATACATGCGGCTCAATAATAGGATCTGCCTGCATATAATCCAGATAAGCGTAGGTGGTTGGACTCATCACCACATCGTGCTTCATCTTAGCTGCAGCAATTCCTCCTTCCATTCCGCGCCAGCTCATGACAGCTGCACTCGGTGCCAGTCCACCTTCAAGGATCTCGTCCCAGCCCATAAACTTTTTTCCTTTCGATTCCACGATCTTCTCCAGTCTTTTTTCAAAATAGCTTTGTACCTCCTCCATGGTCTTGAGGTTTTCTCTTTGCATCAAAGCCATGATGGCATCTGATTTTTCCCAATAGTTCTTCGGACATTCATCACCACCCATGTGAATGTATTCAAAAGGAAAAAGCTGCGCTACTTCGGTGAGTACTTTGTCCATGAATTCATAAGCCTTTTCATTAGCAGGACAAAGCGTATTATCAACCAATGCAATTGGCGGTGCTCCGTGCGACCAGTCCATGATCTCTTCACCAGATCGAACGCGATAGGTGTTTGCCTGAGGTGTACACGAGATCTCGGGATAAGAAACTACAGCAGCCAAACTATGTCCCGGAACATCAATCTCCGGAAGAATATTTACAAATCGCTCCTTTGCATATTGCACCAGTTCCCTGATATCGTCCTGAGTATAAAAGCCGCCATTGTCTCGCGGTTCATCTGGTGTAGGTGTAGAAAATGTTCCGAAATAACATACCTTCTTTACATTCCAGGCGCCAATTTCGGTTAGGCGTGGCAGTGATTTTATTTCGATGCGCCATCCTTCATCATCGGTGAGGTGCATGTGCAGGATATTGTATTTGTAGCGCACCATGTCGTCAATAAAATGTTTTACTTCCTGCTTGGTAAAGAAATGTCTTGTTACATCCAGCATTAGTCCCCTCCATCCAAAACGTGGATAGTCTGTGATCTCCACGGCAGGCAATTGCCATTTTACTCCCTGCACCCGAGTGGCAGTTTCAATTTGCGGAGGCAGGAGCTGGAAAACTGTTTGAATACCGTAAAACAATCCGGATGCTTCATTGGCCTGTATCGTGATATTTTTTGGTGTTACAGAAAGATGGTAGCCTTCCCTGCCCAGCTGATTATTTTTTGTCTTGTTTAATATTAAGTTGATCGTAGCATTGGAAGCCGTGTTGCTTACTGATACTTTGCTTCCTGTTGCTGCACTGAGTCTGCTCACCAGGTGCGTAGTCACCCATTTCATTTCCTCTCCTGCCTTTGCTGCGATCACGATATTTTGGGGAAGGGTCATTAAACCTGTCTTCGTTTGAATGGAAACAGGTTCAGGAATAATCGCAATCTTTTTTTCAAAATTCTGGCCAAAAGAAGAAATGAAGGAAAGAAGAAAAGAAAGAAGGAAGAATTTTTTCATACAGTAATTTTTGGAATCGTGTGATTGCAATATAAGATAATTGAGAGAGAGTTGGCGGTTGATAGTTGGTAGTTGATAGAGGAGTGCTAAGGCGTAAAATTCTTTACCTGTTCGGGGATGTATTGGAGGGAGTTGCAAACAGATCGAAGATCTTTTTTTGCAAAGAACGCAAAACGGTTGCCGGCTAAAGTCAAAATATTATAAAGTCCTTTGCGCTCTTTGCGTTTTAATTATTTCAAAAATGCACGACCATCTTTTATTTCACGAAACGATTGAGCACCATAGATCCCACTTCGCGGCCCTGCATGGCGCCGGCATCAACGCCCGTACGGTAGTGGATGCCTCCGTACACACGGCTGATAGAAGCTTCTGCTGCGGCCTGGTTGAAAGACTGAAAATTTCTTTTCATACCAATGTATTGAAGGTCGCTGGTATCGAGGAAAGAAAAATTATCTCCAAAGAGACGTGTAAGAACAGTAGCCGCAGAAGCGGAAATTCCACTGTGTCCGCTGGGGTGCTCAGGGAATGCCGGTGTCTGCAAAAGAGGTTGCCAGTTGGCATCGATGGATTCGTTGATGACTGTGATAGGACGAATGTGCTGGTACTCGTATTTGGTTTTCCAGCAACATATGATGGCGTCAAATATGGCGGAAGAAACCAGCGCATAGGCTTTTGCGGTAGTAACAGCATCGGCTTTTTTTGAGCTGCAGGCAATGCTGGTGATACCCATCCAGTGTCCGACAGGCGTGATCTTCTTGTTGGCATACATCATGTGACCTGAATGTTCAATCACAAATGGATTATCATCCCAGTAGCGCGCAATTTCTCTCTGCTGGTCTGTAAGATTTACGCTAATTGAATACACTTCCTCCAGCGATTTGTAGTACGGACTGCTTTTGTCCATATCGAATTTTGGAGGCGGCGGACATTCTGCCTGGGTAGATGAATCCAGCACGAGTGTTTTCATCTGGTGCCAGTATGGTTCGGCAGCATCCTGATAGTCGGGAGCCGTTGGACGCCATTTGCCCGTATCATTACTTCCCAGGAATTTGGGCATCCCGCGTGTTTGTTTGTAATTGTCTTTTGCGGCGCGCTCCAATACTTTTTTCCCCACGGCTTCTCCAAAAGCTATGGAATTTTGAAAGGTCTCTTTGTCCAGCAAGGACTCGAAGTTTGCATAAACTCTTTCTTGGTATTTTTTCAGGCTGTCAATGGAAAAAGTAATTTTTTCTGCCACGGTAAAAAAAGCGCGGGTAGCAGCGAGAAGATAATTATATTTTTTACCCGCATCCGGCACAGGCATTGAAGGAAAGTCGTGCAGTTTTTCTGCAATGGAAGCACTACCCGGTTGCTGAAACTTTACGGCTTCATAAGCAGCCAGCGAAGTATAGGCATAAATACGGCTGGAAACCGGTGGAGAGAAAACATCATAAATGATGATCTGTGTTACTTCATTTACATTCCGGTTCAGCAGGTCTGCATCTGCAAGAAGAGCAGAATCGGGTTTTGCTTTGGCTGCGCAGCCGCTTAGCAAAACCATGATGAGCGAACCATACAATATCGTTCTCATAACTATTGAAATGCTTAATCGCACAATGATTGTTTCCGCATCATTTTGCCTTTCCCCTGTTTTTCAAAATCAGAATAGAAGGTGAATAACGATTCCATTTTGCCATCAGCCAGTCAGGGACATGTCCGAGCGGGAATTTTGCATTTCCCAAAATGATATCTTCATAACCATCACCATCCAGGTCGCCTGCATCCATGGTTAGCCAGCGTCCCAGCGTGGCTTCTTTGCACGAGTAAGGGTGAAAGGAAAACGGTGCTTTGTTTTCCCAATATAGGAAACTTTCCTCAGGCACGTGATCAAAATCGGGGAAATAAGAAATGGAAGCTATGTCCAGGTCTCCGTCTCCGTCGAAATCGCGGGCAATAGCTTTCGATGCTCCATTCATATGCAAAAAAACTTTCTCGCTAAAATTATTTTTCCCGTCATTCAGATAAATGCGAATGCCATGATAGGGTTTTAATATGGGTGGATAGTCGCCGTTGTCTCCATTGGTTGCGAGAATATCGGGATGGCCGTCTCCATTGAAATCATCGAGTTCAAAATAATTGGAGCCGTAATAAGGTGGAAATTGCAAGACTCGTTTTTCTTCAAAGACCCCATTGCCCTTGTTGTAATAAATAAAAATGCCTTCATCTCCCTGCGCCATCAGCGCAATAATATCCGGCCTGCCATCTCCATTCAAATCCCTGACTTCTGTTCTCACTGAACCAGGCATGCTACGCAAAACATGTCTGAGGTATTTATTGTTGCCAAGGTTTTCAAACCAACTGAGTTGGCCTGTAAGGTTTCCAAATTCGCAGATCACAATGTCTTGGCGATGATCCCCATTGAGGTCGTAGTAGTCGGCGAATACGGGTCTTTGCAAACTATCAATCAGAATAAAAGATGAATGTGATTGAAGACCTTGTGCCCGCAGGTCGCCTTTCTTTTCGTCGGACGGATACAGAACACCCATGGACAGTGTGCTCATTTCCGAATCATTTGCATTGAGGTTCACCATGCCCTGCCCCGTTTGGAAAGAATCGACCGCTTCACTTTTTTCCGACAAGCGGTAAATGTTTTGGGTGAGTGCATCTGCAAACAGGATCATTTTTTTCGACTTGTCTATTCCTACATAGGTTGTCGCTGGATTTGTGGTTGAAAAAGAAGGAATGGATACATCAAAATTTTTCAATCCGATGGTAATGGGCTCTTTATTTTTTTCTTCAAGTGAATCCGGAGCTTCATTGAGATAGTAGTTCACAATTTTATTCCAATCGTCTATGGTAATGGACGCCTGCACCTTTCCATTTTCAAAATAGGCGCCATTGTCGAATCTTCCAAAACCCATGAAGCTGCCCATCTTGGGAAGCACATAGTTGAACCAGGTCTTTTTATCCAGCGCTTCCGGCTCCGGAAGCCGGTGGCAGGACTGACAATGGGCTTCAGCCAATTTCTCTCCTTCCTTATTTGCCTGATTGCAGGCAGTAAAATAAATTCCCGCAATCAACATAATCATCAGAATCGCGCATATCCTCATCATAGAATTATCATTCATCACTTATTGCTGATTTCATTTTGCGAATGCCTTTCTTTTGTTTCCTTTATTATCGATCAATTCCACGGACTGAACCGCCTCATCTAACAAAAGATAACGGGCAGATTGCGACAAAAATGAAGAGCCGTAATAAAACTCCTGTCTTTGCACCATTCCGTTTTTGAATCGCACGAGAGCAGCAACATCATTTGAAGCAACCGGTAAAACACTGCGCCTGAAATGGAGACCAAAGATTTTTAATGGTCCCCGGTTTTGTGCAGCCACCAGCAAAACCTGATGTTGCGGATTGGTAAGGCTCACGAGTGATTTGCCGTTACCCGGAATGAATATTCCACTTTGGTCCATATCCATTGCACTGAAGTTTCCCTTCCCATCTCCTTTCAGGAACAATCCATTCAGCGCATCATACCTGCCCACAGAAACCTCCGTTCCATAATCATTTGTATTGACGGCAAGGTCGAGGTTTCCATCTCCATCAAAATCGGACACGGACATTCCATTGATGGTAGAAAGTTGCGCCTGAACAGGAAGAGGCGTGATCTGGAATTTTCCATTCCCGAGATTCTTCATGAAAGAAGACTGAAGATTGTTTGCTTCCAATACGAGCGCACCCTTGAGATCATCTTTGGAAAGCAGTTTGTCTATTGATGCGGTGGCGAAGGAATGATAGGTTTGAAACTTGGCGCGCATGGAGATCATCTGTTTGATCAGATCATCGCGGGTTTGGGCCGGAAATTCTTTTTTGTTGCCTTGTTCATCCTCCAGGTATAAAGTGGGAATGGCATCATAGCTTCCGTTGTCGTCAAAATCTTTTGCATAGATCCTTGCAGGATATTGTTGGCTTACCCGGTAAAAACTATTCTGACCCGCATTACCGAGGATATAATCGATGTCCCCATCATTGTCAAAGTCTCCGGCTGCAATACTGTTCCACCATCCTTTTTGCTGATCGATACCTGAAGATGAAGTAATGTCCTTGAATATGCCCTTGTCATTCTTTAAAATTTTCATCGGCATCCATTCACCTGCCAGAAGGAGATCGGGCCAGCCGTCGTTGTCAAAATCTGTCCACAAGGCATCACAGACCAACCCAACATTTTTCAGTGCGGGTGCCACTTGTTCTGTTACATCTGTAAAACGTACAACACCATTTTTTGAATCATTGCGGTAAATGAAACTGGAAACAGGTTTAGGATAATTCCAGGGCTCTACCCTTCCTGCAATAAATAGATCGAGGTCTCCGTCTCTATCATAATCAACAGCGCGCACACAGGATTTGCTGGTCAGGTTTTTGGGAATTGCCAGGCTGTCCTCAGAAAAATTTCCTTTTCCGTCGTTGAGAAAAAATTTATCCTGGTAGGCAGGAGAGTTGGGTGCATTTTCATAACTGCCGCTGGCAATGTACAGGTCAAGGTCGCCATCACCATCCGCATCAAAAAGCAACAGGCCCATGTCTTCAGATTGTTTGGTCTTGTTGGACGCATCGGGCAAAATAAGTTTCGAAATAAATTTTCCATCCGGCTGCTGCAACAGCACCGTTGGGCTGTAGGAGTAAGACCCGCCGCAAACAATGTCGTCCAGGCCGTTGCCATCTATATCTCCAACTGCCATTCCCGGACCGTATTCGGATAATTTATGCGGAAGGAGCTTTTGAATATTGAAATCCGGAAAATCAATTTCTTTTTGGACGTAAGGGATTTTGAGTGAATCGGTTTGATCGGTAAATAATGTAAACCTATTTGCCGCAACATCAAAAGAAAAAGGCTCCTGCGCATTCTTCATCTCGGCTTTGATCAATTGATCTGCCTGTACATTCCAAAAAACTTGTTTTTTCCGGTTGGGCCATTTGATCACCAGAGAATCGATTTGGTTGGCCGTTCCCAATCCAAAATGGGCGAGGGCCTGGTCGGTGGAAAGATAGCCTCGATAGGGAGAATTTTCATAGAGCTGTTTTTTTCCATGATCATAGTAGATCTCGGCGGAGCTGCCGATCCCATTGATGTTTGGAGCATCTCCTTTAAACTGCACCTGCAAGTAATGATGACTGCTCCGGTCATCACTTGAATTATTTTCATACACGAATGCTTCATCATTGATGTTGTTGATGACCATATCAAGATCACCATCATTATCAAGATCGGCATAAACAGCACCATTGGAAAAACTCGGTTCCGATAAACCCCAATCTGTTGACACATCGGAAAAACTGAGATTACCCTGGTTGCGAAAAGCATAGTTATGCAGTTTCACATTCGGTATTTGCTCGAGGATTTCTTTTTTGGAAGCTACGCTGGTGGCGTCCACCCGGTAAGTCATGAAATCGCGGTCGGTAATGTCTTTGGGAAATCCATTGGTGATGATAATATCGCGCCATCCGTCATTATCAAAATCAGCTACCAGTGGCGTCCAGCTCCAGTCTGTTTCTGCCACACCTGCATAGAAAGCTACATCGCTGAACACTGGAAGGTTGGAAGAATCATTTCCCGGCACTCTTCCTTGATTGATCTGAAGTGTATTTCGACCATACTGATATTCGTAGTGGTAGGCTTCATTGTTCATGTAGGTTTGATAGGCGTTGGCAGCGGTCATCATTTTTTTTCTGAGGTTGGTAGCCGGCAGCATGTCCACGGAAATGACATCGGGAAGTCCATCATTGTTGATATCAGTAACATCGTTGCCCATGGCGGAATATGAAGTATGCTTAAAACAGCTGGCTGCTTTATCGGTAAAGGTTCCATTACCATTGTTGATCCAAAGAAGATCGTTTGTCAGAAAATCATTGGTTACATAAACGTCCTTCCATCCGTCCTGATTGATATCGCAAATATTTAAACCCAAGCCATATCCTTCTATCTGTATGCCTGCCTGCCTGGATACATCGGTGAAGACCGGATGTCCCAATGCCGAATCAAAATCGTTTCGATAAAGATGATCAGTTGTGGGCGAAGAGCCATCAATGATCTTTGTATGGTATTGGTTAGGATAATTATTTCCTTCTGCCATTTTATTGGTGAGCACATAAAGGTCCAGATCACCATCGTTGTCATAGTCAAAAAATGCAGCGTTGGTGCTGTAACCCGTATCCGCCACATTGTATGCCGATGCCTGATCTTCAAATACAGGTATTCCATCCTTGTTCAATCCCTTGTTGATAAAAAGCCTGTTCGACCGCTCCGACCCGTTTTTTTTAATGGAGGCGCAGACATAGAGGTCCATCAGTCCATCGTTATTGATGTCAACTGCAGCAACGCCGGTATTCCAACGGTTTTTAGATGCGATACCTGCTGCTTCGGTTACATCCTTGAAGTGCATGTGGCCCTGGTTCAGGTAAAGTTTGTTGCCTACTTCATTGCCTGTGAAAAAAACATCCTGTAGTCCGTCGTTATTGAAATCTCCGATGGCCACCCCTCCTCCATTGTACACATATTCGAGGTTGAGGATGTTGATGGAATCATTTTCTGTAATGGTATTCGCAAAATGAATTCCTGTTTTGTCGCCATCGAGCTTTGTGAATTTTTTATGTGAGCAGGAATAAAGGAAGAAAAGAGCAGCGATAAAGATGGTGGTCCTTAACATGAATAGAGGTTGGCGGAAGTAAATTTAAACAAACAAAGAGACAGGTGGCTGTCTCTTTGTTTGTAAAATGAGCATATAAATTTTAGTAATTCGGATTCTGAGTAAGCGCCGAAACACCTCCGGAACTTTCCAGGTCTATCTGTCTTTGAGGAATAGGATAGTATTCGCTTTTACCCTTGACAAATGTGGCACTACCATATGCCGATGTGAGTTTTGTTTTTTCATAACTCAGGAAAGCATTGATGGCAACATCGGCATTGCCCCAACGAACCAGGTCGAAGAAACGATGGCCTTCCATACCTAGTTCCAGTTTGCGTTCGAACCGTACAGCAGTTCTCGCCAAATTCTTATCAGTCCATGGACCGGGATAAGTTGAAATCACATATTTGGCAGCGTCAGTTCCGCCTGCGTTCTTCACGTGGATGGCATCGGCTCTCGTACGAATCCTGTTTACGTAGGTTCTTGCATTCTCCAGGCTTCCTGCTTCTACTTCGGCTTCAGCAGCCATCAGCAAAACATCAGCAAAGCGCATGATCTTGTAATTGGTTGCAGTGAGTCCGCTGGTCCAGCTGGTTCCATCGGTAAGCTTTCCCTCCTGTTTTTTATAATAAGACATTTTTTTCGGCGCATAAGGTCCACCGTTGCCCTGGTCGCGGATCCAGTCCTTGCCTGGATATGGACCCCAATCGAGGAAGGCAATGCCTCTGCGTCCTACTGTCCAATCCAGTCTTGGATCAATATTGCCTGCATCTGGAGTAAAGGGTTGGTTAGACTCGAGACCCTGGTCGGTCTTCATCTGGTTGGCGCCAACATTATAAGATCCATCCAGTAAAGGAAGTCCTGTAGCATCGGTTCTGAAAGAGTTTACAAATTCAAATGAAGGCTGGAAGAAACCGCAGCAACCACCAGGTCCGCCGTTGTAAGGGAAATTGAGGATCTGATCGAAGTTGGCATTGTTACCACCAGAACCATCATTGATGGAAGCCTCGTAAGCAAAAACACTTTCTGCCCGAACTGCCGGAATATTCTCCTGGTCTGCATTGAACAAATCATGGAAGGTAGGTGCCAGGTTGTATTTCACGCCCAGCGAGGTTGTTCCATTTGTAACAACGTTGGTCAGAACAGGAAGGGCTTCTGCATATTTACCCTGGAACAACAGGGCCTTTCCGTAAAAGGCTTCAGCAGCCCATTTGTTTACCTTTCCAATCATATCCTGAGTGGCGTTCAGGTTTTTACGGGCATAGTCCAGATCATCCATGATCTTGGTCCAGTCGGCAGAATTGGGAACCTTCGCATTCGTTGCATTGATTGTTTCGTCCACAAACGGGATCTTGTTCCACATCTTCTTTGCTTCGAAATGATAGTATCCTCTCAGAAATCTTGCCTGCGCAAGGATCTGCGTCTTTTCAGTTGGGGTGATGTCCTTGTCCGTTAATTTGGAAGCGATACGAATGGTAGCGTTGCAGCGCGCGATGCCTTCATACAATGCCCTCCATTTCAAATTGAAATAATTATTGGTAGGCTGTGCAGAATATTGCATGATCGGAACAATATCCGCCTGGTCACCGGCATCCGAGCCTTTATTGGCTTCTCCGCCAACAATGCTTCCGTATACCCAGTTATAACCGCCACCTTCCCAGCCCTGGCCTTTGAGTGCTGAATAAGCACCGGTCAGGAACTGGCGTGCACCTTTTGCGCTTTGCGCCTGCGCTTCTGTCAATACGCCGATCGTCTGCTGGTTTAGAAAATCTTTTTTGCAGGCAACAAAGGGGATACCGCTCAATAGGATCACTCCTACGATCAGTCCCACACTTTTGAATATTTTATTTGTATACATAGTCATTTTGTTTTTACAAGAGTATTAAAATCCTAAGCTGATACCGAAGAGGAACTGTCTGTTGGCAGGATAGTTACCTACGTCAATTCCGAAGTTGGTATCCACACCACTTACTTCAGGATCGGTTCCTTTGTACTTTGTTGCTGTGAAAAGATTGGTTCCCTGAACAAAGAGACGCAAACGCTCAATGTGTGCCTTGCTGACAATAGAAGCAGGAAGATTGTATCCGATCTTTACACTACGCAGTCTCAAATAAGAGGCATCTTCAATATAATACGAGTTCAACTGCGTATTGGTGCTGAAATTGGAAACATTTTCGAATCTTGGAATATCTGTGTTTGTATTAGTAGGGGTCCATGAATTCAATATGCGGTCTGATTTTCCGATCCCTGCAAAAGAAGGATAGAAATCAGTGAACCATTTGGTGAAGTTCAGAGCCTGTCCACCACTTACACCATAAAAGAGAGCTTCGAAGTCAAAGGCACTGTAGAACAACCTTAGATTAAAGCCATAGGTGAAGTCGGGGTTGGGGCTACCCAGCCAGGTCTGATCCTTGGTATCGATCTTTCCGTCGCTGTTGATATCAGCATATTTGAAACGGCCGGGGCCTGCACCATCCTGAGTTGGTGATTTGGTGACATCCTGAGCGCTTTGGAACAAGCCTACCACTTTGTAGCCATAGAAAGAAGAAACCGGGTGTCCTACAGCATTGCGGGTCAAACCACCACCGATCCTGTTGGTAAAGGATACGTCAAAATAATCAACGATGTCCGATACCTTGGTGACTTCATTATTATACTTTGTAAAGATCAGGTCAGCCTCATAGCGGAATTTGTTTCCAGCTTTATTTCTGTAAGTGAACATCATATCCACTCCTGTATTTTTCATCGCTCCGATGTTCACTACCGGTGAGGTAGCAGTTCCAACAGTTGCCGGAAGCTCTTGTCGGAAGAGGAGATCATCGGTAGTAGAAGTATACCAGTCGAAGATGATGTCGAGGTGATTTTTGAAGAAGGTTCCATCAAAACCAATATTGGTTGTGGTCTTGGCTTCCCATTTTCCAGCCTGATTGCCGATGCTGTTAAAGATCAAACCAGGTAATGTGCCGGTGTTGGAACCACTCAGATCATAACCGGAAGTAGCATTGCCACCAATGGCATTGAACAGGTTATTGGGAGTTACAGGACGCATGTTACCCAGCTTGCCCCATCCGCCGCGGATCTTCAAATCGCTGGTCCAGCCCATCCCTTTCATGAAGTTCTCTTCAGAGATCCTCCATCCGGCTGAGAAGGCAGGGAAAACACCATATCTGTTTTGCGGATCGAATACAGAGGCGCCATCCCTACGTACAGTTCCACTGAGGAGATAGCGGTTGTTGTAAACATAATCGGCCTTGGCATATTGAGAATATAATTTGACCATCGGGCTTCCACCGCTGTTCAAACTGCGTCCGGAATTGCTTGTATTGGTAAGTGTAGTAAAATTAAAATCATTGGTAAATGGATCCAGACCGGAACCACTCAGGTTTCTGTTCTGTCCATCGGCAACAGACTCAATACCCGCGAGAACAGAAATATTATGCAAACCAAATTCTTTTGAATACCGGAGGTTATTAGTCCAGGTCCAGCCGGAGAAATATCCTGCAGCTTCGCCAAAGGTGTTGTTACCTACGTTTTCAGAGTTCCAGTAAGTCCTGTAGTTAATGAAACGGCTTTGAAAACTTCCAATGTATCCGCCAAAGCTGGTTCTGAAAGTCAGGTTCTTCATGAGGTCAGCTTCTGCATAGGCGTTACCAAAAATAAAAGTGGAGAATCCGCGGTTGTCTTGTGACAGAATACGACGGGCCACGGGTTGGGTAGAGTTGTTGAAACCTTTTGCTACCGTACCGGCCCAGCCACCGCCTTCATCGTACACAGGTATCAGCGGGTTGATGGTAAGTGCAAACATGATATCGTTCTCACCTGCTGGTCCGCCAATATTGGGATTGTCACGATAAGAGTACTGGAAATTCTCTCCGATCCTTACCACATTTTTTATCTTAAATTCTGTGTTGGCTCTGAAAATATATTTTTTCAAATAAGTATTGATGATAGGGCCCTGCTCATTATAATAAGAGAAGCTGGTATAATAATGTGCCGCATCTGTTCCTCCACTCAATCCAAGCGTATGATTTTGAATGGGACGGGTATCAGTCAGTTCATCATACCAATTGGTGCCGGCTTTGTTTGCCTTGATCACCTGGTAAATGGGACCTGCATCAAAATTTGTATTGTACAAAGCGGGATTCAACCGGGGATCAGAAGGAGAAAGATTGGACAAACCATTCTGGGAACCTACCAGAAGATAATCAGGCAATACGGGCTTGGCACCACTTCCATATTGAGGATGGGTAGGATTTCCTGTGAGTGTATCGATTTGGCCCGCGGCGCGCAAAGCGGCCCAGGTCCAGTCGGCCTGTTGCTGCGGTGTCAGGAGTTTCAATCCTTTTCCTGGAACAGTAACACCATAAGACATATCGTAACTAACATTCGATTTGCCGGTTGCTTTTCCTTTTTTAGTTGTGATCAGAATTACGCCTGCAGAAGCGCGGGTACCGTAAATAGATGCGGAAGCCGCGTCTTTGAGGATGGTAGTTGACTCAATATCATACGCTGTAAGATGGTCAATGGTAAATACAGGGACACCATCCACGATGTACAGAGGCGAGTTATCGGTGAAAGAACTGAAGCCCCTGATCCGCACCTGGCTGGTAGTACCAGGCTGACCTGAAGTGATCACCACCACTCCTGGTGCCCTTCCCTGAAACTGTTGCTCCACATTACCAGAAGGCACTGCTGCTAGTTGCGCTCCCTTGATTGTTGATACAGCGCCTGTGATATTTTTTCTTTGCTGTCCGGTGTATCCGGTAATGACCACTTCATTCAAGTTAGCCAGCGCGCTGGGAGTTAATGATACACTCACTGTTGATACGCCACTGATCGAAATGTCTCTGGACTCATACCCCAGGAAGCTAATTGTTAAACTGGCAGTGTTGGTGGGAACCGAAAGAGAAAAATTTCCTTCGTCGTTTGTAGTAGTACCTAGCGAAGTGCCTTTTGCTACTACAGATGCACCTGAAACAGGCTGATTGTTGGCATCGGTAACATGGCCTTTTACCGTCTTTTGCTGTGCCCACAAAGATGTTGATAGGAATAGCAGGCATGCGGCAAGGAGCAGCCGCAAAGCAGTTAGTCTAGATAGCATAGTCAATTCGTTTAGAGATGTTAGTTAGGATTTAGTCTGACCCAAAAGCCGCAAAAAGGTAGGACGAGTTTTTTATTTAACAAAGAATTTTTAAAAAAAACATAGAATTAAGATAAAAATGTTCTAGCAATGATGACCTGAAAAGAAGTTTTTCGCGCAGCAAAACTCTACTTAATTGCTTTGAGCCGCTTTACCAGATCGGGGACAGAGGTTTCCCGGCGGTATGACTGGACAAGTTTTCCCTTCCCGTTGAATAGTGCAGTAAAAGGTGTAGTGGTAACATTGTAGTAAAAGCGGATGTAGAAGATAGGCACTTCAGTACCCACCCTGATATTGGGATACTGGTTGATATTGTACTGCTGAACAAAAGGTTGCAGTTCCGCCAGCGGTTTAAAAGTGATCAGCACTACTTCTGCCTTATTAAAATCGGAAACCCGCTTGAATAATTCTTTCATTAAGGCCTGGCAATGCCCGCAATCAGGAGCAAAATAAATGATCACCACCGGTTTGTTTTTTTTCAGGCTGTCAACTGAGAAATTCCCGCCATTGGGAAGCACCATGTGAAATGCCGGAATTTTTGTGGGGGTGGACTGTGAAAAGCCCAGCAAGGCCAGATGAAGAAAACCGAGTAGGAGGAATGTGCGGATCATGGTCTTTAAATTGGATGGCAGCAATATATCAAATCCGCTCTGCATTGTACTATTCCATCTCTTTTTTCAACAAAATAATAGTATCCGGACTTTTTTTAAGCACCAGTCAACCGACATCCAAATTCCTCCTTGCTTGTTCAAAAAATCATTTATAAAGAGCGGTTGTCGATCTTTTTCAAATCAGAGCATGTGAACTGTTGTTCTTCGAGGAAATAATCGGCCTAACGCTGAGATGAAATATCCTATAACAAATCCTTATGTACCTACTTAAATATAATATATTTTAAAAATATAAAAACTTATTTATACAAAAGAATCTATCTAACTTTTCCTGCTTTGTTTTATTAATCACCCAAAAACCAACAAGATGAGACCAACAAAGATGTTGTTGTTTCCCGCGACTATTGCACTGATTCTTGGTGCATCAGTACTGAGTTGTACCAAGGGACCAAAAGAAATTCAGGCCACCAAAGAAAAGATGGCGCAGGAATTAAAGAGCAAAAAAGAGAAAGCCCGACTGGCCAATGGCAGCTATACCTGCGGAGAATGGATGGACGGCACCAGGAGCACATTGGGGTATTATGTTTACTCACAGACCATTGACCTGAGCAACGTAGCCACGGGAGCCACTGTAAACATTGTCTGTAATGCATTGGATGTACCCAACCGCTTTACCGTGTACGATGCTGGTCATTCTTTTGTAGCGGGTTCTGACTGGCGCGGCTATTCCACTACTTCTGGGTACTGGGGACCTCCATTCAGCCGGCCAGGAGATTACACTATCACATTTACCAAGGGAAGTTCAAACACCTATATTTTTGAAGTGGAAACCTCCATTCAGGATGGCAATAGCTCCGATTATTGGCAAGCACATATTGACTGTACTAGTCCTGTGCCGCCAGATTGTACCGGTGATACTTGTGTACATCACTGCTCCTGCAACTATACAACTTCATTGTATCAAACATGGGGTTCATACAATTCCGGTTATCATGTGTACAAGATATTACTTGACCTGAGTTTGATCTCCAACAACCAATCCATGCAGGTTGCTTGCAATGCGCTGGATGTTCCCAACAGATTTACGATCTATGATGGCAATCACAATTTTGTGGCCGGTACCGCCTGGATGGGGTATTCTTCAACGTCCGGTTATTGGGGACCTCCATTTAATAATCCTGGAACCCAGTATATCAATTTTACTAAAGGCACTTCGTCTATCTACTATCTGGAAGTAGAAACCTCCGTGCAGGATGGAAACAGTTCAGATGCTTGGAGCGCTGACATATATTGTCATTGAAAAAAAATAGCATGATCAGCAGGGCCGCTTAAAGGCCCTGCTTTTTTAGCATCATCCCATATCTTTTCAATGGCACCGCAATCAAAAAAAGTCTGCGACTATTTCTTCACTCTGTCAAAAAACTCATTCTGCAATTCAAGCGTTTTAGTATCTGCCTTGATGGCTTTTAGTGCTGCTACCAGCTGGTCTAATAAATGTTCGGTGATCAGTTTTCCCAGTTCCGGAGTGGCCTTGGCACCTTCTCCTGCATAGTGATTTGGAAAGGAAGCATACCACCAGATGGCAGTGTAGGTATTTGGAATAACCGGAAGTCTTTTCTGGTTAACTCCTGACTCGTTGCGCGCACTGTCCATTTTCACCAGGTCGGGTCGTAGATAAAGTAGTGTGGAAGTTTCAGTTTCGCCTGCATGCATATCACCTGCAGGATCAGACTTGCGGGTTCTTCTTATCTGTGCCGCAAAAGCTGAGTCCTGACTGGGCTCAAAAAAATAAAGGACATAATTTCTTTTTCTCTCCAGTTGCGTCTGCACAAAATATCTGATCAGGTTTGGATTGCCGCCATGCCCATTGATGATGACGATCTTATTGAATCCATTTCTTCCGATCTCCTCGCAGGTAGAGTCGAGAAGTTCCATCACGAGGTGACTGGGTAAAGAAAAGGTTCCATATTGATGTCTTGCTTCGTTGATCTGTCCATAAAAATAATCGGGGAACACTACTGCATATTCTCTTTTTGTTGCACGTGCCGCCCATTCGCGTACATGAATCAAATCAGATCCAATGGGTGCATGCGGACCATGCTTTTCCAATATCCCAATGGGAAGGATGCAGGTGTGTGAAGATCTTTCCAGCGCCTTGGGCCAGTCGCCTGCTGTGAGTTCATCCCAGCGACTCGGAAGATTCTGTGCCAGTGCAGTAGCTTGTACCAGAAGTAAAATGAAAAGAAAACGCATAGAAGGGGGTTTAATGAATGGTGAATGGTGAATGGTCAATGGTCAATGGTCAATGGTGAATGGTGAATGGTGAATAGTGAATGGTGAATGGTGAATAGTGAATAGTGAATATCATAAATCGTGTTCGTCAAAGGCATCATCATCTTTTCAATCCTTAAGTTGAAAGATAAGACTCAATCATAATTTTTCCTTTCTGGAATTTCGTTTGAATTTTTTTCCGGCGCTTCCCCACCGTTTTTCCTTACAGCCTCTGTTTCATTTCTCAGTGCCCCTAAACGACCTCATTCACTATTGACCATTCACCATTCACCATTGACCATTCACCATTCACCATTCACTATCATCATTCCTTTTCCCAAACCAGTCCAGCACTTCTTTCCAGTTATTGAGGCGCTGGTGATGATGGATATAAGCGTTGTGACAGGCCGAGAAGAGCAAGGGTTTTCCGCTGCAGCTATCAAGATTTTTTACGTGGTCATCAATCATGAAATCGGTTGAGATGACACTCTTGTCGCCACAAAAAATAATTTGATGCCAGCTGATAAATGGAAAATGCTCTTTCAACCATTCATATTTTTCCGAAAGTGACTGTGGAAATTCCATCGCCGCAGAAACAATATAAACCTTGTACGACTTCATTAGTTCTTCAACAGCTTCTCTTGCACCTTCGATGATGGGTACTGTTCTGAAAAATCCGGGTGTAAAAAGGAATTTCTTTACCGCCTCCTTGTCTGGGAAAGCCTGGGTTTCAGGAATGCCAATTAATTGTTCGCGGCTCATACGAACTCCATAATCACGTTCATACCAGTTGATATAATGTGTCTCCACATCCGCGATAACATTATCCATGTCTATTGCTATCGATTTCATAATATCACGGATTTCACGGATTGAGATTGGATTTCACGGATTGATGATTTCATAGAAACCTGTTGTATTCCTAATTCCTAATTCCTAATTCCCAATTCCTCAATACCTCAACTCCACAACGGTATCCACTTCATCCATATCAGTTTTATCTACCTGCACAAACACACCTTCAGGAACCTGATTGAATGAAAGTGACTTTCCGTTTCGCATCAGCAAGGCCTTCGAAATTTTTTCTTTGACCGGAATGAAAATATAAGATTCTTGTGGAGGATTGAGTATGTGCGCAAAAAGAATTTTGTCCTTTGCCGTGACCAGTCCCCAGAGTTGCGGCTCTATAATATTTCCATGAGTTCCATAAATACTCTCACCATATTTTTTCAACCACTCGCCCATTCGGGCTAATGTGTCTATGAATTCCTGTTGAATTTCTCCATTGGGCATAGGACCTATATTGAGCAGAAAGTTGGCATTTCTGCCGGCTGCATTCACGAGATAATGAACCAGTTGATTCACCGATTTATAATGTGTGTCCGTGATGTTGAATCCCCAGGAATCATTCATGGTCTCACAGGTTTCCAAAGGAAGCCGGGAAACAGAAGCACCTCCAAAACCGGTGGTATTTATTCCAGGCAAATCTTTTTCAAACATCTGGAAATCCTCTCCCTGCAAAGGTGTGATGTGGTGATTGTTTCCCACCAGGCATTGAGGCTGCAATTTGTGAATCAGGTCATAGATCTCCCTGAAATGCCAGTCTACACGAGGTTTGGGATTATCATGATTGTCGTTATCCAGCTGATCCCAATAACCATCGAACCAGATGCCTGCGATTTGTCCGTAGTTGCTAAGCAGTTCGGTCAACTGGTTCTTCATGAATTGGATATAGTCTTCCCACCTTCCATGAACTGTTCGTCCCGTTCCATGCCCGGTGTTGCCTGTCCAGTATGAATAATCATCTCTTCGCCAGTCGAGCAGGGAATAATAAAGGAAAAGTTTAATTCCCTGTCGGTGGCATTCATCCGCCATCATCTTCACGATATCTCGGTGATAGGGCGTATTCATGATGTTGAAATCAGAAAACTTTGTGTCCCACATGCTGAATCCATCGTGATGTCTGGTGATGAGGGTGATGTATTTCATTCCCGCATTTTTGGCCATGCTTACCCATTGTGCTGCATTGAACTGTGTCGGATTAAAAAAGCGCGCGAGACGAGTATAGTTATTTACGGAAATGTTCCGGTTGTTCATCACCCATTCACCGGCGCCTGGAATACTGAAGGGTCCCCAATGAATAAAAAGACCGAAGCGGTTCTGCTGAAATTCTTTTCTTGCATCCAGGTTTTCGGGAGTGGGCACATAGGTTTGCGCAAACAGCCCTGAAAAAAACAAAATAAAAAATAAGGAGAAAAAGAATTTACTGGCAGTGTGTGGCATGCTGGTTTTTTTGGTTCGCAAACAAGAGAACTTGCGCATCCAATTTAGGGGAAAGTCGTGAATCGCCAATGTGAATGGTGAATGGTGAATGGTGAATGGTGAATAGTGAATAGTGAATAGTGAATGGTGAATGATGAATGATGGGCGATCGTTAATGTGCAGACGGGGTTATTGTTATACTCTGCAAATTTATTTGCTGGTGACGTCTATAAAATGCGATCATTTAATTCTATTTAAACCGTCACCAATATTTCATAAAAAACATTTGAGATCACTCCCTTCCGTCATCTGTCATCCGTCCTCCGTCATCTCTCTTCTACCAACTACCAACTACCAACTACCAACTACCAACTATTAACTTCCTCTTTCGAGTAACTCAACTTTCCATTTACGATATGTGCAGCGGAGGTAAAAGGATGTTCTGTGGATTTTCCCAGGTCCATGATGTGATACACGATCCAGCCTTTTATTTTGAGTGCATCGGAAATCATTGCACGATGACAGCTCCACCACACAGCTTCTGAACACATAATGGCAGTTCTTTGTGTGATAGCCAATTGTTCCAACTGTAACAATGCATTTTTGAACACGTCTGTCTCCATATAATCTGCATATCCCCGAAAGGCAGTATTGCGCCAGGCATCGTTGTGCGAATCGGGAAGGGGCTTTCTTCTTCCACCCAACTCTTTGAAATGGCGGTAGGCAATATGATGCTCCTGCAAAAATTCTTCAAGCGCCTCCTTGTTGAAATGGGGATAACGCTTCGAACCCGGATAATTGCGCACATCCACGAGCACCCGGATATTAAATGAATGAAGCAGCGCCAGAAAAATTTCCGGCGAACGTGTTGAATGACCAATGGTCCAGACCAACCTGTCCATATGCTACTCCATCTTGCAAGGATTTGCCTGCTTATGATTCTGTTAGAGATAAGAAGAATTAAGCCCTCCACAGTCCGGCAAGAGATCCTGATTCACGTTGCCAGCAGGGAACAGACAGCTGTCCTGGTTTGGCGGAACGCACCAATACCGGACGTCTCGAGATGATCTTTCTTTTTCTTTTATCGTTTTGATTCTCTCTACGCATTTCCATAACCACGTTTTTCTTGAAGAGTTTAAAAACCGTGCCAAAAATGAAGGGCTATTGGGTATTGGGGTACTAAGGTATTGGGGTGGAATTGGGAATTGGGAATTAGGAATTAGGAATACAACAGGTTTCTATGAAATTATCAGTCAGTGAAAATAAAATGGATCCCCGCCCGAACGTACCGTTCGGTATGGGCAGACGTGAAAGACTTGATTCACATGACACGATATGAGCAGCTGTGTGCATTGTTTTGGCAGATATTGAAACGCAAAGAAGCGCAGGGAACGCAAGGGATGTATTGCATTTCTTTGTGTTCTTGCGCCCTTTATGGTTAATAATTTAGTAATTAGGTAATGCCGTATCGCACAAAGCAATCTTCGATCTATTCGGTCTTTAGTTTTGCGTTTAGACTTTCCCTTCTCACAGCGAGTAAAAAAATTCACGTGCGGAAACCTCCGCGACTTCCCTTTCCGCGGTTATCCACACCCTCACCCCATAGAGCTTCTCAAACCACATTAACCCTGGATTTAAAAACCATAAACCATAAACTACCTATATCCTCTCGCCTGAAGATGAAACAACTCCGCATACCTTCCTTTTTTATCCAGGAGTTCCTGATGGCTGCCGATCTCAATGATCTCTCCACGATTGAGCACTACAATTCTGTCGGCCATGCGAACGGTGGAAAAACGGTGAGAGATGAGGACCGCACATTTTCCTTTTGTGAGTTCAGCAAATCGCTGGAACACTTCAAATTCGGCTCGTGCATCCAGCGCAGAAGTTGGCTCGTCGAGGATCAGCAACTGCGCTTCCTTCATATAAGCTCTTGCCAGTGCGATCTTCTGCCATTCACCGCCCGATAATTCTATGCCCTGGTTAAAACGTCTCCCCAACTGCTGGTCATATCTGCCCGGCATTTTCTCCACCAAACTATCCGCAAGACTTTGACGTGCAGCATCCATGATCAACGGACGATTTTCTTTTTCTTTTATATTGCCCACTGCAATATTTTGGGCGGCGGTCATCTGGTAACGCAGATAGTCCTGGAAGATGATTCCGATTTGTGTCCTGAGTTCAACAAGATCATATTCTCGCAGATCATGTCCGTCAAGAAAGATCGCACCTTCGGTTGGATCATAAAGACGGGCGAGGAGTTTTACAAGAGTTGTTTTCCCTGCTCCGTTCTCTCCTACCAGAGCCAGTTTTTCACCGGCATGAAGCGTAAAACTGAGATGACGGTTGGCCCAGTGATCGGTGTGTGCGTATCGAAATCCAACATCTTCAAAACGGAAGCCTTCACGTATTGGATTTGGAAAGGGCCGTGGATGTTTTGGTGTTTCTATTTTTGGCTGGATCTCGAAAAAATCAAAGAAGTCTTTCAGATAGATCGCTCCCTGAGATACGGAAGTAAATCTTGTCAATATTCCTTCGAGCAGGGAACGCAACTGACGGAAGGACCCGGCCAAAAAAGTGAGATCACCAATAGATAGTTGTCCTCTCACCGCACGAAGGATCATGTACACATAGGCTGCATAATATCCCAGTGTACCCAGAAGAGAAAAAAAAGTGCCCCAGACCGAGCGACGGACAGACAATCTTTTATTATCCTGGAAAAATTTAGTGGATAGTGCAGTGAAGCGGTCAATGAAAAAAGGAGAGAGATTGAATATTTTGACTTCTTTGGCGGTTTCATCGCTGGCACCCACATAACGTAAATAATCAAGTTCCCTTCTTTCGGGTGTCTGTCGCCGTGAGAGGGAATAGTTCTGATCATTGAAATAAGATTCTCCGAGAAAAGCGGGAACCACTGCCACCAGCAGCAGTACAATGAGAAGAGGGTTGAAGGTCATGAGTCCCACAGCAAGAAATCCCATGGTCACCAGGTCCTGCACTTGCGCCAGCACCTGCGAAAGAAGAATGGTACGGCCAATGGTTTGCTGTCTTGCTCTCTCGAGCTTGTCATAAAATTCCGAATCTTCAAACTGGTCCAGGTCCAAAGTAGCTGCATGGCGCATGATCAATATCGAAGTGCGGTTTGAAAATAAGTCGCCAAGCAAGCTGTCGGTAAGAATGATCATGCGGTTGAGCGCATCCGAAAAAATGGCAAGTGCAAATTCAATGGCTACAAATTGCCATAAATGATTAAGATCGCCTCCATGACCACGGTTGAACAATACCACCTGGTCGATGATCAGTTTTCCTACATACAGAATGGCGACAGGAATCGCTGATTTGACGAGGCGAAGCAAGGCGTTCGACAAGGTGAGGAACTTGTTTGTGTTCCATACCAGCCGGAAAAATCTTGGCAGGTTGCGCAAGGCGGAAAGCCGCTCCTGAAGACTGGGTCTTGGAGTGTTTGGGTTTTCCATCGGTCTCCCCGAAGAATTGGTCTTTGCTGCCATGATCAGTTAACGATAAATGGTGAAAGGTGAATGATGAATAATGGATGCCATGCAATATACTGCCGTCTGAATTATTCATCTCCTCTTCATGGACAAACCTTAAGCGCGGCTCTTTACCTTTGGGAAGTTTTAAAGAATATGCAAAAGGACCCTCTATTTCATTTCAACCTCAAAGATGGAACCCATGTTGCGGTGTACCGAAGCGATGGTGAGACCTTTGAATTCCATCTTACGCGATTGAACAGCGAAAGACATAATTTTTTTTGGGACGGAAGAAAAATAGAAGAAAGCTACGAAACAAGGTTTGACAAATGGCAGGCAGAAGCCATTGAAAAGTTCATGGAATTAAATGATTCTGACGGCTAGTCTTCCAGTTTAAAAAAAACGGCCCGCTGAGCGGACCGCTTTATTGGCTGTGAAATTGAACCTATATTATTTATTCATTTTCTTAAAACTATACCAGTCTGTAACCGTATTTGATTTCAACACCACTGTGGCATCTCCATTTTCAATACTTACATAATAGGAAATTCCCTGATCGTCATTCATTTCAAAAAGATCGGTGATCCAGTAATTGCCGTAATTCTTTTTCAAAGAAAGCTGAAGCGAAATGGGCAGCTGGTTTGTGGTGATATTCCTGGTCATGGCAATTATCTGTCCTTCCTGATCGAAGAACGCAGAGATATGTTGATCATTGATCACAAAGCTGGCTTTGTAATAATGATCCACCATGCTCCAGCTTACATCACTTGCATTTTTGAATGAATTTTTGAACGATTCCAACACATTACCGGATACTTCGATACCATTGGCAAAAGAACGGATACTCACTAAAGAGAGGCTAAGGGTCAGGACTAAGAACAAACGTTTCATAATTGGATTTTTAAATATTTAGATTGATAATTTGAAAAGATCAACCGTGCTATGGTCAGCGAAGAATGCTGCAGAAGAGAGTAATGAAGAAAAGTGCAGGTTTTGTTTTTCATAGTCGGTATTCAAAAGAAAGAGGAATCGGTGCTCTATTCTTCCCTTTGCGGCTGCAATACTACTATACAATTTCTACAACTGCCAGCGCTATTTGTTAATTCATGTGAAATCGTAAATTTCCTAAGGAAAAATAACCGCGAAGAAGTGAGTACGCAAAGAATTTTTCGCAGACAGAAGTTTCACCCAAAGACACAAGCGGCGAAAGGTTCGCTAAGCTCACTGAAATTTAATTAGAGAATAAGACGGAATAATATTTATTTGAAATGGTGAAGTTCGATGTCCGCTTAAAATCCGCTAACGCCTCTAAAATAAAATGACCTCAACAAATTCCAGGTGAGTAAAACGAATGCTTCACGCCTTTGCAGCTTTGTGTTTTTGCATGAAACCTCTCTTTGCGGTTATTCTCCGCCAACTAACTTCTCTGCCCGGAAAAGAGGATCAGCAGCCTGCAGAATTTTTGCTCTGAGCTTCGGATTGTAGTTCGGATGTTCTTTTAAAAACAGGCGCACTATGTCGGCTGCTTCTTTGCTTTGATAAGAACCAAGACTTGCATTGAGCCATACACCGGGGAAAAAAATATCGCCGGTGAGCTGAACTTCCTGCAGCATGTCGAGACTCTCCTGAAGATATTTGATCGAATTTGCAGTACGGAGCGGATGATGAAGAAATACGAGGGCATCTCCCACGCAGGCTTCTTTTTTTCGAATGGCAACATCCCTGAGTGAAGCAAAGAAACTATCGCGTACCGCTTCATCGGCACTCACAGCGGGCATTAGAAAAACCAGCCTTTGCCGACGGTCCTCGTTTTTTATGCGCGACAATTCTTCGCGAAGCATGATTGTATCCGGATAATTTTTTACTGCGAGTATCAATGCCAGTGAAGTAAATTCTTCTTCCGATAAATGCAGTCCGGCAGGAGGCTCCTGGTATTTCCAGACCAGGTGAAGCCGGTCAAGGGCGGATCTGGTTAAAGCAAGGTTTTGATAAGCACGATACAGTAATTTCTTTTTTCCTGCAGTAGAAGCTTTCTGCATGGTGGTCCACAAACTATCTTCAATACGGGATACAAGACCATTTCTTTCCTTTACACTGATAAAATGCCAGAAAATATCTGTGATCTGTCCGGTAATCAAACCAAGATTCAATTCTTCTGTCTCACGGGAAAGAATATCCGATAAGCCCGTAATCAGTTGCAAGGGGTTAAACGCTTTTCCTTCCAGCATGTTTTCGTAAAGATTGATATAGGCAGATGCGCGCATCACCGGATCTTTCAGCAAGATTACCGAAGCTGGTTTCATCCGCGGATCTACCGGAAATAACCCATAGCCCTGTCCTGAAGAATTGAAAAGAAAAAATTCAGGAAGTTTTTTTCCCTGTACAACGGCCAGGTTTTTTTCCGCACTCTGAAAATTCACGTCATATTCTTCTACACTTTCAGGATAAACAAGTGATATTCGAAAAAACTGCGGTAATAAATAATTAGCTGACTGTTGTCCTTTTTGTTTCAAAGAAAATTTTTTGATCCGTCCTTTATTTTCTTCCAGCACATATGCAATAGCAGGCCGGCCCGGCGTATTTACCCAAACCTTGTTCCACAATTGAAGATTGGCGGGAGTATGCGCATCCAGCACGTTAATGAGATCGGGCCAGCTGGCATTGGCAAACCGGTGTTGACTGAGATAGTCGCGCAGTCCATCCCTGAATGCATTCTCTCCCATGAGCAGTTCCAGCTGGCGCATCATCACAGGCGCTTTGTCGTAAATGATTGCTCCGTACAAACTGCCTGCATCCTGCAGGTTACCGAGTGGTTGTCTTATTGGGTTGGCGCCAGCTGTACGGTCCACTGCATAAGCACGCGGATAATGGGTCAGCAAAAATTTTAAATTATCATTGTTGCTGCCCTTTGTGATCTTATCGGCCATGAAGTTGGCAAAGACCTCTTTCATCCACACATCATTGAACCATTGCATAGTTACCAGGTCGCCAAACCACATATGTGATGTTTCATGAGCGATAAGGTTTGCTCTGGCGATTTCCTGTTCGCGGGTAGCGCCGGCATCCAGAAAAAGAGTGGAAGCCCGATAGTCTATGGCACCCACATGTTCCATGCCTCCATATTGAAAATCGGGTATGGCAGCGAAGTCGAGCTTCTGAAAAGGAAAATTAATTCCTGTATATCTCTGAAGAAAATCAATCGCCCTTTGATGCCAGCCAAAAATCGTGTCGACACTCCGTCTGATCCTGTTGCTGTCCGTCTCGCGGTAATAAAAATGAAATTTCCTTGTACCGCGAATCTGTTCGGTGCCTTCAAACCTTCCCACCACAAAAGAAAAAAGATAGGTGCTGAACAGATCGGACTCCTGAAAATGAACTGTCTTCACATTGCCAGACAACGAAGAATCTTTCAGGGGTCCATTCGCAAATGCTTTCCATTCGGAAGGCAGACTAAGACTGAAGAGGAATTTCGCCTTGAGGTCGGGCTGATCAAAACAGGGGAAGAGCGTTCTGGCACGATCGGGAACGAGCAGGGTATAGAGATAATCAGTATGCCGGTTGAGGGAAGTTTGTCCGGCTTCGAAATGGATGCTGACTGTATTTTTTCCCGCTTGTAAATATTGAGGATCGATGAGGAGATGCTCGTTTTTAAAATGAATGATTATATTTTTTCCATTCACATTAAGATCATGAAGTTTCGTTGGTTCTTCCTTAAAATCGAGTTGCAGCGGAATCCTGTTATTCTTCAGATCAAAATCAATCTGCTCCGATGCTTCGATAGGATCAGCAGGTGTTGCTGTAATTGAGAAGTACAGTGTGTAACGAATGTGGCTGAGCAGGGCTTTTCTCTGAATAGCGAGCCGCTGGGAGACGCCTTTTTCCATGGGCAGTAGTTTCTGTGCAGATAACATGCTGCAAGTTGTAAGAAGCCACAAGCAGGTGAAACTGGTTTTGCAAAAACCTGAAAAAGGATTCATGGTTCAAAATAAAGGTTTATAGTGGGATGAAAGTCGACGGTCTTCACACTTCAGACGTCGGTTATGGGCTCATTAGACTTTATGAACTTCTTTCTATTGATTTTACATGTATTGATTTTTTGACCAGCTTATTAGAATAGTGGGTAACAGTTTTAAGAGTTTTTAAAGAATAGAGTCTTTCCTGCTTTTGTTGGTGTCGCACTGAAGGAAAAATGGTTTCAAAGTGCTTTTTATTCAACGATGGAGTTGTTTGTTGATTTTTCCATTGTGGAATAGTTTATCAATATTTCTTTGGTTTTTTGGAGATACTGCTTCAGGCAGTCATTCCTTACTGGTTAGTTTTTTAAAGAGATTTACTAATGGAAGCGGTCTTTGCTGGCTCGAGTTCGCTCGGGGCCTTCGATGGGAGCTTGGATTTCTTCAGAGGCAGTCATTCCTTTCTGATTTAATTTTTTGGAGAGATTTCTTAATGGCGGTCATTCCTTACGGGTTTGTTTTTTTCCTTTCTACTTTTTTCTCTTGGAAAGAAAAAGTAGAGCAAAAAGTTCAAGGATCCTGCCTACCGCGGGCCCTCCGGGCCCGGCACAGCGGTTACCTAAAGCTTGTCTCGGGATTGCGTTATACTAGGCTGTCTTTGGACTGGTGCTCGCTTCGCTTGCAAGGAGATTGCCGCGCTTCGCTCGCAATGACGCCTAAACTACAATGC
>JBJMLU010000213.1:0-50971 GCA_045805145.1 Flavisolibacter sp. | reverse complement strand
TCTGAACTCCTGACTTTGAACTTTGAACTTTGAACCGTGAACTCCCAACTCCTGACTTTGAACTTTGAACTCGTACTCCCAATTCCTTACTTTTGCCCAACTTTAAATCATACTATGAGCATCCTCGTTAACAGGCAATCCAAGGTGCTGGTGCAGGGCTTTACCGGCACGGAAGGAACTTTTCATGCCGCGCAAATGATCGAATATGGTACCAATGTAGTGGGAGGTGTTACACCAGGCAAAGGCGGAACAACGCATCTGGACAGAAGGGTTTTTAATACAGTATCCGAGTGCGTGAAGCAGGCAGGGGCCAATGTATCCATCATTTTTGTTCCGCCGGCATTTGCTTCAGATGCCATCATGGAATCGGCAGACGCAGGAGTGGAATTGATTGTTTGCATCACCGAGGGAATCCCTGTGCAGGATATGGTGAAAGTGAAAAATTTTCTGAGCGGAAAAAATACAAGACTCATTGGTCCCAATTGTCCCGGTGTCATCACAGCCGACGAATGCAAAGTAGGCATCATGCCCGGCTTTGTTTTCAAAAAAGGAAAGATCGGCATCGTGTCCAAATCGGGAACACTTACTTATGAAGCAGCCGACCAGGTAGCCAAGGCAGGACTGGGAATTTCAACTGCAGTAGGTATCGGAGGTGATCCTATCATCGGTACCACAACAAAAGAAGCAGTAGAATTATTTATGAACGATCCGGAAACGGAAGCTATCGTGATGATCGGCGAAATTGGCGGAGGCATGGAAGCCGAAGCTGCAAGGTGGATCAGGGATAGCGGAAATAAAAAGCCTGTTGTTGGATTCATCGCAGGACAAACAGCGCCTCCCGGAAGAAGAATGGGTCATGCAGGCGCTATTGTTGGTGGAGCAGAAGATACCGCTGCAGCGAAGATGAAGATCATGGAAGAATGCGGCATTCATGTAGTACAAAGCCCGGCCGACATTGGAAAGACCATGGCTTCGGTAAAAAAGAAAAAATAATTAAAAGCCCCGTTCCATCAACGGGGCTTTTTACTGAACCTATTTTTCTACAACAGGAATTAATACCTGTAATTATAATTGTCGCGGATATAACTATCCAGTGCATTACGGTCTGACTGACTATTCAGAAGATCGTAGAGCTGACGGAAGTTCTGAGGATCGGTGATGTTATCGAAACTCAGTTTTGCCAGTTCCAACCTGTTTTCTTCACTGCTTACAAGTGAAATGATTTGACGAGCCTGAGATGTTGTGAAATAATTGGAAGAGAGATTGAACGCATCTCTGGCTGAATTCATCTTTGATCCGGGCAACCATTGTTTGCGAATGTCTTCATAAATCGTGTTGAATGAAGCATCACTCATTGGCGAACGATACATGTTATTCTGGCCATATCCATTGTTCTGGCCATATCCATTGTTCTGACTGTATCCATTATTCTGATTGTTACCATTGTTTTGATTATAACCATTGTTTTGATTATAACCGTTGTTTTGATAACCCGGGTTATTTCTTACATACTGGTCCAGCTGGTCACGGCTCGACTGCCTTCCAAACAATTGATCAAGTCTGCTGAAATTTTGTGGATCTATCACATTGTCGTAAGAAAGCTTGGCGAGTTCCAGTCTGCTGGACTCGTTATTTACAAGTCTGATGATCTGGCTCACCTGGTCTGTTGTAAAATAATTACTGCTGCTGTTGAATGCATCTCTTGCTGCTGATAGCTTGGACGACTGATTCCATTTTCCTGAAATGGATTTATACAAACGGTCGAAGTCCATACTGCTCATGCCCTGACGATAATTTCCATTATTATAGGAAGGATCATTATTGTACCCTGAATTATTTGATCCCGCATTGTTTGTCCTTGTAAATACATCCAGGTCGTCGCGACTGGACTGGTTGCTGAACAGGTCGTAGAGCTGTGTGAAGTTTTGAGGATCGACCAGATTGTCATAAGCGATTTTCGCCAGCTCCAGCCGGTCAGTTTCTGAATTAAAGAGGCGCAGAATATCCCTGGTCTGACTGGTTGTAAAATAATTTCCACTGTTGTTGAATGCATCTCTTGCTGCGGATATTTTGGAGCCAGGCCACCACTGTTTGTTGATGCTATTGTACAACTGATTGAATGCATCTGCAGACATGGCCGTCCGGTAGCCGTTGTTGTATCCATTATTGTTGGATCCATAAGCATTGCTATTGCTGGATTCTTCTCGGCTCACGCTTCCATCTCGGTTTACGGTCAGATGGATCTCCTGGTCATTACTGAGGTCAAAGCTGGACGAAAAAATCTGTTTGCTTTTTCCTCTTTTGTTGATGCGAACGAGCTGCACGGTATGTTGTCCGTTTTGTAGGTTCAGTACGAGCTCGTCGTTTGAAGACGAACTGTAATCAGAGGAACTATAGCTGCGGCCGTCTACTACTGCCTGCATGTCCCTGTTTCCGTTAAAACTAATCCTGATGGTGCCCGCAGAAGCAGACAGGGCCAGAAGGCCCGACAGGACAAGACTAAAAATTGTTTTCATAACTCACTTCCTCCACAAATCTTTTATTAATAATGTTATTGTCACTCTTATCAAACAAAGGGCATACCACAGTAGAGTCGCGAATGGTCCGGAATTGAAAAAGGTGAGCGGGATCTTCAGTAGAAAATCGCCAGGTAAACGGGCAGAATCATAGTAGTAAGCAGCGAATATTGAATGCGATGATAAGCAACAGGAACAATTAAAGAAAAGTGAAAACAGAATTGGACTTATTGTGAAATCAATTAAACCGGGAACTATCAGTTGTAAAATATTTAGTGCCTAAGAACTTGCGCATTAAGTACTCAGATCACCCCTATTACAAAAGTTGAAGCCCTTACCGTGGTAAGGGCTCCGTCGCATTCAGTATGTACGAATTAGTGCATGTAATAAAATAATCACGGATTACACACCAGCCCGAACATACCGTTCGGTACGGGCGAGGATCAAGATTGGATTTCTTAGATTGATTGATTGGATTAGAAGGATTGATGATTTCATAGAAAAACTGCTCAAACCCAAATTCCTAATTCCTAATTCCTAATTCCCAATTCCACCTCAATACCCCAATACCTCAATACCTTAATCCCCTAATACCTTTCACTCCTGACAATTCTATCCAATTCCGCTTGTCCCTGATAAGAGAACATATCATAGATCTGACGGAAATTTTGTTGGTCTACCGTTCGGGGATATGCGATTCTGGCAAGTTCGAGGCGGTCTCTTTCAGAAGAAAAGATCTGAAGGATTTGCCTGACCTGGTAAGTTGCAAAATAATTGCTGCTCACTGCTTCCCTTGCTGTACTCATTTTACCGAACCACTGACGCCTGATTCTTTCTACCAATTGGTTGAACGAACGTTCATTCATGGCGCGACTATAGTTGTTGTTCCAGTCACGGCCACGGTCACGGTCGCGATCGTCGTAGCCACGGTTGTTTCTTCGGTCGTCATTCCTTCCATAACCATTCGTTCTGTTTTCATAGATCTGCACTTTCCCCCAATCATCAATTGTGATATTGAGATCGTACTGAGGAGAGACAGTAAAGTTGGAAGAATAGACGGGACCATTTTCATTACCCCAGCCCTTGTTTCTTCTGGCAGTGCGATACACTTCCAGACTGTGTTGTCCTGGACGAAGATCATTGAGATAAATCGAATTGCTGTTGGAATAACCGCCGTAAGAATTTACGTTTCTTCCATCTACCAGCACCTGGAAATCCCTGTTACCGGAAAAATTGATGGTGATGTTGTTGGCAAAGGCTGATGTGGTGAGTAGCCCGCCGATTAAAAGAGTAAAGATGTTTTTCATTTTAAATTTACCTCCGACCTATCAGATGTTTGTAACATCCAAATGTTTATCCTCTTATAGGTAAACAAAAGTTAAAGGGATGGGCTTTCACAAGACCTTCACGAAGCTGCAACATTTGTTTATGTAATTACGTATGTTAGCTGCCTGCAAAAGCGGATTTGTTCAAGAAGTGAAACGTTATGATGAAGTATTCGAAGCCCTGTCTGCAAGCTTTAACTTTTCTGATTTTTTTTCAGTTGGTCTCCAGCGCTCAAAACAACCTGGCGACGAAAGAAAAAAATCCCTTCGCCATTGAGCATTCGCTGTCGCTGATCTCAAAAGCTCCTTCCTTTCTTTATCAGGGAGATCATCTGGAATTATCTATTGAGCTCCAAAACCACTCCGATTCCGAACTTACCGGACAGGTGCAACTCGAACTCTTTGATGCACTGAGCCACCAGTCGGTGGACGGTTGGTTTATCAACAGTTTTCCGAATCAGTATTTCACTGTGGGCCCTGGTCAAAAAGAATCACTGAACTTTCCCATGCAGGTCCCTTTCAATTTCGATGAGGTAGTGTTGTACCGGTTCACGGCAGTTTGCAATCAGCGAACGCAGATAAAGCAAGACCTTATTCCGGTTCTTGGTTATTCACAGCATCGGTCAGAACGTGTAAACATAACTAAGTCAGGAAATGGAAATTACCGGTTGGAAAAACTTTTGCAGTCCGGAGCCGATGAATCCATACGATCTTCTTCACTGATTGTTGAAGGAGGCTCAAACCCCACGCAGCCGGTGCTTCAGGCCCTTCCCTATCTGCTGGCTACATCATTCGAGGATGCGGTTGACACCTGGAATAAATTGTATGCATTGCAATTGTCGACACGACCGGAAGAAAATTTATCAAACCCCGACAGTCAGTCAAAGGATAGTATGAATCTTCTTGTTCAGAACCCCGAATTGCTTGGTATGATCATGCAAGACTTACCGTGGACATTGGAAGAAAGAAGCCAGGAAAATTTAGTGGCCTATTTACATTCTGCAAAAAACCTGGAAGAAGAAAACCTTTTGAAAAAATTAAAGAGAATGCAAAAACCTGACGGAAGCTTTTCCTGGATGGAGGACGGAAACAGTGATGCATTTACAACAGAATATATTTTGGCCGGGTTGGGACGATTGAAAAAACTGCGGTTGAAAGATGACCGAATGAATTTTATTTTGAAAGCCGTTGATTATCTTGATAGCAAATTTGTTCAGGAATTTCAAATCAACAAATTGTTAGCTGCCGGACAAATATCTTATCTCTATGCCCGAAGTTTTTTTTCTGAAATTCCGCTGAAAGAAAATGCAGTGAAAGTTTTTTTATCGGCCCTCAAACAAATAAAACAAAGTTGGACCAACCAGGCTACTGGCCTGCAGGCCATGATGGCACTGATACTTTACCGCAGTGGTGATTCAGCTACTGCGAAAACCATTGTGCAGGCTCTGAAAAAGAGCATAGTGTCCACAAACAAAAAGAAAACTGATTCAGGTTCATCGTGGTGGCAGCAACAAACCAGTTCTGATGCACTCGTGCTCGAAGCATTGACTGAAATTTCGGGCGATAAAAAATCCATGTTTCCTGTGATAAAAGATCTGGTGGAGCGCAAGGGACTTCGATCATGGTTCTCACCTGTTCAAACCGCAGATGCATCCTACGCATTGTTGTTGGCATCTGAACAGTTTGAAGAGGAAGAAACCATTCCCATGATCACGATTGGAAATCTGCAGCTAGCCAATGATCATTCAGAATATCTGGAGCACATTGTAGAAGGAAGAGAGGTGAAGCCGGAGATGGGCCGGATTTCTGTACACAATCAAAATGCAGGTCGTTCCGACGAAGCCTTGCCTTTTCTGGGCGCGGTGTACTGGAATTATATTCAGGATAGTGCCACGTTAAGTTCTTCCAGTGCTTTTTATTTGAAACGCACACTATCAAGAGAAAACAAATTAAGCACTGCGGCCGGAGACCGGTCTTTACAAGAAGGGGCAGTCATTCGGACCGGTGACACTGTTGAAGTAACGATTATTGTTCAGGCCCTTCGCAATTTGGATTATGTGGTAGTGAAAGACATGAGGCCCGCAGGAGCTGTACTATTGGATTTTACAATAACGACGCATCACGCAGATCCTTATATCAACCAAAAACGAGGGTTTGCCGATATGTTTTTTTACATCGATCATCTCAAAAAAGGAATTTACTATTTTAAATATCGTCTTCTCACCACGGAGCAAGGAAGTTTCAGCACCGGCATTACTTCCGTGGAATGCATGTATGCCCCGCAATATAGAGCCGAAATAAAAGGGAAAAAGATGGTTATAGAAAACAATGGAAATTAATATGGATTACTGTTCAACAGAATCAGCAGGTGATGTCCACGGTTATCTCCGTAGTTTTTATCATTATACTCTGAGCCGGTACGATTCTTTCGGGGGATAACCTTATAGGTCTTTAAAACCTATAAGGTCATCCCCCGCAATAATTGGTCCAGGCGAGATCCGGAGTTTTTCATTCTATCTTTTATCGTCATTCCCTCAGTACCCAATTCCAAATTCCTAATTCCCAATTCCTATCTTTGCACATGGCAACAAATAGCACTCACAATTCTTTCATTGAAGGTTTAACATTCGACGACGTACTGCTGGTTCCTTCCTATTCGGAGATCCTTCCACGGGATGTAGATATTAAAAGCCGCCTCACAAAAGATATTACACTGAATGTTCCCATGGTTTCCGCTGCTATGGATACAGTAACGGAGGCATCATTGGCCATAGCCCTTGCCAGGGAAGGTGGAATTGGTATTCTTCATAAAAATATGGGCATTGAAAAACAGGCCGACCAGGTGCGTAAAGTAAAACGCAGTGAAAGCGGCATGATCATCGATCCGATCACCCTCACCATTGAAGCCACTATTGGTGATGCACTAAGACTGATGCGTGACAACAAGATCGGCGGCATTCCCATTGTGGATGTTTCCGGAAAACTTGCAGGCATTCTCACCAACCGAGACCTCCGCTTCGAAGAAGACATGCACCGGAAGGTAAGTGAAGTAATGACCAAAGAAAATCTCATCACAGCCCCCGATGGTACCGACCTGAAAGGCGCCGAACAAATCCTTCGCAGCACCAAGGTGGAAAAACTTCCCGTCGTTAATAAAAATGGAAAGCTGATTGGGCTGATTACCTACCGCGACATTCTTCAGGTGACTTCTTTCCCCAATGCCAATAAAGATTCTCTGGGCCGCCTGCTTGTGGGTGCAGCTGTAGGCGTTACCCGCGACCTGCAAGACCGTGTGGCTGCATTGCAACAGGTAGGTGTAGATGTTATTTGTCTGGATAGTGCGCACGGACATTCGAAAGGGATCATTGAAGCACTGAAGATGATCAAGAAAAATTTTAAGAACATCAATGTAGTAGCAGGAAATATTGCTACTACCGAAGGAGCAGAAGCATTAGCAGATGCAGGAGCCGATGCAGTAAAAGTGGGTATTGGCCCCGGATCGATCTGTACTACGCGTATCGTTGCAGGAGCAGGTGTTCCCCAGCTCACGGCCATCATGCAGGCAAGAGCCGCGCTTTCCAAAAAAAATATTCCACTCATTGCCGACGGAGGTATCCGTTATACCGGCGACATGGTGAAAGCCCTTGCGGCAGGAGCTGACTGCGTGATGATGGGAAGCATATTCGCAGGAACAGAAGAAAGTCCGGGCGATACCATTATTTATGAAGGAAGAAAATTCAAAGAGTATCGGGGCATGGGTTCACTCGGTGCCATGTCGGTTGGAAGTAGTGACCGTTATTTCCAGGATCCGGAAGCTGATGTAAAAAAATATGTTCCCGAAGGAATTGAAGGACGAGTGGCCTACAAAGGCATGCTCCGGGAAATAGTATATCAGTATGTAGGCGGACTGAGAGCGGGCATGGGATACTGTGGTGCAAAAAATATTGCTGAACTCAAAGAAGCGGGCTTTGTTAAGATCACCAATGCGGGGATGCGCGAAAGTCATGCACACGATGTGGAAATCACTCGCGAAGCACCCAATTATAGCAGGAAGTAGATTTTGAGTCGGGAGTTCGGAGTTCGGAAACAGTGGTGATACGTTGAGCGCTTTGCGTTTATTTGGAAATTTATTTAGAAGCGATTCACAAACTGTAAAGACTTTCCATAAATTTTGCTTCCCCCTTTTTTTCTTTGGCTCTTTGCGTGAAACCCTCTGCGAATTCTCTGCGTTCTTTGCGGTTAAAATTCTCTTCGCGCCTTCTCGTGAAACCGCCTAAGCCTTTGTTTTTTGCAGCAGCATCACATATCCGCAGAGTCCCTTCTTTTTTTTCTTGTTGACCTGGACTGGCTTGATCATGTGAAACTCTGAGAATTGAGGAGAGTAAGAAAAGGAAATGATATTGCCATCTACATCGCCCCACATCTTTTTTTGATAGCACACCATTTTTTCTTCCCAGTCGTACATGCGCAATTCGTACAATCTTGAAGTAGCATCGCCAATAAAAACAATTTGATACAAGGCTCTTTCCTGGAGTGGAACCACAACGGCCATTTCATACTCGCTTTCCATCATGATGGAAGCTTCCTTGAGTACTGTGTAACCCAGTTTTCCGTAAACCTTTTTAAGGCTGTCGGCCTGCTTTGCGATAAGAGTGTCTTTACAGGACTGAAGCTTGATGACATCCTGTGCACAAAGAAATGAATTGGAAATAGCAAGGAAGAAAATAAAAAGAAGTAGGTGTTTTTTCATAGTTATAGAGGGATACTGCTAGCATTAAAAATAATTCAAAAAGCTCAGGTTGAAAAAGGAAGCCTGTTAAAAATCACGGAATTCACTGGTTCAGTGGCAGCTTTTTGGCACTAGCCCAGACCCACTATCAACTACCAACTACCAACTCCACTCAGGGTTTCTCCTTATTTACAAATAACCTGATTTATTAAAAAGATAGGTATTGGCCTGCTGGGTACACGTTATCACCATGTCGTTAATGCAAACATGCGCGGGCAGGGAAGCTGAATAAAAAATCACGTCGGCAACATCCTCGGCACTCAGCGGATGATATCCTTCATATACTTTTTTTGCAGCATCTTCTTTTCCTTTCAACCGTACCAAAGAAAATTCTGTTTCTGCAGCGCCCGGATGAATGGCCGTTACCTTGATATGATGTGGCAGCAGGTCAATGCGCATGCCCTGACTGATGGCGTCCACAGCGGCCTTGGTGGCACAGTACACATTTCCTCTTTCATACACTTCTTTTCCTGCAATGGAACCAATATTGATAATATGTCCTTTCTTGCGCGCGATCATGAAAGGAACAACGGCTTTTGAAACATAGAGCAGTCCCTTCACATTGGTATCGATCATCGTATCCCAATCATCGATCACTGCTTCATCAAAAAGGTCTTTGCCCAATGCAAGTCCTGCATTGTTAATCAGAACATCAATCTGCTGCCACTGAAGAGGAAGTCCATTCACCGCATCCGTGGTCACTTTCTGATCACGCACATCAAAGGGAAGCAGGTAACAGGAGATGGAATATTTTTCCTCAAGGTCTTTTTTCAATGCCGACAGCCGGTCCCAACGCCTTCCGTTTAAAATAAGATCGTAATGATTCTGTGCAAATTTATAGGCGCATGCTTCTCCGAAACCCGAAGTAGTCCCGGTAATAAACGCAATCTTTTTCATGCGCGCGAAGATAGGAAGAGAGGGGTGATGTACGAGGTCAGATGAGAGATGAGAGATGTGCGATGTGAGAAGAGAAAAGAAAAGAAGACAATCAAAAAAATGAGAGGCAAAGAACAAAGCAGATCAGTAACAGCTTCTGGAATCGAAGGGGTTGTTTTCGTTGAAAAAGATACAAACCCTGCGAGGAAATTTTTCGAACAGCCTTCTCTCTTCTCACATCCCACATCTCTCATCTCTCATCTAATTAACGTAACTGTTCCTTTAGCAAATATCAACTTCCCCGTGTAGTCTACACCACGTACTACCCATACGAAGGTGTTGGAGCCTTGTTGCTGTCCGCCGATCTTTCCATCCCAGCCCTGTTCGGTGGAGGTGGTGCTGAATACCATTTGACCCCAGCGATTGTAGACGCGGAAATATTCAAACTTGGAAATTCCTACTGCAACTGGTTTGAAATAATCATTGAGTCCATCGCCATTGGGAGTAAAGGCCGTGGGCACAAATATCTGGGGATTCGTTCTAAAGACTTTTACGTTAACAAAAGCAGAGTCCGTGCATCCAGCAATATCTTTTACCACCACGCGGTACTGTATACTGTCAAAGCTTCCGTTGTATATTCCGATTGGATTTGCAATGTCTATTCCATTGAGCGAAGTTCCCGGCGACCATGAATAGTTTATGCCGCCGCTGGCATTGAACTGAAGCGGTTGTCCTACCACGACTGCCGTGTCTCTTCCTGCAAATGCATTGACCTTGGGCAATACCGTTACAAGTACCGTATCCGTTTTTGGTTTGGGGCATCCAATAACATCTCTTACGCTCAGCACATACCTTGTTGTTCCCGGCGGACTCGCAACAGGATTCAGACTCGATGGATCACTGAGGGTTGATGAAGGCGACCAGCTAAATGAATTACCAGCAATGCTTGCATGAAGCTGCGCTGAAGTTTTATAACAAATGATGGTATCCGGTCCTGCATTGGCGCTTGGGTATGGAACCAGTGCTACAGTAAATTTATCCGTTGCACTGCATCCACCAATAGTAGCCACGATGGTATAGGTAGTAGGGTTATTGACAGGCAATGCCATTGGATTTAAGAACGTTGGATTGCTGATCGTGGCAGTAGGTGTCCAGCTAAACCTGAGTCCATCGGTGGCGGCCGTGAGCCGCACAGAATCCGTGGCGCAGATAATGGTATCAGGTCTTGCCTTGAGTGTAACAAAATCCACTACACGCACACTTACAGTATCGCGATTGAGACAACCATTATCATCCAGCAATACAATATAATTGGTTGTGGTTGTTGGATTGACCGTTGGCGTAGCCGAATTGGCATTGACAATATTACTTCCCGGTGTCCAGCTGAATAATCCACTACCGACTGCCTGGAGTTGAACCTGGTCTCCGTTACAGATTAGCGTGTCCTTGGGCAATACTTTTAATGGAGGTTTATCCAAAATGGTCACGTCTTTGAATACCGTATCAACACAACCTTTGCTGTTGCTAACAATAAAACGAACATTCTTGATACCAGTTTGCGAATAAGTATAGGTTGGATTTTGAGCGGATGAAATATCTGTAAGGCTGTTTACATCACCAAAATCCCAATTCCATGCACTGACAACACCATACTTGCTCCTGGTAGTGTCAAAAAATTGGGTGGGCTTGTTCACACACACCCCTGTGAAGCTGAAGCCTGGAAAGAATCCAGGGTAAACTTTGGCGAGCGCAGTAGTGGAATCACTGCACGCTTCTCCCCTGTTTACAACAAGCTTGATGACATAGGTCCCTGTATCAGTAAATGTATATGTGGGTGCCGACAGGTTAGAAGTATCATCGCTTTGGGCAGGCACTCCAAATTCCCATTCGTAGGTATGAATACCGTTATTTGTTTGATTGAAAAACGAAAGGGAAAATCCATCGCAGGTAATATACTGAGGATTGAGCGTAGCCTTGATGGCATTACAATCGCCTACTTTAAGGTGAAGCTCTTTACGGCTTCGGGCAATGAGAATTCCATGCCTGTATGCATTCACACAAACCGTAACTACATATTCACCTGGAACGCTAGGTGCAATTCCACTGATGATCCCGGTTTTTGGATCGATTGTAACCTGCGAACCCAGGGGAATATTGCCGGCAAAACCGGTAGCATATGGAATCACAGGATAGCTAACAGGATTTGTGGACTGCGGCGTTACTGCAATGTCAGGGGCTGAATTGTTTCCATTGTCTCCACCGGTCCATGCGTCGCAGAAATAATAACTAAGGCTGTCGCCATTCGCATCAGTGGCTAGAAATGGTGCCTTGAAATAAGAACCGCCGCAAACAACCGTAGTATCGTTTACCTGGAACTGGGCACTCGTATCTTTTTCTGCACCAGGCATAACATTTTTTCCCGGGATCTCGATGGAATAGGTATTTCCAATAGAGTTGGAACTTCCCGAAGGCATGTTTTGAATACCTGCAATACGGCAGCAACGTTGATAAGAAACAACATAGCCGCTTCCATTATCGGGAAGATCCACCGAGGGAAGATCATAGATCACGATGTGATAATAACATCCGGTTTGATCCCCGGTTATACACTCCTCGTCCTTGGTTCTTCCCAAATTATATTGGCTGGCAATGGGCACGGAGATATTGGTGACCAAACCCCTGGAGCCAGCATCGAAAAAAGTAAAATGGATGGGGTCATTGATTTGTTGCGAAGTGGCATTACAGGCCATGTACACCGTGAGCGTTACATGGTAACGAAGTGAGCCCGCAGGTGCTCCATCGATATACTGATAGGTAAAAAATCCCCCCTTTAAGTGGTTGGCAAAACTTACTGTACAGCAGAAAGAAACAATGGTGGCAAATACAAGTTTCTTCATGGGGTTTGGTGGTATATACTATGGATATAATTTATCAGTGCCTGGTTCGATTCTAGGGGTTCTTCCTTCATCCCCATATGAGCCGATTGTTCAAGAATATGAATATACGAAATCCCCGGCACACGGCACAGTTCCAGCCCATCGCTGAGAGGCACCGCTCCGTCATGTTTCCCCAAAATAAATAGAACTGGCAGTATGGTGGTTTTTAACACTTGTGTACGATCTGGCCGCCGGATCATCGATTCGTAATAGGAAACGAGAGAATGGGCCGAAAAGTTGTGCGAACCATCTATCTGCTCTTCAATTATTTCGGGATGCCTGTTTTTTGTAATTGGACTGTACAAATTAGGTATGGAGATTTTAAGGAATTCATAAGCCCCATGTTCTTCAATGAACCTGATTCCCTTTTTTCTGGTTTGCTTTTTTTCCTCCGAATCGGCATAGGCGGTGGAATGAAAAAGCCCGAAACCAGCCAGTTGGTCTGCATATTTTTCGGCGAAGGCAAGGGTTATATAGCCACCCATGCTGTGGCCAATCAATATGATTTTTTTAACAGAGAGCCGTTCCAGATAATCATGAATAGTCCGGGCCAGGCCCACCATGCTCATGTCTTCTATAGCTTCCGATCCTCCGCTGCCCGGCAGATCCGGAATGAGCAAACGGTATCCGGAAAAAAATCCAAACTGTTGTTTCCAGATGCTTCCCTTTTCGGCAAAACCATGGAGCAATACCACTGCGGGGCCCTCGCCCTCTTCGCGATAAAAAAATTTTTTTTTATTGAGGATGATTTCTTTTTCCTGCATAGAACCTGAGTTTTGAAAGCATCGCGCTTCTAAAAATAATCAGCAGCACAACGGGAAGGAGTGCCCCATTCATCTGCTGCGGAATAAAGAACCAGGCGGCCAGCAAAAGAATGCTTTCTATATAAACAATGAGAAAATAATATTTCACCCAGCTTTTTTTATTGCGAACAAAAAATGCAGCCACGACATTTGTAGGTAAGGCCCATGCGAGGTTGAAATTGTTCTGACAAACTTTGTGATCGGTTCCGAACCACATAAATAGAATGAGAAGCCCTGATAGTCCCAATACCAGGAAAAAAAGAAAATCAAAAATACCCAGGAAGGCTCTTACCCTTGGTCTGCGGACCACTGAAAGAAGAATGCCCAGAACCAGCAGCAATATAAAAACAAGGGTTGGTGTAAACGTGGACGCATCCTGAAGTGGAGAAGGTTTTTCCAGAATAGTTGTTGGCTTGCTGGCCAGTGAATGCTGTCCTATGTGCGCATGATCAAATCCTTTTAATAGATAATCGGGTAGGAACATGGCTTCATGATTGCTTGCCTTCCTGTCCACTTTTACACCCAACAGGATATCAATTCCAAGCTTGCTCCAGTATTGGTGACCAGCATCGAGATAACTGTGAATGAGGTCACGGAAAGAAGGCCGATTGTCGGGAAGAATATTTTCAAATACTACTGGACTGTCTGCATTTTTAATCACCATATCCCCCGCCCGGGTGGTGCAGTTGTCGAATAAAAAATCATAGCGGTAATAACGGTTCTGTTCCTGTGCATTCACTACAAGCGCTTGTCTCAACCGCATTTTCTCAGAGCAATTCAATTGAAGCACCTGTTCCTGCACCGAGCGGCTTTCTACCTGGTAGGCATATAAAAAATCAGGGAAACTTTCTACTGATAGCGAATAAAGAAGCTTGCCCTTGATAAATTTCATTTCAAAGTCGGGACTGAACTCAAAAGTTCCGTAGTTAAATACCAGGTCTGTTTTATTAACAGAATCCTGCACGCGAAGAGCAGTATGGCCAAAGCTGGCATAGAGCTCTTCACCCGGTGCACAGGTCAACAAACTAATGCGCAGAGAACAGGAATCTGTTTGGGAAAAGCACAAGTCCGGAAAGAAAAAAGCAAGAAATAAAAAGAAGAAAAGCTTTTTCAAAAATGGTTTTTTGTCAGAGCAAGATAAGAATTGTGGGAATAAGCGAGGTTAGGTTTCACGCCAAGACGCAAAGAGGCAAAGACGCTTGGGGTTCGCTGCGCTCACCTGGAAATTTTAACGCAAAGGGCGCAAAAGATGCGCAAAGAAACGCAAGGATTTCCAGATCCCTGCCTTTGCGTGTTCTCCGCGTTCTCTGCGGTTCATTTCCAGGTGAGCGCAGCGAACCTTAAGCGTCTTGGGCACTTTGCGTCCCTGCCTGCCGGCAGGCAGGTTTGCGTGAAACCCCCTTTGTTACTCATGTTTACAGTGTATCCTTTTTCTGTAATTTTCAAGCGATGACCGAACAGGAAAAAAAAGAAATGCAGGAGGAGTTGGACAAACTCAAAAAAGTTTTGCAGGAACAGCACCGCACCATTGCCCAACTGGAAGAAAAATTATTGGGATCTGACACAGGGCAGAAACAAAATTCACCTGTTTCAAAACAATCTGAGATACACTGGTCCATTGAAAATTTTATTGGACTACGCCTGATCCATTTCATTGGCATCATCGTACTGGTGATTGGACTGTCCATTGGCGTTAAATATGCCATAGACCGCAACCTGATCTCGGTAGGAATGAGACTATTCATTGCTTATGGTGCCGGAGTATTGCTGTATATTTTTTCGCTGAGACTGCGCAGGAATTATTCGGTGTTCAGTGCCATCCTGTTCAGCGGGGGCATAGCTTCTCTCTATTTTACCACTTATGCTGCTCATGTCTATTACAATCTGTTTTCTTTTCCCCTGGCTTTTGGGATCATGATTTTTTTTACGGTCTACACTGTTTACGAAGCCTCACGCTACAACCGCCAGGAGATTGCATTACTGGCGCTGATTGGCGCTTACGCCATTCCTTTTTTGATCAGTAAGAATGCTGATAAACCCGAACTGTTCTTTCTTTATATTTCCCTGCTCGATTCAGGTGTGGTGTACCTCACCATCCGCAAAGGATGGAAAAATGTGGGTCGTGCGGCACAGGCCCTTACGTGGGTCCTTTTCCTGGTCTGGGCTTCCAGAAAAAATCCGGCAGGAACGCATTGGATTGGATCGGCCTTCATTTCTTTTTTCTTTCTGCTCTTTCTTGTCAATTCTTTGCTCTATAAGGTCTATCAGAAAAAAAAATTTACCATCAATGACAACTATCAACTGGCGTTAAACACCGTCGCGGTGTACCTGGCTTCGCTTTTTGTTTTTGCCAATAGTTTTGCGAATGCAGCCATAGCCTGGATCACTATCCTGCTTTGTGCACTATCGGTCCTTCAACTGCTGGTATTTTCTTTCGCCTGGAAAGAAGAATTCTTAACACGTAAAGCTTTTGCCTCACTATCACTTATCTTCTTCGTTTTGTTTATTGGTTTTAATTGGAGTGGTTTTGTCGTTACGCTACTGTGGCTGCTTACGGCGGTTGTTATTTTTTCCTGGGGATTTGTTATGAAATCAGTCACGGCAAGAATGATGGCCATCATCCTGATGGGAGCAACCCTGGCCAAGCTTCTGGCACTGGACTCACTTAGTTTTAGCGCTGTACAAAAAGTGATTGCCTATGTGGTGCTGGGAATTCTTTTGCTGGTTGTTTCTTTCTTCTATCAAAAATTCAGAGAAAAGATATTTGAACGGAAAGAGGTCTGAATGGGAGAAGCTATGAGCTGAGAGCTGTTGGCTGTTAGCTATTGGCTGTTAGCTGTTGGTACTTTACTGTAGCCTGCGGCGAAGACATATTTTGTTTGATAAACGATTGTTGTGACGATAATTGATAAAAAAATTTAACCGCAAAGGACGCAAAGCACCGCGGAGAAACGCAAAGTAATTTCCGCTTGCACCCTTTGCGTTTCTTTGCGCTCTCTGCGTTCTTTCCGGTAAAAATTCTCTTCGTGCCTTCTGGTAAAACCAGTTATTGTGCAAGAGATATCCGCACCTGCAGTCCTGCTCTGGTGGTGGTGATGGGCGCTGTGGTGGCGATCTTGGGTATTACTTTGTTTTGCTCGAAATAAAATTTAAGATTCACCCGGTTGTTCACCACATAATCAATGGAAGGAGCAATGCGTACTACTTTTTGTCCCGCCGTTCCAAATGCGATATTCTGATCCAGCTTGCTGTTGGATGTGGCATCATCACGAAGACTGAAGTCGAAGCGGAAGGTGACATCATTGTCCAATTTCTTTCCATTCTTTCCGATGCGAATATTCTGAAGAATGGGTACTCCTCTCTTTCTCCAATCCATGCCGATAGTATATTCTGTAGAACGGTTTTCGGCCAGCTGATAGTCGATCAGGCTCAGACTGAGTTGCCTGCTCTTTTTATATTCGAAGCGGGCGGAAAGCTGGTTGGTGAAAGTAGCATCCACTCCAATCATCGGATTGAACTGTTCGCTGATGGTTACATTCGGCACCAGGAAATAGGGAATGTAGTTTCCTGTTGCCGTGTCAATAAAGGAAGGATATCCAACATGGGCAATATCCTGGAACAACAGTGCTGAAGTAAAACTGTTCATGCTCAGAGTACTGTTGTACCCATGCCGGAGCGTGAAATTGGTAAATATTTTTTCCAGTCCTTTCAACCGGCTCAAACCATTGTAGGTAAGATTCCAGTTGGGCTTTGGAATAAAACCCGAAAATGGATTGGAGCGAAGGTCAGGATTGGAACTCTTGATCAGAGGCACATTTAATGGATCTTTTTTGGTATAGGCCGCAATGAAGGCTGGAATCAAAACATCCTGCGCATAGTGTCCATATCCTTCATAAAATCCATCTGGTCCGGCAACAGGAATGGGAACATAATGATTTTCCTGAGCCAATCTTTGAGAGAGGACTACGCGGTTGGCTTCAAACTGCTTGAACGTTTCAGAAAGCTCATTGGGATTGAATTTTCCAAACAAGGTCTGAAAAGAAACATAACTAATACTGAAGCTTCCCGATGAATAAGGATTGTACCGTTGCAGTCCCGAATGACCAGTAGTATCCTTATAGAGTTCAGAATAATTTTTTTCGTATACCTTATCGAAGCTCACGTCAATATTCAGATCGCGAATGGGTGAGACCTGCGCTGTAATGTTGACGTGCTGGTTATAACGCTGCTGTATCAGCGAATTGAACAAAGAATCTCTGGACAGCAATCCTCTTTGCCCGAGGTGATTGATGTCATTGGTATCGGGCTGGTAACCCAGTACATATTTCCATCCGGGTGCATCACTCTTCGGATTCATTCCGAGTATTTTTGCACTGTCCATAAAGCCGGGTATTAATGTTCCGAGATCTTCTGTGTATTGAATGCCGATCCGTTTAACGGGTGTCAGCATCTTCACAAAGAACTTTGCCGTTGGACTTACGGTTGGAAGTTCGTTGGGATTCTTAATTTTTTTCTTTGAGCTGGAATCTTTTGGATTCTTTGGCGGTGCCGTTTGTTTTGGAACAGCTGCATCGCTATACACGGCCCGAAGGAATTTCCATTTCGTATACAGGCGATCAAAATCAAGATCGGCTGTTGCATTGCGCGTCTGTCCGTTCAGGAAAGAATTACCCAGGTCATGATCCAGCAGTGTACCCGCGAACCAATCGTACTTTAAAGTATAGCTTCCACGAAGCGTGGTCCAATCCAGCAACGGAATTTTTGCCATGGGCACATTATACGAGGCAGTTGCTTCATGGTGATAGTGGGTGTTCCTTCCTCCATTCCAGAAATTTTTCTTCACGGAGTCTTTCTTTTCCTTGGTATCAATTCTTCCGAAGGGTTCATCCACACGCGCGTTGTTCACAGCATTGAAGTCAATACTGATAGAACGGGTAAGGTCCCAACGCAAACTATAGTAACGGTCGAAATAAAAGAACTTGTTGTAGGTCTCCGGAAGCTTGAATGAAGTTCCGATGTTGCGGTTGCGAAGCGCACCAAACTGCCGGAATATATCTGCTTTAACAGAGAGCAATGAAGGCTTGTAGTTGAAATTAAAATCGCGGATCAATGCCAGCCACGGCGACTGCGTTTTAATGATCCTTTTTAGTGGCTCGATAAAATTCGGCTGGGGTGCAAAATTATAAGCCACTGCTCCACGCGTTCGCTTGATGTCTTCCAGTTCTATGATGGGACTGGTTCTTTGCTGGTGAACGAAATTGTAATTCAGATCAATGTTGGAAATATCCCAGATCTGTGGCTTTTTTCCATTGGTCTTGTTCTTTTTTACATTGGTGAAGTTCACTGTCTTGATCGTTGTTTCATCCACTGCATCCGAACGAACGGAATCCTGCGCCTTCGTCGAACTGAAGCTATTGATCTTGTCTTTTAGTTTTATATCAAGATCGAGTGGATCAAACTCCGGAAGACTAATCGTCTTGCTCACGCCAGCATATACCGGAATCTGAAGGGCAGCTTGTCGTGGCACCAGTTTTCCCAAATCGAGATTCGTGCTCACATCATACTGCAAATAATCTTCCTTACTTCGTTCATTCACCCCTTGTTCCAGCGTTCCAAATCCAACGCTTCGATAACTTCCACTGAAAGTAACATTACCCAGGTCTGCCAGTCTCAGGTCCACGCGGCCAAGTGCCGCCCATCCTCCTTTTTCATTGAGCTTGGAAAGACGTAATTCATCAAACCATAGTTCCGCATCTACCGTTTCTTTTTTTGCATTCTCCACACCCAGGAACATGCCACGCACTTCACCAAGGTTTGGATTTCCCAGGATGGCAAAAGTTTTTCCATCAATGGTCTCCGAATAATAATCCTTTGTACCGGGAATTGAATTGCGCCTTATTTTCAGCGCTACCAGTTGCTGCAGGTCAAAGTCAAGATTGTTCGATTCAGGCCAGATCAGGAGTGAATCCTTCGCTCCCCAGGCTGTTGCCTTCAACGGAATCCTGATCTCATAATAATTGCTCACGAAATCATTTCCGATCCTGATCACAGCATTCAGATCTCCCGGAAGAATGTCGGTACCCGGAGAAAGGGATGATTCGAGGTGTGTGAACATCGATAGTCTTCCATAATTGCGAAGGTCGAGGTTCATGTTCTTGAACACACCACGTGCTTTTTCACGGCGAAGGTCTTTTACTTTTAAGCTCAGAGATTGTTCGTTGAGCAGGAGCTGCACATTGTTATTGCTCAATTGCTGCTGACGCTCCACACCCGGAGGCTGACGATAAGGAATGGGCGTACGCTGGTCATTTTCTTCGATGTTTACTGCCAGCACATCCAATTTTGTCGGATCATTGTTAGCAATAGGAGTATAGTTTCCTGTGGTGTCTACTTCATAAATAAATTTCCGCCACTGGTTGCGCACCAATTCCAGTTCAGCAAAACGAAGAACAGCCGTGTCTTCAAAATTGGTCATGAACATCCGGATAAAACGAATGGATTTAAAGTCCGGAATATTGCCCGTTTTCGAATCATATTGTTTGATCGGGATGCGGAACAGGTACCAGGTTTCCGCACGCGTGGATCCATCGGCCAGGTGCGCATTCACGCGACGCATGTCCGTGATCAGCGGATTGGTTCCAGGCGTCATTCCCGGCAAAAGTGGAACACGGTATTGAAAATATTCTTCCACTTCATTCATCGTATTGTCGCGGTTCAATTCTTCCTGGTCGGGATAGAGTGTGAAGGCATTGTTGAATTCATCACCTGAACTCGCAACAGGTGAATTGCCGTGTGGATTGTTGAAGTCTTTATACCGCTCCAGTATTCCATTGCTCTCTCCAAAAGACGGATCGCGATAACCTTTGAAATTATCGGAAGAAGGATCGGCTGATGCTTTTTTATAAATGTCTGAATTCGGACCAAAAAGTGCTGCGAGCTGGTCGAGATAGGGTTTAAATTTTGTTTTTTCAGCATCGTCAGTCAAACCATCGAAGCCCACGTCCTGGTAAGGCCGGTCGGCAGGATCATTGCTGAATGCATTGGTGACCTGAATAGGATTTCGGGGCACCTGTCCCCAGATGGTTGTATCTACCGGAGCAGGATTGTTGGGTGTAGGAAGTCCGTTTTCATACAGTCGCTTTCCATCGCGCAGTACATCTTCAGAAATATTACCGAGATCGAAATACAATTCTCCTCCCCTGCTGGCCGGCTTGTTGATGAAAGGATCCTGAAGCCAGAATTCAATGAATTCGATATTACTGGTTTCAAAATCCGTCTGGTCAATATTGCGCATGATACCACCCCAGGATTTTTTTGGATTGAGAAGTGTACCTGGTAGATTGGTTGTGTTCAGATCTCTTGTCCTGAAATTATAAGGTCCTCTTTCATTGGGATAATAAGCCATGTCGAAGGTGGTAATAAGGGCCTGGCCTATGTCGTTCGTTCTTTTAGGAAAAAGTTCTTCCTGATATACCTGTCTGGTTTCTGGCTTGGTGAGCTCCTGGATATTTTTTCTAATGGGGTTATTCGGATTGTTTCTCTCCTGAAGCACCTGCTCAATATTGTACCAGGCAAGCCTGGCGCGGTTGAATCCAATGCCCAGGGTTTTTGCGGAATCTTCCGCTTCAGGAAAAAGAATATTTCCATTTGCATCCTGCGACCTGTAAGGAATGGAGGAAAGCGTCCAGCTAATGAGCGGAAATCGAAGATCGATACTGCTTTTTGTTCCCTCGAAATCGTCTACATAGATCGCGCCCGCATCTCCCTTTCCAATTTGCTTGGCATGTCCGGGATCCAGGGCTGCTGCTTCTCCATATGCCGTAATAGAAGACATAGCCTTGGTAGAATAAAACGGAAGCTTGTCCAGGAGTCGCGACAGGCGAGGCATATTGTTTCGATAGTCAAAGTCTACTCCATACATCCGGTTACGAATGGGATCTTCCCCATACGACTGCTTGGTGAAGAAAGGACGTTCGCCGAGTTGCACCATAGTGGCACCGATAGTGAGGTTTCGATTGGCGATGTAATCCATACGCACTCCCAGAAAATTTTTCTGTTGCAAGCCGTAAGTCGCATTGCTCTCGTATTGCACCTGCACCGGAAGACCTGCATTGATGATGGCTGGATTGATCACCCTCAGCGTACCAAGATCATAGTTGATCTCATAATCTACATTTTCCTGCAACACCTGTCCACCCGCAGTAACTGAAACAGAACCACGCGGAATATTGAATCCAAGCTGGTAGTCCGAATTGCTGCTGGAGCGTGATCGTCCTACCAGTCGAAAGCGATTCAGATTCGTGAAGTTTTGTGCAATGGCCTTGATGGTATCATAAAGTGGATAGAATAGTACGCTGGCCCGCTGCGATGGTAGGACCGCTGTATCAAGATCATGGCCAAAGGGTTCAAGCACGGGAAAAATAATCCGGCTTTGCGAAGGGATCACGGTGAAGTTGGGAATATAGTCGAACACACCATCCGGCTGCGGATCCTTCTGATTATTTAATCGATCGAGTTTATCAAGAGTGAGTATGGGTGTTCCTTGTTGCACATTGGGGCTGGTAATAGAAACCGGAAGGTAGCGCTTGGGCCCTTGGCTGGGTTCTTCATAAAGAATGTCAAGTTGAAAATCTTTTTCTTCCAGTTGTCCAAATCCAACACTGTACACATTCTTCATCATCAGGTCCCAGATCGGAAGGTTGGGACGCTGGGAAGTTGCTTTTAATAATTTCAGGAAAAGAACCTTTGTTGAATTGCCCGTGCTGTCGGGAGGAACGTCCTGGGAAAATTCTCCCACCTGGTACACTTGTCCATTGTAGGTATACTGATAGGCTACTCCCAGCACTTCATCGGGCTGTAGTGGTTGGTTGAGCGAAAGAAATCCGATCTGCGGATTAAAATAATAATCAGTAGGCTGCAGTTTGCGCGCAAAAGTTTTTTCAAATTCCTGGACGGATTGCATTCCGCCCAATCCATTCAACAGGCTTTGTGACTGCGTGGAGTTCCGGATATTGGGATCAGCGAGCAGGGTTTTATACAGCGTGTTCGAATTATTGCTCGGAAGATCATTACCTGAGCCCACCCAGCTAGGATTGTAGGGATGGCTTTCGCCGAGGTCCATTAAGGCAACGATGTCGCGGGTATCGATCGTGGCGCCGGTGCGGTTGGTGACCCAGACTTCAAGACGCAAAATTTGAACATTGGAACGGACAACAGGAAGTTCTCCCATCGCCTTGTTGTAATTTTTCCGGAAATATTGCGCCATCAGGAAGTGCCGGTTCTCTTCATATTCATCGGCCCTGATATCGAAACTTTGGGTGGCCGAACTTCCCTGAAGTCCCAGGGTTTGACGGGCCGAACGCTGGTTGGCAAGAACGGTTGTGAGAAAAAGTTTTCCAAACTGTAACTGGGTTTTGATTCCAAAGAGCGACTGCGCGCCGGGAATCAATGTTCCTTTGGAAGCGAAATTCACGTTTCCCATCTGGAACTGTTTGAGGATCTCGTCGTCTTTGCCCTGGTAATCGAGCTTGAGCTGATTCTCAAAATCAAAATTGGCCAGTGTGTTGTAATTGATGGGAAGTTTGATCTTGTCGCCGATGTTGGCATCCACCTGCAACTGGGCATTCATGTTGAAATCGAAGCCACCCGTCTTTCTTGCACGTTCGGGCAGGGTTGGGTTTTTGATGTTCTGGCCCTGGTAGCCTGCCGCGATGTCCACATATCCATTGGGCTTGATATCTACTTTTCCATTTCCTGTGATGCGGTTGACCCAGTCTTTATTGAATCCGAATTTCGGCTTATAGCTTCTTCGGTTCAGGTCGGAAAGAAGGTCAGCGCGCTGGCGGAAATATTCATCTTCATCTTTTTTTCCCTGGAGCTTCAAAAATTCCTGCATGGAAAAGCTGGCGGGCGTACGGTAGTACTGATTGCCGATCTTTTCGATGATATAGTATTGTTTTGTTTTGGGATCATATTCCACGTGCCTCTTTACAAAAGCAGTATCCTTCAGGTCAAAGGCATTGCGATTGGGATTAGAATAAGGGTCACCGCGGCGGTCGCGAAGGGGATAGTGAGCGGTATCGGGCTGTTGCTGTCCTGTCTGGAATGGGGAAGCGTTGGCCTTCGACAAAAAGGCCGACAGGACACAGGCAATCACCAGTGTACAGAATTTTAAGGTCGTGTTTACAGCCAAGTCTAATTTTCCCCGCAAGTTGGTTACAATGGTATCAAAGGATTTGTAATGCTTTCTTGATCAACAGTTCAACCCCTATCCCCGGGTCCTTTTCCAGAACCTTCTGAATGGCTGTGTCTGCAGCCTGGCGGTTGATACCCAGTGCGATCAGTGCATTTAACGCATCGGAGTGTAAAGTATTGCCCTTCCATGGCGAAATATTTAGCGCAGTATCAATAGGTTGTTTGCTTAATTTGTCCCTTAATTCCACTACAATACGTTCGGCTGTTTTCTTGCCGATTCCCTTGATTCCCTCCAGCAGTTTTACATTCCCCTGAACGATGGCCCTACTGAGCTCGTCGGGCTTCATGTAAGAGAGCATAACGCGGGCGGTATTGGCGCCGATCCCCGAAATGGCAATGAGCTGGAGAAACATTTCTTTTTCAGAAAGATCAAAAAAGCCAAAGAGGAGGTGCGCATCTTCCCGCACGATGAGGTGGGTTTGCAGGATACCTTCTTGCAGATCCTGGATCCTTGAATAGGTATGGAGACTGATCTGAACTTCATAACCCACTCCGTTTACATCAATGTGTACATACGAGGGTGTTTTCTTATCAAACCTTCCTTTTAAAAACGCTATCATGACTGCAATATTAGAGAGTTTCTGGTGGTTTCACGCCAACCTGCCTGCCGGCAGGCAGGGACGCAAAGAAGCAAAGGCGCAAAAGTTTTTTTGAAACGCAGAGGACGCAAAGAGCACAAGGGGACGCAAGGGTTTGCTTCGCACATCAAAATTTTATACGTATAAAAATTCTAGGGTACTCCATTTTTGAAAACCGTCATTAACAAAATTTGACAAGACATCGATAGTCTACAACCTAAAAATATCAACGGCCAAACCTTTGCGTCTCTCCCTTGCGCTCTTTGCGTCCTCTGCGTTTCAAAAAAAGCTTTGTGCCTTTGCTTCTTTGCGTCCCTGCCTGCCGGCAGGCAGGTTGGCGTGAAACCATCAACCAGAAACTATAAACCTTCTATATCTTCGCTCACCAAATATGCTTATGGCACATCAGAAGACGAATGCAGCGATAACAGCCGTGGGAGGATATGTTCCGGAAACGAAGCTCACCAATTTTGACCTCGAAAAAATGGTGGAGACCAACGATGAATGGATCCGCACACGTACTGGCATTGAAGAAAGAAGAATTCTCAAAGAACCCGGCAAAGGTTCCTCTGACCTCGCTGCTCCTGCCATACTGCAACTCTGTGAAAAAAGAGGCATCTCTCCCACCGAAATCGACTGCATCATCTGTGCTACCGTAACACCCGACATGGTCTTCCCTGCAACTGCCAACATCATTGCAGACAAAGTAGGCGCAAAAAACGCCTGGGGATTTGACCTTGAAGCTGCCTGCTCCGGATTTCTATATGGACTTACCACAGGCGCCGCACTAATTGAAAGTCGTCGTTATAAAAAAGTGGTGGTGGTTGGCGTTGACAAAATGAGTTCCATCATTGACTACAGCGACCGCCAGACCTGCATCATATTTGGCGATGGCGCGGGAGCGGTATTGCTGGAACCCAATCACGAAGGCTTTGGAATCCTCGACAGCATTCTCAAAAGTGATGGAAGCGGAAGGGCTTATTTGCATATGAAGGCAGGTGGATCAGTCAAACCTGCCAGTGCTGAAACTATTGCCAACAAAGAACATTTTGTTTACCAGGAAGGACAGGCAGTTTTCAAATTCGCTGTAAAAGGTATGGCTGATGTCAGTGCTGAACTTCTCGAACGAAACAATCTGACTGGTGATGACATTGCCTGGCTGGTACCTCACCAGGCGAACAAGAGAATCATTGATGCTACCGCCAACCGCATGGGAATATCACAGGAAAAAGTGATGCTGAATATTCAACGTTTTGGAAATACTACTGCTGCCACCATTCCGCTTTGTCTTTGGGAATGGCGCCATCAATTGAACAAAGGAGACAAGATCGTTCTTGCTGCCTTCGGCGGTGGATTTACCTGGGGAGCCACTCTGGTGAAATGGGCGTATTAGAGAAGATGTGGGATGTGAGATGTGGGATGTGGGAAGAGAAAAGTTAATGCTGGTTCCGCAAGTGCTGGAGAAGGTAGAAGAGAGAAGATGTGAGATGTGGGATGTGGGATATGGGAAGAGAATGGAACTAATAGCTTCGTATGACCGACGTCTGAGGAGTGAAGACGTTTTATCATGGATAAAAAATTTTCGGCAAAGGTTTCTCTATTGATTCAGGCTCCGGCTTCCGCGGTATGGGAGGCACTTACGCGTCCGGAAATGATTCAGCAATATTTGCATGGAACAAAAGCTGAATCGGAATGGAAAGAAGGAAGTCCGTTGATCTTTCGCGGTGAGTGGAAGGGAAAATCGTACATGGACAAGGGCCTGATCCAAAAAATGGAAAAAGAAAAACTGTTTCGCTATACCTGGCTCAGTTCTTTTTCCGGTCTGTCCGACCTACCTGAAAATTATTCCATCGTGAGTTATGAATTATCACCAGTACAAAACGCAACAAAGCTCACCGTAACCCAGGAAAACATTCCAACGGAAAAAGGCAAGCAAGCATCAGAAAAAAACTGGTTGGCCGTTCTGCAAACTTTAAAAAGCCTGGTAGAAAAAAAATCCTGACCTCTCTTCTCTCTTCTCACATCTCTCATCCCACATCTCACATCTCTCACTTCCGCCTGCTCCATAAAATAAAATCAGTGCCTGGTATCTTGTCAACACCGAGCTGACGAAGCATGGTCACGATCTGTCCACGATGATAGGTGCCATGGTTGAATACCTGCAGCAGCATCTGATACACGGGTTGTTTGAACTGTTCCCTTTTGGAATTCTGGTAATGAAAAACATGCTGGATCATATGCTCCTGTGCAGAAGAAAGCCAGTCCAGCCATTGCCGGTTATGATGGAGCAGCTGGCTACAAAGTTCTTTGGTGTCGCCTGAAAAACTTTCGCTGGGAATGTTGATCCTTTCCTGCAGTTTCATCCTTTGCCACCAGATAGATTCTGCATCCCACATGTGCAAAATGGTTTTATACAGACTGGAAAAACTGCTGGACAATTCTGCTGTTTGTTTTTCTACCGGCAGTTCGAGCACCTGTTGGAACAGGATCTGGTTGGCCCAAAGATTATAAGAAGCAAGTTGAAGAATTAATTCTTTCATGGCAATGGTGGCATTGTGATGCGGCGGCTTACCTGCTAGTTTATATGGTTGCATGAGTTCAGTTCGGAGTTCGGAGTTAAGAGTTCAAAGTTCAAAGTTCAAAGTTCAAGTTCAGAGTTCAGAATTCAGAGTTCAAAGTTCTTATTTTCTGTTTTCATTCATCGCAACCTATCACCCCTGTCTGCGGGTAGCAAGTTCTCCAATTGCCCATACCATAATCACTGATTGCACGGATTACATTCGCCATCCGAATGTACCAATCGGTACAGGGGGTTGCAAAGATTGATCATAGGATTTCGAAATTGACGATTTCATAGTAACCTTTTCTCCCCCAATTCCCAATTCCAAATTCCCAATTCCTCATTTTCACCTCAATACCTTTGCTCCATCAATTAGCTAATTAACAAAAACCCCAGCATCTCATGGAGAAAAGTTTTTCACTATCCGGATTTGGTTCTGCCGCCATTCATGCCGGACATCAGCAGGATCCCCTTTATGCGCACCAGACACCAATCTATGCGACCAGCACTTATGTTTACGACACCGCTGAACAGGGTATGCGCCGGTTCAGTGGAGAAGAAGAAGGATATATTTATTCACGCTGGGGTAATCCTGGTTTTTCAGAAGCGGAACAGAAAATTGCATTTCTGGAAAATTTCGGGCTCGGCCTCGATGTAAAAGGAATTCTTCATTCTTCGGGAATGGCCGCCATCACCACCCTTTTTCTAGCCAACCTGAAATCGGGCGACAAAGTACTCACTCATTTCTCTCTTTACGGTGGGTCTGATGAACTGCTCTCAAAAGTTCTTCCCGCTCTTGGCGTTGAAGCCGTCATTGCCGACCTGCGCCAGCTCGATCAGGTAGAAGACCTGATCAAAAAAAATAAACAGATCAGGATGATGTATCTGGAAACACCCGCCAATCCTACCATTCAGTGTGTAGACCTGGAGGAGCTTACAAAAATCGCGCACAGCAAGGGCCTTATCGTAGCGTGCGACAATACCTTTGCCACTCCTTACCTGCAACAACCCTTTCGCTACGGAATTGACTATGTAGTGCACTCCACTACAAAATTTCTGAATGGACACGGCACCGCCATCGGAGGCATCCTGCTGGGAAAAGACCGGGAAAAAATGAATGCACATGTTCGAACAGTACAGAAACTACTCGGTGGCAACGCAAATCCCTTCGATGCTTTTCTTTTGATACAGGGAATAAAAACACTGGAGCTGAGAATGGAAAGACATTGCAGCAATGCAATGGACATCGCCCGCTTTTTGGAAAAACATCCGGCAGTAAAAAAAGTTAATTATGCGGGCCTCCCCTCTCATCCCGATCATGCTCTTGCAAAAAAACAGATGAAGCATGCGGGTGGCATGGTAAGCTTTGAACTGAAGAAAGGATTGCAAGGTGGAATTGATTTCATGAACCGGCTGAAGATGTGTGTGCGAACTGTTTCATTGGGCACTATAGATACATTGCTGTCGCATCCGGCCTCCATGACCCATTTTGGCGTACCCAGGGAACAAAGAGAAAAATATGGCATCTCCGATGGATTGATCCGTATGAATGTAGGTATCGAAAATATTGAAGACATTCGCGCCGACCTGGACAGCGCACTGGGCTGAGTTTCGACTTCAACTATCAGCAACAATCATATAAATGTCGGATTGAAATTTATGGGGCTGGTTTGTTTTTTTACATATTTTTATTTATCGTTTAACCCAAAGTTTTTTTTAACCCAAAACCAAGTGTATGAAAAAATTTCTATTTTCTCTTATTGCATTGTCGTTCGTGGTTGTTTCCTTTGCTTCCGGAACAATTGTAGTACCTCCCTCAAAAAAGCCCGCTGGCATCAAGGCATCAGAAATGATGATCCCTCTCGGCAAAAACGGTGCAAAGATTTCTATTCAGGATCTATCACGAATGAAATTAAAAGACTACCAGTTGATCACTGGAAAGAAAATGAAACTGATGGACAAGATCAGTTTCAAACTGATGCAAAAAGAAATAAGGCATAGCATCAATGCTGACGGATATTTTGTGAACAAGAAAATGGATAGTTTAAAATTCAAAAATGATACATCTAAAGCCCATAATTATTTTAGAACCTGGATCATATTGCTCATTGCGGCCGCTGTGCTGCTTGTTCTTGGACTGGTAGTTCCCTTCATCGGTATTATCGGTCTTATATCTCTGGTTGGTGCAGCCGTCTTCTTTGTCCTGTGGCTCGTGGCAGTTTCGGGAGGAATGTGATGGTGAATGGTGAATGGTGAATGGTCAATGGTCATTGGTGAATAGTGAGTGCGGTTGAAAGGATCAACGGAATATCTTTAGTAAAGAATTAAAATCTTCATGAATGTTCTATCATTAAGCTATTTAATGATAGAACATTTTTTTTATTGCCTCTTTCATCTATTCACTATTCATTCTTCATCATTCACTATTCACTATTCACTATTGACCATTCACCATTCACCACTCACCATTCACTATCATCATTCCGCAATTGATCCAGTCGGGGTCGAAAGAGGCATTGTATTTTTTGTAAAAATTAATGGCCGGTTCATTCCATTCCAGCACCTGCCATTGTATGCCCTGCAGTTTTCTTCTTTTGGCTTCCTGGATCAACTGGTCGAAGAGAAGCTTTCCCAATCCCTTTCCCCTCATTTTTTCCGTGACAACAAAATCTTCGAGATACATGCGCTGTCCTTTCCAGGTGCTGAACCGGATATAGAATAATGCAAATCCTTCGATCCTTCCATTCACCTCCGCAACAAAAGCCCACCACACCGGGCGACTGCTAAACCCACTTTTTTCAAAATGCTCCAGGGTTACAGTAACCTCTTTCGGAGCACGTTCATATTCAGCCAGCTCTTTTACCAACTCCAGAATGCGCGGACAGTCTTCACGCACTGCTTTGCGAATGCTGATGTTCATGATGTTTTTTTCTTTTCTGCTTTGAAAGTCCCATTGGGTTGAACAAAATTCACAGCATTGATGGCGCCACTGGCATCGCGCAAAAACTGCAGGGAAAACCCACTCGCTGCTTTTAACGCGAAACTATCCTTTCCCGTAGGCACCAGCTCGTATTCAGGCTGACCGGGAACAAAAAGATAGAGTGTGTCCGACCTTGTATACAGTTTGGCTTCCGTTGTGCCTACAATAAAAGTTCCTGTGTATTGTTCTGCCTCTCCCTTTGCAATGGGCTGCTCTTTTTCTGTCTTCTTAAAAAGGAGTTGGATATTAGGCGCTTCAAATCCAACCATGTTCAGAGATTCGATCAATCCGTTGATGCCCGTATTGAATTGAATACGCAGCCCGCTGTTTTCCGATGGATCGAAGCGGTAATCATCCAGAAGATGAGGAGAGAACACATCGTAATGATAATGGCGCAGCCAGATCAGTTTTGATGGTGTGTATGCAAACAGGGAGTCATGCCGCGTGAACACCTCAAAATTACCATAGCCCTGGTTGCGATAGATTCCTTCGTAGTCTTTGAGTGGATGAGAGGGTTTGGTATTGGGGATCTGCGAAGGAGTTTTTGTTTTTTCCTGTGCCTCAGATTCTTTTTTTGCTTTTTGATAGCTGTTACGCAAATCATCACTCCAGTTAAAATAGGGCTTGCCCAGGAGCCGGTCGGCAATGAGATTACGAATGATGGAAGGAACTGTGGATCCATCCTGGTTGCTGAGCACAATGATGCCAATGCTATCAGTTGGAAAGAAACAGGTGCTGGCAGAAAATCCGTCAATATTTCCACCATGCTCTACGCGGTAGTGTCCTTTAAAAGAAGAAAGCATCCATCCAAATCCATAGTTGGCAAAATAAAGATCAGGTCTTTCTTTGGTAGGAAATCCATCACTGATGATCGCCTGGGAACTGATGGCTTCCTTTGAAAAAATGGAAGAAAGAATTTCTTTCCCTTCAAATTTTCCACCATTGATCCAGGTGATGACCCAGTTCGACATATCCATCACATTGCTGTTGATGCTTCCTGCTGGTCCTGCAGCATTGATGTCATAATAGGGAAGGCCAGTAATTAAAGAATCTTTCTTGAGTCCGTATCCCTTTGCTGCATCACCAGTTTTCTGCATATCGTGAATAGAAAATTCACTGCTGTTCATCCGCAAGGGTTGCAAAAATCGTTCACGGATATTTTCTTCCCATGTTTTTCCGGTAATCTTTTCTGCCACGGCACCCAAGGCCACAAACATGAAATTATTGTACTGCCACATGCGGCGCAAAGGGTAAGTGGGCTCCTGGTACTGGATTCGCTGGAACAGCGAATCACGTGAAGCGGTAGGAAACAAATACCATGAATAATCGTGGCGTGGAATTCCGGTGCGGTGCGACATCATATCGCGAAGCGTAACGCTGTTGGTGAGTTCGTCCGAATAAAAATTGAGTGAAGGAAGATACTGGTGAACGGGTTTGTCGATATCGAGCTTTCCTTCTTTTTGCAAGAGTCCAATGAGTGAAGCGGTGAAGGCCTTGGTGCAACTGCCGATCGCAAAAAGGGTTTGTGTGGTCACTGGCAATTTATTTTCCAGATCGCGGTATCCAAATCCTTTCGCATAAATGATCTTGTTTTTTTCTACAACAGCCACTGCAAAGCCTGGAGCTTTCCATTGTTGAAGCACCCTCTGAAAAGCAGTATCCAGAGCGCTGATCCTTTTATCGTTGACCGTTTCATTTTTCTGGGCCAGTGAAAACAGGGGAAGCAGGAGCAGAAAGAAAATCTTCTTCATAAGCTGATTTTTCGGGGGATAACGAAGTTATATCACGGATTTCATAGATTAAGATTCTGATTTCACCGATGTTTCCCATAATCGACGTCAACTACTTTTGTTGATTGTCTTATAAGGCATGCCTATAATTATAGGAAGCATTCTAAGTTAGAGTCATTATGAGAGCAGTGATTTAAACATGAAGACTCCTTACAGGCTTCAAACTTATCTCATAATGCAATCAACCCAAGTAGTAAACCTGGATCATGGGAAACATCTGTGAAATATCAACATCTGCGAATATGCAATCCGAAATCTGTGATACTTATTTTTTTAAGAAATTTTGCCAAAGTTGTAGTGCGTATTTCCAAAATACTTCCGGACCATGTCGAAAATTATTATCCAGATAATTCTCCCAGGGCAGTTGGCCGGCAATATAGCCACTCATGGTATATTGAATATCGCTTTCACACATCACAATTTTCATGTTTCCCACATTTTCATCTTCAACACATTCTGTTCTATAAATAAACCAGACTTCAGCCCGACCATCTTTATTAAGATCTGTCACAACAAACCAGCTTTTTTGGTGGTTTGTTTCTTCTTCCTCACAAGTCCTGTTCATACCCACCACCTTCCAGGTCAGTATTGCCGAATCATGAACAATTTTAAAATGATAGGCAAATGACGGTTTAATGAATAGCTCATAGTTGTCCTTGGTGTCGTATTTGCCATCGCTAACTTCATCTCTATTTCTAATCCTCTCTTCATCTTCCTTTCTAATTACCTTTTTTGTGATCACTACTACATTGTCTCCTAAACTATCCGTCCAGCGAACAACAGTCGATACGTCATGTATATTTTGAATATCCTGCGGCAAATCGGAAACAGAAACCTTTCTTATATCGGACTGTCCATACAAACAAAGGCCCTGAATCAATAACAATAAAATCAAAAAAGATCTCATTGTAATAATTTAAAATTACAAACAAAAGAATGCCATTCGATGGCGTTTAAAGTAAGGGGGAAGATATCGGCGGCAATGCTGAATAAAGTTATGTTTTTTTGGAATTTACCTGGCGCCGAGTGGACAGTCAATTATTTTTCTATTTCCTTATTGGCCATGCAGGGATTTGAGTAAGATTATCGGTGGATCAGGAGATTTTGATTTCAGCTTTTATTTTCTCAACGGCTTTCTGGTCCATGGCGGCATGGTGTGGCAACTACCTTCCGGACTGTAAATGGAGGTTTCTTATTTGAACAAGATCGATTGTGACAGGTTTATTGTCATATGCCTTATAAGTGGTGATTCGAACAGCCCCCAAGCCTCGAGCCAAATACGACACTACAGAAGCTGAAATATCCTGATGATTATTATGAAAGAATCTTCTCATAATCGTCAGTTGCAAGCTTGTTTTAATCATCAGGGTGGGAAGCCTTACTCCTTTCCATGTAAAGACTGTATCCTTCATGAATTCGTTTTCTGCAGTAATCCTGTCTATGAGCGAGTCAGAATAATAATCTTCTTCAAGGATTCTCTTCCCGTATCTTCTCCCGTTGTCCACTACAGTGTCCTTCACAATAAATGCTTTTGTTCGAAAGCGTTTCTGAAAAAAGTGTGCGAAGTGTTCAACAAGTTTACCATCCAAATAAATCAGAGAATCTTCAGCCTCTGCCCTGGTATAGAGATTGGCTATTAAAAGCTCGTGCCCCTCTTCGGAATAAACATGATAATCGCAAAAGCTGGTGTCCCTGGCGCCGCTTTCTACAAAAGCGAAGGTCTTATTCTCTCCTGCTTTCGTCGTTGGGAATTCATATTCCGGCGGAATAAATTTCCTGCTCTCTTTCTTTGGTGTACAGCAAAAAAACATAACCACAATGAAGAACCAAAAAAGGATTCTCATAATTTCCTCAGAACTGAAATGAATTAATTCTTTTTGGTCATCAATTCTGTTAACCCTAAAGGCGACAAGACATTGACCTGACCGCTAGCATCTATAGTAAAGTTTATCTCGTGACTTCGCTTTGTAATATATTTTATTTCGGAATCATTTCAGGTGGCCTTTTGAAGATACTTGATCCAGTTTCCATAAATGATGCTATGGACAGAATCATCTCTATCAAAAAAAACAGAAAGCTCGTGTTCCAGCCAGGCTTCAACTTCCTCATACGTTGCCCGCTTGCTTTCAACTGCAGCAATGATGTTGCTCTGAGTAGTAAAATATAAAGCCAGTTGTTTTTTGTTGAAGGTGATTGAATTTTTGAATTTTTCTTCGTTCAAGACCCTGAAATTTTTGGGGACGAGGTTTTCATTTGTCCAGGGATAAGCATTGTTTCGTGGAGGAGAAGGAAATTTGTTCAGATAAACATCCCGGAACCATTCAGGAAACTTCTCATTGCCTTCCATTTCCGCAATGAAATGATTTTCGTACAGCACCAGCCAGGCTTTAGATCTTAAAATACGGTTTGCTTCCACCAGGAACTTATCTATGTCAAACCAGTGAACGCCGGAACTCACAGTGATCAAATCGAACTGGTTGTCTCCAAACGGTTGCTGTTCTGCCAAAGCAACTGAGTAATAAATTCTGTCGTCCTTTTTTGCAAAATTCAACATCTCTTTAGAACTGTCTGTTCCAAATACCTTTTCAGCAATATCCAAAAGAGCTTTGGTGGAGAGTCCTGTTCCGCAGGCAATATCCAATGCTTTGCCGAGTTTTTTATCGAGCTGCAAATATTTTTGGATATACCGGATGGTATTGCTGTGAAAATCGGGTCTTCCTTTTGCGTATCGCACTGCGCATGTCTTTGGATGAAAATAATTCATCGGGTCTACACTATTTGGTTTGGTGAAGCATTATATCCAGACACAATAAATTAAAATTACCCGTCTCAATTTCCTTTTTGTCAGTGATCTCTTCCAGAAATTTGCTTTTGATTAAAAGTCATGAGTAGAAATAGATCCTCCTTTCCCATTGGAAACGTCCACTTCGTAAACAGGCGGGCTGCCATCCGATTGGGCGACAGAACAATAAAGAGATATGACCTGCATATTTTTTTCGTACAACTCGGTCACGGCCTCGTTTTCGCCGGTTAGCTTGTCTGTAAGTTTGAAGCCTTCCTGAAGCAATTCTTTCCTGTAGGCGGGGAAATCCAATTCAAATGAAGTATGATAGTTTACCGCATTAGCATCTTCATCCCAGTTTTTCGAAAGCTTTTGGCCCGACGTATCTCTAAAATTCAAAAGAAGAGCCTTCGATATGGTATCATGGAATCTATTCTCAATGGAAAAATTCTTATGAACCATCTCTTTCGTCAAGGCGTCTTCCGGCAACTCATTCATCCGAATTAATTCAGCAAGTGTGAATGTATTTTGCGAATAACAAAGCACTGGCAGCAGGAAAAATAAAGTCAGAATGCGTATGGCCATGCTTAAAGATAGAAATGCCAGGCAATAATTCAATGCCACATCTGTTTTCAGTTATCAAATGCTGGTATTGCCAAACTAGTTGATCCTGGAAGCAGATCGGACGGAGATCAAAGATCCTTCTGCCAACATGATGGATTGAGGCAATAAATCTTTTAACATACCAAACTCCGCACCGTACAATGCACCAAAGCGGACCTTGATTTGATGATCAACCACAGGATATGTTTGCCATCGCGGGTGCTCTACCTTGTATTCGGAACTAAGCCGACTGTTTATTGGAGTATATCCCCAATAATGTTCGGTTATAAATTCTTCTTCACTTCCCGGCTCAATGTCCAATAAGCCTGTTTTTGCGGCAACTTCGATTGAATCCCACTCGCCCTGATGCTTCCATCCGTACATGACTTTCAATAAACCATCCTCTTGCCCGCATTTGTGTTTGGTTGGAAGCGTAACATAGTTTTCACTGTAAATTCTGTTTGCAACAAGCGTCAAGGCGGGCTTGGGAACTATTTCCTTGATGAAACTAACTCCACGCTTCCATTCATTTCCGTCTTTGTATCGGACGTAGAAGCGAAGATTTATTTCTTCAAAGTCGCGGTGAAACGGCAGCGAAAAACCTTTTAATCGGGTATTGATGAATCGAAAACCAACGAGGCTTATATAACACCGGTCTTTCCAAAGATCGAGCTCAGTCTTGTAGGGCAGATATGGAAGGAGTTTACCGGGATCAATCAGATAATTGACCAGTATGAGCTTTCTCCATTCTGCTGTTAAAAAGATTTTTCGCATCAACACAATGATTAGATACTACTTTAGTTTCTGTAAATAATCCCCTTGATATAAGGCGGGATCATTTCCTGCGTCAATCATTAAAACCTATAATTTAATACTATAAAAGTCTTGATCCGGGTAAACATTTCAAGATGATTGCAAAGGGCACTGAAATTCATTGGCCGAATAATCGATATCCCTAAAGCTCCGATACTGCATTACCTTTTAGCCTAGTTTGCCTTCGCCCCTTGTTCCGCCCCGACTATCGATGGCAAAAACCCTCTCGCCGATAAAAATCCGATTTAGGAATCATTTAAATATTTTATGCGTCTGAATTTTATATTTTTAATAACCATTAAAAACCAAACCGAACAAAATTTTTTTTATCCAATTTTCGTTTGAAGTACACCATGAATCTATTCCACCTATTTTCAGTATCCCTGCTGGTACTGACTTTCTCCGGGCAGCCGGCTCCCATCGCCGCCAAGTTGCCGCAACCCGTACACGTTGCCTCCGATACCTCCATCAGCATCAAGGAAGAAACAGAAGAATTTATTCCCTGGACCTATGACAAAAAATTGATCTGGGACGATTTCCATTGCGAACCAGTAAGAGGCACAGATGCCGTTGCATCCACCAGCACGAGTCTCGGGATCGCCTATCAAATGATCAACGGACAACTGACTTATCATATCAGTTGCAATTTTTCCAAGAACAAGTCCTGGGGCCTGATGAAAACAGACTATATCCTCTCGCACGAACAGGGACATTTCGACATCACAGAGATCTTTGCCCGCAAGCTCAATGAAGCTTTGCAGAATTATACATTCAATAAAAAAACTTTCAGAAGAGACATCAACTCCATTTACCAGTCTATCGTTCAGCAAAAAGAAGAATACCAGAAGACCTACGACGAAGAGTCAGACCATAGCCGCAATCGTAAAGTTCAATACGAATGGCTCGAAAGGATCAACCAGTTGCTGACTGATTCGGAAGCTTATGCCAATTATCCGTAGGAGAGAAGGGAATTAAGGTATTGGGGTATTGAGGTATTAAGGTATTAAGATGGAATTGGGAATTGGGAATTAGGAATTGGGGGGAGAGAACAGATTTCTATGAAATCATCAATCCTTCTGATCCAATCAATCAATCTGTGAAATCCAATTTTAATCAGTGAAATCCGTGATTAAGGAGAGAACAGATTTCTATGAAATCATCAATATGGTATGCTTTCTAAGGTTCAGAATGATGGAAAAGGCCGGGTGGAACTTTGGTTGCAGACATATGTCTCTCGGACTATTCGCTTTGAAATTTTTAAACGCAGAGGACGCAGAGAATTCGCAGAGGAACGCAAGGGTTTCTTGAATTACAGCCTGATTTCTTTCTTTGCGCACCCTGCGTTCTTTGCGTTTTAAATTCTATTCTAAAGCTTACTCTTAAAAATAAAAACTTCATTGCAACTTCATGTGCGGACTGCTTGAGGCAGCTGTCGTGAAATTCCTTGTGCCCACTAATAACTCTTCGTCAAATTCCCGTCCTCATCTCTCTGTGGTTAATCTCTCTTAGAATAATCCATACAATTGCGCGTCTACCTTGCCGATGATCTTTCCAAGGTCTTCTACTTTTTGGGGGAAACGGTTGTCGTCGACGTTGATGATGAGGAGTGGGCCTTCTTTATAAGTATCGATCCATTTATTGTAGTACTCATTGAGGCGTTTGAGATAATCGAGACGAATATTTTCTTCATATTCCCTGCCCCTCGCCTGGATCTGTCCTACCAAAGTGGGAACGGAGGCCTGAAGATAAATCAGCAGGTCGGGTGGCTGAACCATGCTTTTGAGGGTCTGGAAAAATTTGAAATAATTATCGAAATCCCTTTTGCTCATAAGACCCATTTCATGAAGATTCGGCGCGAAAATATGTGCGTCTTCATAAATAGTCCGGTCCTGGATCACTGTTTCCGTTCCCTTGTGAATTTCTATAAGCTGGTTGATCCTGCTGTTCAGAAAATAAATCTGCAATTGAAAACTCCAGCGAGGCATATCCTCGTAAAAATCGTTCAGATAGGGATTATGGTCTACATCTTCAAAATGAGGGATCCATTTATAATGCTTGCTAAGCAACTCGGTGAGTGTGGTCTTGCCGGCGCCGATATTCCCTGCTACTGCTATGTGCTTTGGTTTTTTAGATTTCGCCATACCTGTTCGGTGTCAACGGAGAATCAAATTGATTAGTCGTTAAAAATATGGATTTCGGATTGATTCGTCCAGCATTTGAAAAATTATTCGCCATGCCTCTATTAATTGCCTGTATAATCCAAAGCCATGGCCTTACGCACCGCAGAAATGGTTCTTGATGCACTTTCCCTGGACCTCTCTGCTCCTTCCTTCATCAGCTTTATTAAAAAACTCCGGTCATTCAGAATGCCGTTGGCCTTCTCCCTGATCGGTGCAATGAAGCGGACCATGTCTTCCGCCAACTGCTTTTTCATATCGCCATATCGGATGTTGGCCATGGAAAAATCTTCGCGGAATTTATTCGTTGTTGTTTTTTCACTTACCAGTTCCATCAGCTGAAAGAGGTTTCGAATATAGTCCGGCATTTCTGAATGGGGTTCTGTAGGACCTGCATCGGTCTTGGCCTTCATCAGTTTTTTGCGAATGGTGTTGTCGTCATCAGCAAGATAAAGCGTAGCAAACTGGTTTTCACTTTTGCTCATCTTGCCTGCTCCGTCGAGGCTGGGCACTTTCACCAGCTCATTTCCAAAATTAAACGCCTGTGGTTCGGGAAACAGATCACCATAACGGTAATTGAAACGCTGGGCAAAAGTGCGCGCCATTTCCAGGTGCTGTTCCTGGTCCTTCCCTACCGGCACATAAAGAGCACGGTGAATGAGAATATCAGCAGCCTGCAGCACTGGATAGGTGAGCAAACCTGAATTGACATTCTGTGGTTGCTGCCGCACTTTGTCCTTGAATGTGGCCGTCTTTTCCAGCTCGCCTTTATAAGCAAGCATATTGAGCAGAAGATAGAGTTCGGCAATCTCGGGGACGGCGCTTTGCACATAGAGACAAACCTTTTGAGGATCCAGGCCGGCAGCGATGTTTTCAGCAAGAACCCGAAGAACACTTTCATGAAGTTCTTTTGTATCGGGATGGGTAGTGAGTGAATGCCAGTCGGCCACGAAAAAATAGCAGTCATATTCTTCCTGCATGCGCACATAGTTGCGAACTGCGCCAAAATAATTTCCCAGGTGCAGAAAACCTGTTGGCCTGATCCCGCTGACAACAATCTCCTTGGGCATAGTTCCCTTTTTTTGGGGAGGCGAAGATAGGGAGAGTTTCTAGTTTGAGAGACAACCGCGGAGAAAGGAGAAGGCGGTTAGTCTTCCTCACTCAAACCACAAACTCCTATATTTGTTCCATGCAGGTAGATGATGCACTGATCGATAAATTATCCAGGCTGTCCATGCTTCAATTCAGTGAGGAAGAAAAGGAATTGATCAAGCATGACCTGGAAAAAATGATTGGGTTTGTTGACAAATTGAAAGAATTGAATACCGAAGGAGTGGAGCCCTTGCTGCATATGAGTCCACGCATCAATGTATTGCGCGAAGATCATCCTGGTGGCATGTTGTCCCGTGATGAAGCCCTGAGCAATGCTCCGCATCACAATGGAAATTATATTACAGTGCCCAAGGTTATTAAGAAACCGGAATAGTAATGCAAGGAATTATTCATCTCGAAGACATCAGAAAAAATTATTTCCTTGGCCGACAGGTGATTGAAGTGCTCAAAGGAATTTCGCTGGACATACTCAAAAACGAATACGTAGCGCTGATGGGACCTTCCGGTTCGGGGAAGAGCACACTGATGAATATTCTTGGTTGTCTCGATACACCTACTTCAGGTAAATATGTGCTCAATGGAAAAGATGTGAGCCGTACTACCGACAACGACCTTGCAGAAGTGCGGAACAGCGAAATCGGATTTGTGTTTCAGCAGTTCAACCTTCTGCCCCGGCTGACAGCATTGGAGAACGTAGCCCTTCCCCTGGTATATGCCGGTATTCCCAAAAAAAAGCGCATGGAGAAAGCCAGGATGGTGCTGGAAAAAGTAAATCTGTCGGACAGAAGTCACCACAAGCCAAATGAAATGAGCGGGGGACAGAACCAGCGTGTGGCCATCGCACGTGCGCTTGTGAATGATCCAGCCATCATTCTTGCCGATGAACCCACAGGTAACCTGGATTCAAAAACTTCTTATGAGATCATGGATATATTCGGAAAAATCCACGATACCGGCAATACCGTGATCCTTGTGACCCACGAAGAAGACATTGCCAAATTTGCGCACCGCATCGTTCGTCTGCGCGACGGCGTTATTGAAAGCGATAGGCGAATGGAGGTTGGGGTGTTGCGGTGAGGGATATTTAGGTATTAGGGTATTAGGGTATTAAGGTATTAAGTGGAATTGGGAATTGGGAATTGGGAATTAGGGAGAAAACAGTTTTCTATGAAATCAGCAATGCTTGCAATCTTTTTAATCCTGGCTCCTGGAAATCATGGAAAATCCAAATAATCCTGGTTGAACTGCGAACTCGAATTCCCAACTCTGAACTATCAAAATGGCTTTTAGGATTTATACAAAAACAGGAGACAAGGGAACAACCTCTCTGATCGGGGGCACGAAAGTGCCCAAGGATGATATCAGGATCGAGACCTATGGAACGGTTGATGAACTCAATTCCTGGATTGGACTAATTAGCGATCTTTTGCAGGATGCTGCATTCAGCACGGAACTCAAAGAGATCCAGGACCGATTGTTTACCATTGGCTCCTCTCTTGCAACAGACATGGATAAACAGCCCGGTATGAAACTTCCGGATCTGCACAAAAAAGATGTAGAATACCTGGAAAAAAGAATTGACGAGATGACCGACGCCCTTCCGGCCATGAAATCATTTATTCTTCCCGGCGGTCACAGCACCGTTTCCTCCATTCATATTTCGCGGTGCGTTTGCCGTCGTGCAGAACGACTCGCCGTGCACATGCAGCAAAACGAACTTCCCGTAGAACCCCTCCTGATCCAATACCTCAATCGCCTCAGCGACTACCTCTTCACCCTTGCCCGCTACGCTGCTCAAAAATTGGGCGCGCAGGAAATTCCATGGAAAGCGAGGAAGTGAGGACGAGTCGGGAATTCGGAGTCGGGAGTCGGGAGTCGGCGGACTTAGAGGCAGTCAGTCTTATTGATTTCATGTACCTAATCTTTAAATTGATTTCTCTGCCTGCAGCGGCGAAAATCCATTGTCTCCGCAAACATCTATCGATGATTTCATAGCAACCATGTTTCCGAACTCCCGACTTTGAATTCCCGACTTTCAACTTTGAACTTTGAACTCTGAACTCCCACTCCTGGCTCCTAGCACATCCTACCGTCTTTCATGGTCAAAGTTCTATCACTGAGTTGTGCGAGTTCCTCGTTGTGGGTAACAATAAGAAAAGTTTGATTGAATTGTTTGCGCAGGTCGAAAAAAAGTTGGTGGAGTTCGCGGGCATTGGCTGAATCGAGGTTGCCTGTAGGTTCGTCCGCAAAAACTATATCGGGTTGATTGATCAGGGCCCTGGCCACAGCCACCCGTTGTTGTTCGCCACCTGAGAGCTGCGCAGGCTTGTTATCAAGACGGTGACTAAGCCCCAGAAGTTGAAGAAGCTCCACCGCCCTTTGCTTGACTTCTGTTCTTGATCTTGTTCCCAGCCACCCGGGGATACAAACGTTTTCCTGCGCCGAGAACTCGGGCAGAAGGTGATGGAACTGGAAAACAAAACCAATATGTTTATTTCGAAAGCCGGCCAACTTGCTACCCTGAAGCCGGGTAATGTCGTTTTGCCGGAGAGAAACGTTCCCTTTATCGGGTTTGTCGAGGGTGCCAAGAATGTGGAGCAGGGTTGATTTGCCTGAACCTGAAGGACCCACAATGCTGACGATCTCACCAGACTGTATATCCAGGTCCACTCCTTTCAAGACTTCAACCGCGCCAAACTTCCTATGAATATTTCTTGCTGACAGCATGTATGCAATTCCAAAATGCGAGGTTCAAATATCCTGAAACAATGCCGCACAGCAAAGTCCGGTGCTGCTTTTTGAGGAACATTTGGAAAATTCTTTAATAAAACTACATTTGCGAAAAATTTGAAGGGCTCTGACCCGTCAGAATTGGCACAGAAATTAGACTTCAACATTTCACTGTAATCATAAAATTTAGCACGATGTTTTGGACCTTAGAACTTGCATCCTACCTTGAGGAAGCTCCCTGGCCGGCTACAAAAGACGAGTTGATTGACTACTCGATCCGTTCGGGCGCACCCATCGAAGTGATCGAAAACCTGCAGGAACTCGATGATGAAGGCGAGGTATATGAAAGCATCGAGGATATCTGGCCCGACTATCCATCCCAGGAAGATTTTCTTTTCAACGAGGACGAGTATTAAATCTCATTCAATAAAAAAACCGTCCCGCAACTGGCGGGACGGTTTTTTTATTTGCCTGCGGCCTGGTTCTTTCGATAGGCATCCAGTCCGCAGCGAAGCCAGTTGGCAAACTGCAAGGGACTTGGCGTATAAGTCTTTGTTTTTGTCAGGGCTTGTTCATTAGGACTGATGATGGCATATTGCGGTTGTGATACAGCATTGAAATTTTCAAACTGGAAGGTGGCCCATTTATCGCCAACAGTTACAATGGATTTCTCTGTCCCATTCTTTGTTTTGTATTCCATTCGATCTGCAACAGGCAATTTTCTCCGCTCGTCTACATAAAGTGAGACCACAATAAAATTATTTTTCATCAACTGCTTCACCTGTTCATTCACCCAAACATTTTCTTCCATTCTGCGGCAATTGACGCAGGCCCATCCCGTAAAATCGATCAGCACCGGCTTGTTTTGCGCACGCGCCATTTCCAGTGCTTTCTCATAATCATTCACCAATGGTTCTACGCTGGTCTCATAATTTACCGGATGTTTATAAACGCTATAACTAAAAGGTGGTGGGAATCCGCTGATCAAACCGAGTCGCGCCGACCGTGTATTGGTCACTCCCGGAATTAAATAAATGGTGATGATGGAAAAAACAGCAATGAAAAACAATCTTGCTTTGGTAAATTTCGGTTTGCTGTCGTGCGAAAAACGGATCAATCCACACAGGTAAAGTACAATGGCAATGCCGATGGCGATCCAGATTCCAATAAAAATTTCTCTTTTCAAAAAGCCCCATTGCTTCACCAGGTCGGCTTGTGAAAGAAATTTTACGGCCATAGCCAGCTCAATGAATCCAAACACTACTTTCAATTCATTCATCCATCCACCCGATTTGGGAAGGGACTGCAGCCAGTTGGGAAAAAGCGCAAAGAGTACAAAAGGGAAACCGAGTCCTATCCCAAATCCTGCCATGCCTGCAGTGAGTTGCCATGCTCCGTTCTGACTGGTAAAGGCGCTAACGAGCAGGGTTCCCAAAATAGGTCCGGTGCAGGAAAAAGAAACAATTACCAATGTGAGGGCCATAAAAAATATTCCAACTATATCGCCGATTCCTGAACGAGCGTCGGCCTTGCTGGCAAAGCTGCTGGGCAGAACGATCTCGAAATATCCAAAAAACGAAATTGCAAATACAATAAAGAAAACAAAGAAGGTGAGATTGAGCGGTACGTTGGTAGAAATATTATTGAGTACTTCCGGTTGGATATCGAAAAGATGAAAAGGAAGACTGAGTAAAACAAAGATCAGGAAGATGGAAGAGCCATACCACAATGCATTCACCACTCCTTTTTTTCTGGTGGGAGAACGTTTGGTAAAAAAAGAAACCGTGAGCGGAATGAGGGGAAAGATGCAGGGAAAAAGAAGTGAGAGCAATCCCGCTCCTGCTCCAATCAAAAATATTTGCCACAAGCTTTGACTGATGGTATCATCTCCACAGGAATTGACGGGATGAGCCAAATCGATGGACGCAATTTTAATTCTTGCTCCTGATTGAACACCTCCCTGAAGTGGAACAGAAAACTTCCAGGTTTCCTGGTAAAACTCTGATCCCTTTCCATAGGCATAAGATAGCTCTCCGGATAATGTAGCAGGAATCGTTCCTGAAATAGTGACGCGGGTTCTCCAGCTGGTTGGCGATTGATAAAGTTTCACCGGCATATCAAATATGGCGCTCTTCTCTGTGCGCGCATTTCCCGAATCAATCCATTTTTTTTCTGCACTGAAAGCAGAATCGGGAAAACGGATCTCACTGCTCATCACACCTCCGAGGTCCTGGCCTGGAGCATACAGCATCCACGAAGGATTTGCTGTTGTGGAAAAGACCAGTTCATATTGATTGGGAGCTATTTTTTTACTCGATATTTTCCATTGATAAACGTGGGCCGAGTCCTGGGCAAAAACAAATTGCCTGGATATCATGAACAGAGCAATCAGAAAAATCCTACCTGCTTTCATTTTTTTGGTTTAAAAAAACAAACGAGTTCACAAAGGAACTCGTTTACCGGAAAACAAATCCAATATTATAACGCAATGGAAAGATCAATCGTCTTGGGCGGCAAACATTTCTGGTCGTTGCAGGTCTGAAATTCAAGTTTTCCTGAGACATTGGTCTTTGCCTTACCCTTCATTTTTATTCTTTGAACAAAGACCACCTTGTTGCTGTACTGGTTGGCTGACACGCCCAGTTTTTCATCATGGTATTTCTGAAGCTTTCCTACTTCTTTTACCTTACCATCGAAATCGAGCAAAGGGTTTTTAGTGAAGTTGAAAGATGTTGGAATGGCTATAGCGTCCGAGGGCTGGGTTTGAGAATACAGATGCCATCCCTGTTGAATGGTTGCCGTCATCTGCAATTCATATTCCTTGTCACTGATCTTTTTGCTGCTGAAGCTCCAGCTCACCGGGCTTGTGGTTTGTGAAAAGCCAAGACTGGAAACAACAAGGGCGAACAGAATAAAAATAAACTTCTTCATGGATCTAATTTTACGCATACAAATGTCTGATCTATTCTTTTATAAGCATGTTAAAGTGGTGAATGGTCAATGGTGAATGGTCAATGGTGAATGGTGAATGGGTTTAAAGGATTTATGGATTATTTAAGTTTTGATTGTATTTATTGATAACACAATTGTATTCCTACATATTTATCTCGTTGCCAGTTTCAGAATTAACAATTAACCACTGATGACTCGCGACATTCACCATTCACTATTCACTATTGACTATTACCAATTCACCATTCACCATTCACCAATTCACCGGTTCGCCCCTGATGTTTGCATTTTGGTGTCTGTCAATCTCGCAATTGAAGTTGCAAAAAGCAGCTCAAACAGCTTTCTTCCGTCGGTATTGCCAAGCAGGGTAGAGCAGGCGCGCTCCGGATGTGGCATCATCCCAAAAACATTTCGCTGTTCGTTGCAGATGCCAGCAATATTGCGCACTGAACCGTTTGGATTGGATTCAACGCTGATATTTCCTTCTTCGTCACAGTAGCGAAGGATCACCTGTCCATTTGCTTCCAGCAGGTCAAGCGTTTTTTCATCTGCGTAGTAGCGTCCTTCTCCGTGAGCAATCGGAATCTTATACACCTGTTCGTTCGCATCTTTTACAAAAATGTTTTTGCAGATATACTGTTGGTTGTTATTGCGCAAAAGAGCGCCTGGCAGCAAATGCGATTCACAAAGGATCTGAAAGCCATTACAAACTCCCAGCACCTTTCCTCCCCTTCCTGCAAACTCAATAACCGATTTCATGATGGGACTGAACCTTGCAATGGCGCCGGTACGCAGATAATCGCCATACGAAAAACCACCTGGAAGAACAATACAGTCGCTGGTGGAAAACTGTGAAAGGTCGCTGTCCTTGTGCCAAAGCATAATGCATTCCTGATTCAGGTCATACACCAGTGCATCATGAATATCTCGATCGCAATTGGAACCAGGAAAAACAACAACACCAAATTTCATGTGAGATAATTGAAAAGCAAAGATAAAGTTTTCGGTGGGGTTCACGCAAACCTGCCTGCCGGTAGGCAGGGGCGCAAAGAGATCAAAGGCGCAAAGATTTTTTTAACGCAAAGAGCGTACAGTATTCTCACGAAGAATGGGCAAGCTTAATTAAGTATTAAATTTCAGCAGACCCATATTTTTCATGCATCTGACCGGCTAATGAATCCTTTGTAAAAGGCAAAACTTTTTGAACTGTTTGCGTTAAAAATACTTTGCGCCTTCAACCCTTTGCGTCCCTGCCTACCGGCAGGCAGGTTTGCGTGAAACCGCTCTCACTTCCAGGTGTTCATGCTGTATTGCTGCACGAGGATGTACCCAACAGTGATGCAGAAAAGCATCAAAGGAAACCAGCGGCGTGGCGGATAAAAATAGGCGCATCCATGGAAGGCCGCAAAGGGAGGAACCACGAGGATCCAGGTGTGAAAAGCCTGGTCACTGTTGATAAAAGGAACAAAGAAAGCCAGGATTAAATACAGCAGCAGCACGCTCCAGTTCTTACGAACCTGGATCAGCATCTTGCGTAAATGTGTTTGTATATAATAACCTCCCATTAAAAAAGGAATGGTGAGCAGAACCGTGCTCTCCGCCAGCCACAGCGAACTTTTCACCACCGGAACGCTGACCGTAATATGAGGAAAAAAATTAAAGGCACTCAACCTGTCGGTGAGAAAAAGATAAACTGCGTGAAAATAATAAGGCGTGAGGCATCCCAACACGAAAAGAATAAGCTCATTGATCCGGAATGGTTTCAGGATCATCAGGCCAAGCAAAATGCAGATGACAAATGCCGCAGAAGGAAAATAAATATAGGAGCTGATGCCTGCAATGAAGCCAATATTAAAAACCTGTGCCCTCGTATTTGGTGCATTGTACAGACTGAACAAATAAATGAACATCCAGATGATGAAGGTATTGGCCATCATTGGCGAGGACAGGTAGTTCCACTGGGGCAGAAGCGAAGTGATGATCATGTAGGCCATGGCCGGCAGATAATTGTATCTCGCCATCATCCGGTATTCATTCACCAGATAATTGACCATGAGGGCCTGGATGTATAAGAAAAAATAAGCCAGTGCAGCAGAAATCACACTATGGCCTGAAAGAAAAGACACGATCCATTGATACAAATGCCCATCATTTCTTGTAGCCACAATAGGGATCGGATTGCTGAAAATGGGCAGCTTGAGCAGGAGACCAAAAATGAAAAGGATAGCGATGTTGGCCGGAGACTTCTGTTTAAAAACTGCAATCACGCAGCAATGCTATTGATTAAATTCGATTTTAGCAAAGCAAATAAAATTGCGAAAATAACAGGGGATGATGACCTGGGAAGCACTCACCTGCTTTCCATATTTGGGAAGAAACTCGTAGCCCTTGTCCAGATTCCTCAGTGTAGGATTGTGGTTGATCTGCCCGTCGGGTGAGAGTGTAAAATCATTCAGCAGGAGGGTTCTTTTTTCATCCATGTTGAAAATATAGTGGATCTGGCTTCCCGTGTTCGCTAATTGATAAGAGATTCGGTCGTCACCTTCATCATCGAATTGTTCTTTGTGAATGACATTGCTCCATTCCAGTTTTCCTGTGCGGTCGAAAGAAAGGATGGTTAGATTATCGGCATGATGCCTCACCTGCTGGTTGTTGTCGTAGCGGCTTCTCCACCACCAGGTACTGTACATGGGCGAATAGGTAGTGTAATAATCATAAGAGCTATAGGGCATGCCATACAGATAATTCCAGCGGTTCCAGTTGCTCATTCTCGATGTAGTGTAATAGGATTCGGCATTGATCAGAAAACCACCATCACGTTTAACAATGATGTTTCGTATGAAATAATCATTGAAGGCCATCTTCGCATTCGCGTCGCCCTTGGCTTCCTTTCTCAATTCATCTCCCAGCACTACAGAATTTTCCAACACCGGCAGGCGTGTCTGTTTGTCCCAGATATAAAAGAAAAATCCATCCACATTTCCCCTTTTTTGCTTGTAATAAAACGAAGTAAGGAAATACCGCTTGTTGTGATTGTCCACCTTGATGTGGATCTCGTCGAGCTGCACATCGTTCTGGGGAACATCAATGGTGAGTAGTGAATCGTTCTGTGCCGGTTTCCAAAGCAGGCTGGTAGAATTGATGGTTTCATTGGTACTCCGGTTGAATTTGGTAAATACAAAATCACCATCATTATCCAGGCTGAACTCGTCGATATAGTCCGTGTGCTCGTCCATGGGCAAAACAAAATGAGAGCGGTGGAGCAGGCCAAGATTATTGTCGAACAGTAAGGTAGTGATGATAAATTTCGATTTGTTCCTGGCATTGATCTTAAACACCATCAGGTGTGAATGGTCCTCGCTGATGATGGCAGAATAAATTTTATTGTTTCCGCTGAACCCTATGTGTGAAGTATCGAGGGGAATGATATCAGAGATCTTTTTCCCCTGTCCATCGAGTTTTACCGCATTGCAATAGACTACATTTTTCTTCTGATACTCATAGACCATGTAGCTGAAATCGGCATAGGGAAAGAAATCTACGTTGATTAGCTTGTCTTCAGGAAGATAGTCCAGCAATTCCTTGCCGGTTTGTTCCATTTCATTATTGTACACCGCTACGTAATTGTGGTTGTGTACATTTTTATAGATCAGGAAATTGCCCGAGACCTTACCAATGATCTCGAAATTCATTCTTCTGGAATCGTCTTTTTCTGGTTCAGAATAAATGATATGCTGGGCAGAACACACTGAACCGACGAAAAAACAAAAACTAAATAGGAAACTTGGATGCAATCGCATAAGGTGCCTCTGATTAAAACGGTTTAAAGGTAAGTTTTGTATTCTTATAGACGTGTAAAAATTGAATTGGCTGCAAGACAAAGGCAAAAGATTAAACTCAAAAGCAAAAAAAGTTAGGGAAAGACTCAGTCAAAGCAAAAACTCAGGAAAGCCAGGCCAGGCCCGCTCTCCCTCGTGCCATCAGTTAGGGTTTTCAGTTTTGCCTTTGCCTTTCTCTAACATTTTGCCGTGTTCGGCGAATATTCTTCCACTATGCTACTTTAACATATATTTTTGCACCCTGCAATAAAATGAGCACCTGGTGAAAATACCCTTGAACAGAGTTACAGCAGCCGGGCTTCTTGTAGCTCTGGGTATCATTTACGGAGATATAGGAACTTCGCCGCTCTATGTCTTGAACGCGATAGTGAATGGAAGGAGAATTGAGGAAAAGCTGATCATCGGGGCCCTGTCCTGCATCATCTGGACCCTTACACTTCAAACCACCATCAAATATGTGATCCTTACACTCAAAGCCGACAACCGCGGTGAGGGCGGCATATTTTCCCTGTTTGCACTGGTTCGCCGCCGCAAACGATGGCTGGTATTGCCTGCCATGATCGGCGGAGCCGCCCTGATTGCCGACGGCATGATCACCCCTCCCATCACCGTTACTTCAGCTGTCGAAGGTTTGCGGCAGGTTCCCTGGATTGGGACTATCGAAACAAACTCGATCATCTATGTCGTCATTGGCATTCTTAGTTTTCTTTTTCTGTTGCAACAATTCGGGTCTGCCATCATTGGAAAAATGTTTGGACCCATCATGTCGATATGGTTTCTGGTGCTTGCGATCATGGGTTGCCTCCACCTGTTCGATTATCTGCAGATCTTCAAAGCTTTTAATCCCTATTATGCTTTCGAACTTCTGTCCAACTATCCACACGGATTTTATTTACTGGGTGCTGTCTTCCTTTGTACTACGGGAGCAGAGGCATTGTATTCGGACCTGGGCCACTGCGGAAGAAGTAATATCCGTGTGTCCTGGATCTTTGTAAAAACCTGTCTTATTCTCAACTATCTCGGACAAGGCGCCTGGCTTTTATCCACTCACCATGGGCAGATCATCACGCAGGAAATGATTGATTCGGGCTTCAATGCTTTTTATGGGGTCATGCCGCAGTGGTTCAAGCTGGCAGGAATTGCCATTGCTACAGCAGCAGCGGTAATCGCGAGCCAGGCCCTGATCTCTGGTTCTTTTACACTGATTAGTGAAGCGATGCGTCTCAACCTCTGGCCCAAACTCAGGATCAGTTATCCTACAGAAGAAAGGGGACAGCTCTACGTTCCCGGTATCAATACCTTGCTTTTTATTGGTTGTATCGGCATTGTTTTGTATTTCAGGAAGTCGAGCAATATGGAGGCGGCGTATGGACTGGCCATTACGCTTTGCATGATCGCTACTTCGATTCTCTTTGCCAATTTCCTGGTGTCGCGAAGAACAAAATCTGTGTTCGTCTGGTTTTATCTTCTCGTTTATCTCGGCATCGAGCTGAGTTTTCTGCTGGCCAACCTTAATAAATTTCCGCATGGCGGCTATGTGGCTTTGCTGGTGGCCGGATTTCTTTATCTGATCATGTACACCTGGTATCGCGCCCGCAAAATCAAGAACCGTTATATTGAATTTGTTCGGCTGGAACATTACATTCCCAAGATCCAGGAGTTGAGCAACGACCGGTCAGTTCCCAAATACGCAACGCACCTGGTTTATCTCACAAGTGCCGATAATCCAAAAGAGATCGAGCACAAGATCATTTACTCCATTCTCAATAAAAAACCCAAGCGCGCAGATATTTATTGGTTTGTTCACGTAGATACACTGGATGATCCTTATACGATGGAGTATAAAGTGGACCATATTATTCCCAATGATATCATTCGTGTGGAGTTTCGTTTGGGATTCCGTGTGGAGCCGCGTATCAACCTGATGTTCCGTAAAGTGGTGGAAGACCTGGTGACCAACAGAGAAGTGAACATCACGAGCCGTTACGAGAGTCTGGAGCGAAGCAATATTGTTGGAGACTTTTCTTTTGTGGTGATGGAAAAATACTTAAGCCAGGACAATGACCTCGCCATTTGGGAAAGGATGATCATGAAATTCCATTTCTGGCTCAAAGAGATCAGTCTTTCCGAAGAACGTGGTTTCGGCCTTGACCCCAGCAACGTTACCATCGAAAAATTTCCGCTCATTGTTGCTCCCGTCATGACCATCAAGCTGCGAAGGATCGAGGAAGGATGAGAGAGAAGCTGCTAGCTGATAGCTTTTGGCTTATGGCCAAGAGCTGCGAGCTTTTTTGGTGACGTGAATTACTGATGGATGTGTCAATATTTGGAGCTGTTACTTGTTGCTGCGCTTACTAAAAGGCAGTCTAAGACTTGATGCTCGCTTCGCTTGCAACGAGATTGCCGCGCTGCGCTCGCAGTGACGCCTAAACTACAATGCTCACTACGGGTTTCAACCTTGCCTTATAATTTGAGCGTGTTAATTACGCAATAACTTAAGAAGTATAATCGAAACAGTAATGCATTTTCGATTTGGCGTCATTGCGAGCGCAGCG
>JBJMLU010000212.1:0-14205 GCA_045805145.1 Flavisolibacter sp. | reverse complement strand
TTGATACCTGTAGTGAACTTTATTCTATAAAGGCCAGACTGCTTAGCACAACGTTTCTTCGAGACAAGCTTCGGGTAACCGTTGTGCCGCGGCCCGGACGCGCGCGCGGAGCGATCGCGGCGTCCTTGAACTTTTTGCTCTACTTTTTCTTTCCAAGAGAAAAAGTAGAAAGGAAAAAAACCAACCAGTAAGGAAGGACTGCCACTAGAAACACTCTCCAAAAAATCTAATCACTAAAGAATGACTGCCGAAGAAGAAATCTCTAAATAAAAGAATCATCAGTAAAGAATGACTCAATAGAATCACGAACTTTCGAAACCCAGTTCCTGTGACTTCTACCCTTTGGGTGAAACAAATCTCACTCTTTCATCATCTCCATGATCACCAATTCAATTTCTTCCGCGTTGGGCTTACTGAAATAGTCTCCATCGCTTCCGTACGCCGGACGGTGGGCTTTTCCGGTGATGGTACGCGGAGCCACGTCGAGCCAGCGATAGCCGCCCTGCTCCTCCATCACAAGGTTGAACATGTATGCCGCAGCGCCACCAGGAACATCTTCGTCCACGAATACAATCCGATTGGTCTTTTTTAAGGACTCAAGAATTTTATGGTGCATATCAAAAGGCAGCAGAGTTTGCACGTCCACTACCTCGCAGCTCACACCATTTTTTTCCAGTTGCTCCACTGCCTCCGCAATTACACGCAACACCGAACCATAACTTACAATCGTCACATCATCGCCTTCACGAATGATCTCAGGAACACCGAGTGGCACGGTAAACTGCAAAAGGTTTCGCGGCAATTTTTCCTTCAGCCGGTATCCGTTCAGACATTCCACAACGATGGCCGGATCATTGCCGCGCAATAAAGTATTGTACATGCCTACAGCCTGCGTCATGTTGCGGGGTACACAGAGATACATTCCACGCAGTGCATGCAGCATCATGCCCATCGGCGATCCACTGTGCCAGATGCCTTCCAGCCTGTGCCCACGTGTGCGAACAATAAGTGGACAGGATTGAATACCGCGTGTGCGGTAATGCAAGGTGGCTACATCATCACTCAAGGGCTGCAAACCATACAGTAGATAATCGAGGTATTGAATTTCTGCAATAGGCCTCAGTCCGCGCATGGCCATTCCGATGCCCTGTCCCATGATGGTGAGTTCCCGGATGCCGGTATCAAAAATTCTTTCCTGTCCGTATTTCGCCTGTAGTCCGGAAAATCCCTGGTTCACATCACCGATATGACCAAGGTCTTCACCAAAAGCAAAGACCTGGGGATTGGATGCAAAGAGCTGATCAAAATAGCGGTTCAGCACTTCAAATCCATTTACGGTCTGGGGAAGATCTGCGTAAGAAAGTTTTACTTCTTCCACCTTCAATGCACTTCGGGGTCCTTCATTGTATAAAAATGAATTGTATAATTTTTTATTCTCTTCCTGCAAATCTTTGAAATAATCTTTCAGCCAATAAGCAGCATCATCATCTCCCAACATTTCGATAGCAGTATTCAGAACGCGCATCACATCACGTCGAAGTGGTTCGCGATTGGAAGAAAGTTCTTTTGCAAGCGCAGATAATTGTTGTCCCTTTCCTTTTGTCACAAGGTCATTGATCAATTCCAGCACCCTGCTTACCTGGTTTTTAATGGGCTGCAGATAAGCATCCCACGCTTCTTGTTTCTCCCGGCGCACGATATCTTTTGCTTCATGTTCCACTTCCTCCAGTTCTTCGGAAGAAGCAAGCAGATTGGAAATGATCCATTCGCGCATTTTTTTCTTTCCATCCCATTCGCGTTCCCAGTCGAGACGCTCCGGTGTTTTATATCGTTCGTGACTTCCCGAAGTAGAATGTCCCTGTGGCTGGGTGATGTCTTCTACATGAAAAAGCACCGGCGTATGTGTTTCGCGCGTCAGTCGAATTCCTTCTTCAAACACTTCACATAGTCCTGCATAGTCCCACCCTTTCACCCTGTAGATATAATAACCATTCGTGTCTTCCGATTTTTCCATTCCACTAAGCGCTTCGGAGATCGAACCCTTGGTGGTCTGGTATTTTTTGGGAACAGAGATGCCGTATCCATCGTCCCACACAAATACTGCGAGTGGTACCTGCAGTACGCCAGCTGCATTAATGGTTTCCCAAAACTGTCCCTCCGAAGTAGATGCATCACCAATAGTGCAAAAGCAAACTTCGTTTCCATTGTTCGAAAGATCGGTGAAAGCTTTCAGTGAAGGAGTGTCGCGAAAACATTTGGAAGCAAAAGCAAGCCCAAGTCCGCGAGCCATTTGTCCGGCCGTGGGAGCAATATCAGAAGAAATATTTTTATGGTTAGCAAGATCAACCCAGTTGCCATTTTCATCAACAAAAGGAGTCGCAAAGTGAGAAACCATTTGTCTTCCCGCACTGAATGGATCATTGCCTGGTACCGGATCGGCATAGAGCTGTGCAAAAAACTGTTGCACCGTGGAAATACCGCTGGCAAATGCAAAAGTCTGGTCGCGGTAATAACCCGAGCGGAAATCACCCGCCTGGAAAAACTTGGCCATCGCCACCTGGGCCACTTCCTTGCCGTCGCCGAAGATGCCGAACTTGGCCTTTCCCGTCAGCACTTCTTTACGGCCCATCAGACTGACCTCCCTGCTGATGCATACCCACCGGTAGTCCTGCAATACTTCTTCCCTGAACTTGTCGAAGGAGAGTTTTTCAAGGGCATGCCGGCCAGCTTCATATGTATTTTCCATCCAACAAAAATAGGGCTTAGCACCCAGCGTTAAAAAAACACAAAAAGTCGTTTTTACTATAGTTTCCCACAGGTTTGACTTATTTTTGAGGACAAGCATTTCGTATGAAAAGAATATTATTTCTCTTCCTCGGTATTTTTTCCCTCGCGGCGGTCAGGGCACAAAAAGCCGATGTTGGTCCAGCTCAGATTCAGCCTGCTGAAGTACTGACCATTAAGGAAACCGAACATGACTTCGGAAAAATTCCACAGGGCAAACCGGTTTATTATATTTTCGAAATCGCGAATATCGGCAATGCGCCTCTGAAGCTCGATAACGTGCAGGCCAGCTGTGGATGTACCACACCAGAGTGGAGCAAAGAGCCGATTCCCGCGGGCGCTACCGATAAAATCAGGGTAGGATATAATGCAGCCAATGAAGGCTCGTTTGAAAAATATATTACCATTACCTACAATGGCAATCAAACAAAGCAGATCAAGATCAGGGGCACGGTCTGGAAAGCGCCTCCGCAGTCTGCTCCTTCCAATTCTTCTGTTCAGTTTTTAAAACAACAAATTCAATAAACAAATGAAGAAGCTTCTTTTTCTTGCTGCCGCTTTTGTCGGATTATCAGCAATGGCTCAGCAAAAGCCAGATGAGGTGGTCAAGTTGAACACCGAAAAATATGATTTCGGTAAGATCAAACAAGGTACTCCTGTGGTCACTTATTTTACCCTCACCAATGTTAGCGATAAGCCCGTTGTCATTGAAAGTGCCTGGGCTGGTTGCGGCTGCACCACTCCGGAAGTATCCAAAGCTCCTGTTGCTCCGCATGGAACTACAAAAGTGAAAGTGGGTTACAATGCCGGTGCACTGGGACAGTTCAACAAAGATGTGAATATTAAACTGGCAGGAATTGCTGAAACAAAAGTGATCCACATCACAGGTGAAGTCCTGGATACAAAAGCATTTGAGGAATATGCCAAGACAGATGAATACAAGAAATCTGAAAAGGCCCGTCTGAAGAAGGAAGCTGAAGATGCAAAAGCTGATAAGAAAGCAGCCAAGAAAGCAAAAGGCAATGTAGCTACAAAATAACTGACTCAAATAAAACATTCGATCCCGGCCCAAAGCCGGGATTTTTTTTAACACCGATCTGCTTATGAAGGAGCAATTAAAAGAAGCCTGGCGCACTTCTCATACCATTACCCTTTTCTTTCTGGAACAGATCCCCGAAGAAGGGCTACAGGCAAGCCTTTCCACGCGCGGAGGAAGAACAGTTTTTGAACAGCTCGTGCACCTGCACAAAGTGCGTATGCAGTGGATGGAAATTGTGTCAAAAGAAATTTTTAAAAGATATCTTTTGGAAAAAGATCCGGTGAATCAGAAAGAATTGCAAAGGGCACTTCAATCCTCCGGCGCAGCCATTGACGCATTCATCGACCAAAGCTGGGAAAAAGAAGGAAAGGTTTCCGGATTCAGGAAGGGACTTATCCCTTTCATCTCCTATCTAATGACCCACGAGGCCCATCACCGGGGCAACATTCTTCTCACCCTCAAACAATCCAAAATCAAAATCCCGGATTCATTGAAATGGAATATCTGGGAATGGAATAAGATTTAGATGTGAGAGGTGAGATGTGGGAAGAAAGAGAGAAACGAGGCGGGGTGAAGGAAGTCAAAATAACAAGGGGAACGATCGGCCTGACTAGTTGATATTTGAGCTTGCTGACTATTCTAGTCAAGCCTAAACCAGTTGTACGATCTGTAATAATTTTTGTTGACAATGTCATTCCAAAAAAAATCTGACAAGAAAAATTCCATTTGACCAATCAAATGAAAAAAGAGTATTTGCTTTAAATTCTCTCTTCTCTCTTCTCACATCTCACATCTCTCATCTCTCATCTATTATTCCCCTTCGGGAACATTACCTTATCGGGTTCTTTGAGGAGCTCGGAGATGATGGTTCGAATGAGGCGGGTGCGAACGACCGATGCTCTTTTGGGTTCTACAAGGTAGGTAACAGATACTTCGAGCCAGGTGTTGGGATTGGTGCGGAAGACCACAAAAGGATATTCTTTTATTTCCAGTTCATCTACCGGGGTTTGCTCCAGCAGTTCCTTAAATTTTTTGATGTTATCGGCCATGCCTGGTCCTAATTCTCTTTTTGCTACGGCTTTGATGGTGGCCTCTACGTAATCGAGGTCGCTTTCATAGGCAATGTGAAAAGGAATTTCGTTCCAGATAAATGGAAATTTCTTCCAGGAATAATTATAGACCTGCGACTGCAGGATCATGGTGTTGGGAAACCGGATCAGTCTTCCGCTGGGAAGGTCATTGGAGAGATAGTCGCCATGAAATTCCCAAAGCGTGGTGTCGAGGTAATTGATCTCCACCACATCACCGGTAAAATTTCCAACCTGAATGCGGTCGCCAACGCGGTAAGGTGCGCGGATGATGATATAAAACCAGCCAATGAGCGAAGAGATGGGCGTTTGAAGCGCAAATCCCAGGATCAGGGAAAACAGGCTGAGTGAGACCGCTGCAGTATACCAATTTTCAAAAAGAAAAGTAACCACGATGAATATCGCTGCGAATACACTCAATAGCCGGATCAGGCGCACCATATTGTACTGAACTGCCTTAACGTGTGACCGCTTTGCCGTGATGGCTTCCAGTATGCGCGTGACAATGAAAACAATAAAAACAACAAAGCCAGCAAGCGACAGCCGCTGCAGCAGGGAACGGTAGGTTCCAAGAATATCAAATACACGAAATCGAAGCAGGAAATAGAAGGCTAGACAACAAAGCGAAACGATTGCATAGCTGATGATCCAGATGCGGTGTTTGCTTGTCCTGGTCGCGTCTTGGGTTTCTTTTTTGATCTCGTTTTCTGTCTTGATATCCATACCGTAGCCGCATACATGCCATTAATGTGCCATGGGGAAGCCGTGAGCTATGAGCTTCGGGAAGCTGTTGGCTGTTGGCTGCTAGCTGTTGCTGCACGATCGATGCCTTTGGCAGGTTGCGCAGCCCAGGGCTCGCGGCTCACAGCTCACGGCTCTCAGCTTTTCTTATTATGCACCAGCATCCAGCGCGCCGTTTCATAGAAGCCACTGGTGACCTGGGTCATAAGCTTTTTGATGGAGTCAACTTGTTGGGGAGTGTAAGATTGATCGTGAAGAAAGTGGAGTTCTTCTTTTTGAAAATTGAGGTTCTTGGTAAAATAAAAATTGTCCGTGACCATTCCGATCCTTCCTTCATCATGAAGGATGATGAATGCATAATGGTTGCCGTTGGAATGAAGCACATCTCTTCCGAGGGTGGTGTTGGTATAATTTTGTCCTGTAAGTCCGGCAACCGTAGGCAACACATCAATCTGGGATACTACTTCTTCCCTGGTTTGCGGTTTGAACAGCCGGGGCGCATAAAACAGAAGTGGCACATGTTCATCGGTGAGCCTTTCTTCGGTCCATACTTTGGGATAAATATTTTGCGCGTCGCCTGATACACCATGATCGCCTACAAAAACAAAAACAGTATTGTTGAACCAAGGCTGCTTCTTGGCCGACTCAATAAATTTCTGAAAACAAAAATCGGCATAACGGAAGGCATTGTATTCTTCCTGCGATTCAAATCCCCATTTCTCCAGTTCTTCCTTTGGTAAAAGTTTTTTCTCGAACGCAGAATCTTCTACCGGAATGGTGAAGGGACGGTGGTTGTCGGCAGTTTGAACAATGGCAAAAAAAGGATCCTTCTGCTGCGAAAAAACAGAATCCGCTTCAATGAAAAGATCTTTGTCGCTGATGCCCCAGACATTCACCGGCTTCTTGCCGAGATTTCCTTGCACGTTCATCTGCAAGCCATCAATGTTTTTCACCAGTCCTTCGAAATTGTTGAAACTGGGATCGCCACCTAGAAAATAAAATTTCCTGTATCCTTCAAAATTATTCACGATCGTATGTTGATCCAGCGCTTCGGGATTGCGTGTAGAAAATTTCGAAAGTTGCACGTCAGGAATTCCGGTGAGCGTAGCGAATAATCCTCTTGCTGTAGAAAAATGCGGAGTGAAACAATGATTGAAAAAAATTCCACTGTCGCAAAGCGATTGGAAATAAGGCGTTGTGTTCAGCGGATTGCGGCTCATGCTGCTTTTATACATGCTGAATGATTCGCAGATCACCAGCACTACATTTGGTTTGCTCTGTACGGAACCGGCCTGGGGTGATGCCGAACGTTTGTAAGAAAAGCTGTTGTTGCTTAAACCCATCCACTGTTTCATCAATGGAAAATATTGGCGGGCCTTCGTCTCGCTGTATTGAGGTTTGCGAAAACGCAAAGTGGTGAAAAAGTTCTGAAGTGGATTGAGTGAGAGATAAGATTGAAAGCTGTCGTTGAAATGAAATGCAGAATCCCATTTGAGTGGCTCGGGTCCGAGCGTACCATAAACGAAAAATCCGAAAACAAAAATCGTAGCAACAAACCATTTGCGTTTGTAAAGTATTCCTTTCCCATCTGTTTTCAAACGCACCATTCCATGAAGCTTGCGGAACATTAATCGAAGAAGCAAAACGGCCAGCAGCAATCCAAGCAACATCCACACAATGGGATACGACTGCCAGAGCATGGCTGCAGAAATTCCCGGGTCCTCTACAAAATTCAGCGCGCTTGCATTGAGTCTTGTCTTGTTGTAGGAAAAACATCCGAAATCGGCAGCAAAGAAAAATATCACGAGAAAGGTTACTACTGCGAGGTACCAGGTCCACACCATGCGGTTTCGCTGCGAATGGAAAGGAGAAAAATCAGGAATGAGGCTGGCAATCACGATCGGCAAAAGAATCATGCTGATCCAGCGAAGGTCGAAGCGAAGTCCAAGAAAAAATGTAGGGATCAGTTCACCAAAATGTTCTCCCTCTGGCCGGAAAGCCATCAGGGTGATCAACCTATATGCAGTGAACATCATCAGAAAGATGACCATCAGGTTGAATACCCAGAGCAAGGTTTTTGGAAGACGGAATCCTAACAACATGAAAGGTGGCGCTTCATAAAAAGCAAATGCAAAAAAACTAAATTCCCTTCCACCAGCCAAGATTAATCGATGAAACCGCCTGGTTCATAGCCCTGAAAGCCCCGTCTGTGCTGAGTTTTAAGATTTCTTTTTGTTATGATAGAGCAGGTATCGGGCTGTTTCATAAAAAGCCTCGGTGGTTTGTCTGAGTTGGTTGCGAATGCTGTCGTGGGCAGCATCACCTGGAACGGCTAAATTATTTTTTATCGACACCATTTCAGTAGCGCCCGTTTGAAGACTTTTCCGGAAATAATAATCATCCGTGACCATGCCTGCTTTTTTTTCATCGGGGTCAATGGTAAAGGCGCTTGAAAAACGAAAACGGTCTTTTCTTAAAACAGTATCAAACAAATTCTTTCCCATCGCTGTGTTGGAAAAAGGCCGCGAAAGAAGTCCGCTAATGGAGGGAAGAATATCGAGCTGCGAACAAATACTGGATTCACGCATTGGTGGAAGATGTGCCGGATAATAAAACAGCAAGGGCACATGTTCTTTCATCAGGCTTTGGTCCATCCAGGCTTTGGGAAACATCGCTCCTACATTTCCAATAAGACCATGATCACCTACAAAAACAAAGAGTGTATTTTTAAAATAATCCGAGTTTTTTGCTTCCTCCATGAAACGCTGGAAACAATAATCGGTATAGCGAAAAGCATTCAACTGGTCATTGTTGTCAAAACCATATTTGTCCAGTGTGTCCTGTGGCAGATTTAATTTTTTGAATGAACCCAGGTCTTCGTCAGGAATGGTATAAGGCCGGTGGTTGTCTGCCGTTTGAATGACAGCAAAAAAAGGCTTCTTCCCTGCTGCAAGAATGTGATTGGCTTCCAGAAAAAGATTTTTATCACTCACGCCCCATACATCCACACGTCCTGCTTTAAAATCATCCTGCTCATACACTTTCAGTCCTTTAATATTATTATCAAGAACGCCCCTGATATTGGCCCAGTTGAGATCTCCTCCCAGGAAATAATATTTATCGTAGCCTTCGAAATCATTAATCAGCGTATGCTGATCCACGATAGATGGATTGCGGCTGGCTGTTTTTGGACTCTCCACATCTGGAATACCGGTGATGGTGGCCCACACGCCGCGTGCAGTTCCCCAGCTGGGAGTAAAGCAATGATCAAAGAAATGTCCCTGCTGGCAAAGACTATTGAAATAAGGTGTGGTATTCAGCGGATTTCCCCACATGCTGCTTTTATAACTGCTGAAGCTTTCACAGATCACCAGCACCACATTGGTATTCGAAGGAAGCTGGTAGGGTGAGAGGGGGGAAATAGTGCGTGCAAAATTGAGATGAGAAGAATCAGGCTGCTGCACACCAAGATAATTTGCCATCAAACCATAGTCCTGGCGTACTTTCTTTTCATCGTAAGTGGAATGCCGAAATGAAAGGGAACTGAAAAAACTTTGAAAAGGATTCAGGGCCAGCTGCGCACGGAATCCATCTCCTAAAGTGTACACATTGCTCCATCGCAGCGGAAATTGTCCAACTGTTCCCCAGGTGCACACAGCAAGAAGCAGAACTACTAGTGTAACCCAGATCCAGTTTCTTTTTGAAGGTGCCGGCGCAGACCGCTGATAACGCAGCAGGATTCTCGATACCAGGAAAAGGATCACGACCATCAGCACCAAAAGGATCAGCAATACTTTCAGTACAGGATAGGTTTGCCACACCATGTGCATGGATATACCGGCATTGGCCAGAAAATTCAGTGCCGAAGCATTGAGCCGTTCATGCAGGTAATCGTAGTGGAAGAAATCCACCACATAAAAAATCAGGAGGAAAAAAAACATCAGGGAAAGAAAAATATTCCAAAAGGTTTTTGCCCTCGGATTTTTAAATGGATTCAGTGTCCGGATGCTACACAAAATCAGCATCAATAGTCCCAGGATGCTCACTGCACGCAGGTCGTAGCGGAGACCCATTACAAATGCGCGGACAGGAAAATCGTAGTGCGAAGGCTGGTAGCTGAAATAAAAAACGAAGCGCATCAGGATCATCACTGCCAGAAACAGCAATACAATACTCAAGATCCAAAGCAACAGGCGGGGAATTCTCATCATAGGAGGCTCTTTTCAAAACTCCGCGCAAACCTTTCATGCTTGCGCGGCTGCGCAAGGTAAGCCTTGTTGATGATAATGGCACGTTAAGGGAGTCCGGAGTTTGGAGTTCAAAGTTCGGAGTTCGGAGTTCAGAGTTCAAAGTTCAAAGTTCAGAGTTCAGAGTTCAAAGTTCAAAGTTCAAAGTTCAGAGTCGGTGTACTACGGGGCGGTTAGTACTACGGGTTGGCGGGGATTGCTTCGCTCGCTCGCAATGACGTTCATAGGTTTCGGACTTACATAATAATTTGAATGAGTGACTTACGCTATCACCTATTAACGGGTTCAAAACAGTAGGCATTTTAGATGAGAAGTCATTGCCGGAAAAGCGATCCCAGGAGGCAAGTAAAGTAAAGTCACGGTGGGAGGCATTACCGCAAACCACAAGGCAAGTTCATACTTGAAGAAAGTGCTCGAATTAAAGTAAACTTCGAAACCTATGAACGTCATTGCGAGCGACCCCCGCAGGGTGCGGGGCTAAAGCTATAGCGGTGGCGCAAGCGAAGCAATCTCCGCCAACCTGTAGTACTAACCGCCGCGTAGTTCACCGACTTTGAACTTTGAACTTTGAACTCTGAACTCCGAACTTTGAACTCCAAACTCCGAACTCCGGCTCCGATTATCCGTTTCATTACTTTTGCCTCATGTACACCCTTGGCCTCTCTCTCTGGCAAAGACTCATGGAGTGGGACAGATCCTTATTCCTGAAAATAAACGGGCAATGGACCAGTTCCACACTGGACGTGCTGGTGCCTTTTTTGCGAAATGCCATGTTTTGGATTCCCTTGTATATTCTCATCCTGGTTTTTGTACTGCTCAATTTTGGAAAGAAGGGCATATTCTGGAGTCTGGCCTTCATTTGCACGGTAGCCCTGACCGATTCATTGGGCGCACAATTATTGAAGGAGGCCTTTGGCAGAACGCGGCCCTGTAATGATCCCGGTATGATATTTCATGTACGGTTATTGTTGAAAAGCTGTCCAACGAGTTATAGTTTTGTTTCCAATCACGCAGCCAATCATTTCGGCATGGCTACTTTCATGTTTCTCACCTTCAAGGGAATTTTTAAAAAATGGACCTCTCTGATTTTTTTGTGGGCTTTCGTTATTGGCTATGCGCAAATTTATGTAGGCGTGCATTATCCCCTGGATATTATAGGAGGAGCAGCATTTGGCATCCTTACGGGAGTCCTCACTGCCTGGCTCTTTCATAAGAATTGGGGAATTTTTAGTCTGGACCATCAATCATAATACATGCAGGTTCTAATTCTGTTGGGATTAATAATACTGAATGGACTTTTTGTAATGTCTGAAATTGCGCTGGTCTCGGCACGCAAACCTCGCTTGGAGACCATGGCGGAAAAAGGAGACAACAAGGCCGAGTCCGCCCTTCGTCTCTCCAACAATCCGGAAATTTTTTTATCGGCTGCGCAAATTGGCATCACGCTCATCGCCATTCTAACGGGCGTATATTCAGGAGAAAAATTTGGAAAAGAGCTCGCGCCTTCCATTGCCAGGTTCCCATCGCTCGCTCCATATGCAGAAACCATTGCTACCACCATCGTGGTGATCATCGTTACTTTTTTGTCGATCGTTTTCGGTGAGTTGATTCCCAAACGCATCGGACTGCTCAATGCCGAAAGGCTTGCCAAAGTAGTAGCCGGGCCCATGAAGGCTTTTGCCCGTTTCACCCACCCAATTGTATGGTTGCTGAATAAAACCAGCAATCTTATGTTCACGATATTCAACATCCGCAAAACCAAGGATGAAACCGTTACCGAAGATGAGATCAAGGCCATCATCAATGAAGGCACTGAATCGGGAAGCATCGAAGAAGAAGAAAAGGAACTGATTGAAAGAATTTTTCACCTGGGCGACCGCAACATCACCTCGCTCATGACCCATCGCAGCGACATCATCTGGTTCGATCTGTCCGATAATGAAGAAAAGATCCGCGAGAAAATCCTGCAGGAGCCACATTCCATCTATCCGATATGCGACGGCAATATTGATAACATCAAGGGCATGGTCTCGATCAAAGATTTATACATCATTGATGATTTCACGCTCTTCAAAGATGTAGTGCAGCCGGCGCTGTTCGTTCCCGAAAACAATACAGCCTACCAGGTGATGGAAAAATTCAAGGAAACGAAAAGTCATTCCTGTTTTATCGTAGATGAATACGGAAGTCTGCAGGGGATGATCACGCTGAACGACATCATGGAAGCCATCGTTGGCGATATTCCAACAACAGGGCTCGATTACGAAATCGTTCAACGAGAAGACGGTTCCTTCCTGGTAGATGCACAGATTCCTTTTTATGATTTCCTGAGCCGCTTCGACAAAGCCGACTGGGCCAGCAATGAGGAATACAGCTTTGATACACTCGCCGGATGCATCCTCCACGAACTCGAACGCATTCCTCAAACCGGCGACAGACTCAAATGGAGAGGATTTGAAATTGAAGTGATGGACATGGATGGCCACCGCATCGACAAGGTGCTGGTGAAACCGAGTAAAGAGATCATTGATGAAATGAATGAGGAATAATGGGAGGGTTTCACGCAAAGGCGCAAAGAATGTTTTATTTCCTATACTTCATAGTGCTCCCGAAGGTTCGGGCAGCATAAGGATTTGGTGAACCGACAAGAATGAGTTCACTGATATTTATGTACAAACTGAAGGCCATCACCATGAACTAAAGGGGTGAGTCCAGGTTATTAACCTTATTGTACAAATTCTTCTCGTATTCCTCACGCGATAAAAAGTCTTAGCGCCTTTGTAACTTTGCGTCTTTGCGTGAAACTCCTTCGCCTCAAAATGAAAGACTCACCTGCTTATCCGGATAATTGAGTTTGGTGCTTTGCCTCTGTCCATTCACCGTAACATGCATGATGTTGATCTGCTGGTCGTTGAAATCATATAGTAAACTGTTGACGAGATCAATTTTCTTAACTGAGGACACTCCATTCACCTGGAAATAGCAATACGCTGATTCTTTTTCTTTTTCAAATCCAACATATACCAGCTTCACCGGTTTACCATCAACTGAAAGAGAAAAATGCTGCCCCAGATAATCAGGAATGTATTTATCAAAACTGGCTTTGTCCTTTTCAGAAGAGATATCCAGTGTTGTCCTGTAATTTTTTTCAAGTTGCACTTCCAGGTCTTCCGCAAACATTTTGCAGCTGATCTCCAAAGTCTTGTCCTTTGCATTGTGGTTGATCTCCGTGACGGAAATATAAAAAGGATGAATGCTTTTAATGGGCGAAGGTGATTCCGGAAAGAAGCCCGCCAACATCCAGGATGCAAGAATAAAAAACCACTGCATGAACTAAATTTTTTCGCTACAAAAGTCTGGATTATTTTGAACCCGGAAAGTTAAAAAGAATGATGAGAGATGAGGGATGTGGAATGAGCGTAAAATCCTCTCTCACATCTCACATCTCACATCCCACATCTTCTCTCCATGGACGATTTTCGCTTTTACTTCCAAATTGGCTGGGAACATATCATGAACAGGGAGGCCCTGGATCATCTTTTTTTTATTGCCGCCCTGGCCGCCATCTATATGCTGCGCGACTGGAAGCAAGTGCTGGTTCTGGTGACAGCTTTCACTATAGGACATACCATTACCCTTATCCTGAGCACCAGGAATATTATTGAAGTAGACTCCTCGCTGGTTGAATTTCTCATTCCCTGCACCATCATCGTGACGGCCATCTCCAATCTTTTCCAGAAAAATTTCACTGCGCGAGCCATCCGCATCAACTATTTTCTCGCCCTGTTCTTTGGTCTCATTCACGGTCTGGCTTTTGCCAATACCCTCCGGATGATCATTGCCGAAGACCAGAGCTTTGCCCTTTCCATGTTTGGATTCAGTGTGGGACTGGAGCTGGGTCAGATCCTGGTTGTTTTTGTGATCCTGCTCCTCTCCCAGCTTTTTGTTGTGTATCTAAAGGTCAACCGAAAACACTGGGTGATATTTGTCTCGGCTGCTGTTTTCGCACTGGCCCTGGAGATGGCCGCGCAACGCTGGCCGGGAAACAGACATACCCGCACCAGGTCGGCTCTTTTCCTCTTTCAAAAGGGAAGAAATCAAACGGCCTTGCAAATGTTTCAGATCAATAATCACAAGAGAATTCTCGCCCCTTGAAGCCAGAGGCTTAAAAATAATTAAGTTCGTGGCGCGAAAAACCCTGGCCGACAGCCAACCTCCTACTAAAAACACTAAACACATTAGCACATGAAAAAAGTTTTATTGTTTTTTGCAGCAGCAGGAATCAGTTCCGCTTTTGCACAAGACA
>JBJMLU010000211.1:0-3563 GCA_045805145.1 Flavisolibacter sp. | reverse complement strand
GCATAAAAAATCTGAGCTGTCTAATTATTTTAGTTTTGATTGCTTCTTCTCTTTCTGCACAAAAGAACAAAGTTTTTCCCTCCGCGCTCAAAGCAGAAATGCGACAAAAAATTATTGAAGCCTGCCGTCATGCCTGGAAGGGATATAAAGATTTTGCCTGGGGATATGATGATCTGCAACCACTGAGTAAAAATGGAAAGAACTGGTACAAGCATACCCTCTTGATGACGCCCGTTGATGCTTACGACAGTTTTGTTTTGCTGGGAATGAAAAAAGAAGCAGAAGAAGCGAGGCACATGATCATTTCTGCTTTGAATTTTAATATCGACGACCAGGTGCAGGTTTTTGAAATCACCATACGCCTGCTCGGCGGTTTGCAATCGGCCTATGAGCTCAGTGGCGACAAAAGATTTCTTGCGCTGGCCAAAGATTTGGCCGACCGGCTGATGCCGGCTTTTAAAACGCGCTCGGATATGCCCTGCCGTTATGTTCATCTGCAAACCGGGGCGCCGAGGGACAGCATCAACAACCCTGCGGAAATTGGATCGCTGATGCTTGAATTTGGAAACCTTTCAAAGCTCACAGGAAATAAAATTTATTATGAGACGGCCAAGAAAGCAATGATGGAAGTGTACCGTCGAAGAAGTGCAATTGGCCTGGTAGGAATGCAACTCAATGTAATCAATGGCAGGTGGACAAACAAGGAAAGCGCTATTGGAGCATATATTGATTCTTATTACGAGTATCTCTATAAATCCTGGAAACTATTTGGCGATACTGCATTCAGGGATGCCTGGGAAGTACACCGGAAAGCGATCAACAAATATCTGGTTAGCAAAACAGACAGCGGCTGGTTCCTTTCTCATGTGGATATGAATACAGGCAAAGAAATTTCTCCTGTATATGGAGCGCTCGATGCATTTTACGCCGGACTTTGCGCTTATTCGGGTGATTTGCGGACGGCAAAGGAAGTGCAAAAAGCCAATGCCTACATGTGGACACATTTTGGAATGGAACCTGAGGAATTCAATTTTAAAACCGGTGCCGTGCTCAGCGCCTATTATATTCTGCGGCCGGAAAATCTGGAAAGCTGTTTCTACCTGTATCGCTTTACCAGGGACGACAGGTATTTGTGGATGGGGAAAAGAATGGTGGATGATATTCTTTCACACTGTAGAACAGATATTGCTTTTGCTTCACTCAAAAACGTTCGGAGCTTTGAAAAGACAAATTCCATGCAAAGCTTTTTCTTTGCCGAAACGCTTAAGTATGCTTACCTGCTCTTCGCGCCCGACAATACACTTGACCTGAATAAATTTGTGCTCAACACCGAAGCCCATCCCCTTGGCATTTCAATAAAAAAATAATCACATCTCCCAAACTTAAACCCCAACAACTACTATCAACTACCAACTCCTCAAAAATGTTCACCGATCAAACAGGCCGCAGGATGGAGCTCAAAGCGGTACCCAAAAAAATCATTTCGCTCGTGCCTTCTCAAACCGAACTGCTGTTCGACCTCGGGCTGGAAGATGAAGTGATCGGCATCACCAAATTCTGTGTGCATCCCCAAAAATGGTTTCATACAAAGACCAGGATCGGAGGAACCAAAAAGCTGGACCTGGAAAAGATCCGCTCACTTCAACCTGATCTCATTATTGCCAACCGGGAAGAGAACGAAAAAAAACAGGTGGAAGAACTCGAAAAATATTTTCCGGTCTGGATCAGTGACATCACAAACCTGCAGCAGGCATCGGACATGATCCTATCACTTGGACTGATCACAGGCAAGGAAGAAAAAGCAAAGGAGATTGCAGACGAAATCAAATTAAAATTTTCAAAGCTCCAACCTTCTCGAAATGAGCGGAGACTAAAAACGGCCTATCTCATCTGGCGTGAACCTTATATGACTGTGGGCGCAGACACATTTATTCATGACATGCTCGGGCGTGTTGGTCTAGAAAATATTTTTAGCAACAGCCTTCGTTATCCGCAGACAACAATCGAACAACTGAAAATGCTGGATTGCCAACTACTTCTTCTCTCATCGGAGCCCTATCCTTTCACCCATAAACACAAGGAAGAAATTGAACCAGATCTTCCCAATACAAAAATTCTTTTGGTAGATGGAGAGATGTTCAGCTGGTATGGGAGCAGGCTTTTAAAAGCACCCAATTATTTTCAGGAACTGCAAAAACAATTCCCGACCCGACCTTGAACTCCCGTCAACGACCAACTACCAACTTCCCATCCTATCTTTAATGCATGCCGGAAAACGATAAGCCCTCCCGAAAGAAACCCTTTTTTCCTGTCAACAAAGAGCTGCGTGCCTATCTGAAAACACATGGAAGAGAGATCCATCTTCCGGTTTCTTATAACGACCTTCTGCATATTACCTATTCTATTCCGCTTAAGGATAAGGAAGGCAAAGACACGCTTTGGGAAAAAGCACTTTACGATATGAAAGACTGGGGCTATCTCAAGGAAGGACTCATTAACCTCTACGCCATCATCAAAACAGAAGGTGATTATACTTATACCAAACATCTTGATGTAGCCAGGATTGATTATTGTACGTTTGGCAATTCCAATCCTTTTCGCATCCGCATCGTGAACCGCTACAATGATAATTACGACCACTATTATATCAAGAAGGAAGATGCATCAAGGGTGTATGGACTGGAGCTCGAACACCTTTTATCTCCCAACCGGATTAGTTTTCTCACCGGAAAAGACACGCTGGTGGAGGAACACATTCCTGGACTTCCCGGTGATGTATTCATCAAAGATTATTTGTACCGTGAGGACACCAACCGGATCCGGCTGGCAAAGGAATTTGTAAAATTCAACGAGCGCTGTTTTATACGCATGCTGGGCGATATGCGCAGTTATAATTTCGTAGTCAACATCACCCCCGACATTGAGGATTACCAGTACCGCATCCGTGCCATCGATTTTGACCAGCAATCGTATGAAGGACGAAAGAATTTATATCTTCCCCAGTTCTTTAAGGAAAACCTTGCTTTTGTAGACCTCACATTAAAATACCTGAATAAGGATTCCATTGAGCAGTACCAGGCCGAAGAACGGACCTTAATTGCCTATCGCCTTGCTGCAGGCCGTTACCGGATCAAAGATCTTCTTCAAATTATGACGAAGGACAATATTTCTACAGATGAAAAAAGACTCCAGCTCCGCCAGGAACTCTCAGAGCATTTTGAAAGCAAACAATTCCTGCGCTGCAAAACCATGGGAGAAATCGTGAAGCAAACCCTGAGGTATGTCCTCAAGCCATATCTCTCCCGGATACAAAGAAACCTCGGAAAAATCATTGACTGAGGCACTAACCGCAGAGAGGGTTTCACGCCAAGACGCCAAGGAAAAAAGCCGCAAAGAGTATTTTATTTTCAATAGTACGAAGTTTCCCACCGGATTTATGTATCAAAATCATTTGAATGGCTTCATTTCTCCGAATAGAATGGATCTATTGACCAGTAAAGAATAAAACCAAGCAAAATAAATTGTTTTCGGCTTTTTTTCTTCGCGTCTTGGCGTGAAACCCT
>JBJMLU010000210.1:0-23041 GCA_045805145.1 Flavisolibacter sp. | reverse complement strand
TAATCTCTGACCCGATGAAAAGTACTTACGTATGAAATTGTGTCGTCCTTAGCCGACAATAAACTTATATAAGCAGTGTCGCCCTGGTTTAGTCCGACAATTCGTGATTCTTTTAGTATTAAAAAATATTCATTGCAACTTGTCCATATGATTTTTGATTTTGCAAAAATTGTATCATGGGAGTATTCTGTTTGATCGGAGTCAACAATTGTAAAATAGCTATTTGGTGGAACCTTAGAAGAAATATAATTGAAACGATGATTGTTCATATATTTCCTAAAGCAAGTCTCGTTATTCAGAGGAGCGCAACCAAAGAATAATATAAGAGAAAAGAAATAACGCATGCTCTGAAATTAATTATTCAGGTCTACCCAATATTGTACTTAAACTATTCATGTCTTTGCTATTTCCAAAACTATTGAATACCGCGTGCTTCTGCCGCCACCTTCCGGCCTAAAGATTCCCAACTCCACCAGGTTTTGCAAATCGCGTGTGGCCGTAGCTTTGGAGGCTCTCGTAAGGGAAATATATTTGCTGGCATTCATGCCGCCTTCAAAACCGTCCGGTCCTTCTTCCAACATTCGTCTTACAACTTTCAATTGCCTTTCATTCATCCTGTTCTTATAGTGGTCAAAGAACCTGGACTTTTTTAAGATAAAATCTACGAAGTCATGGGCCTGTTTTTGTGCTGTCAATACTACATTCACAAAATATTCGATCCAAGGCGTGATCCTGTTGTTCTTTTGCGCCCGCTCGAGCGCGTGGTAATAAGATTTTTTGTCCGCTTCGATGGCGGTGGACAGGCTGAGAAGAACAGGGCGGCCCAGGGTCTGTGACAATGCTTTTTGGGCAATGGCCCGCCCAATTCGACCATTGCCATCTTCAAAGGGATGGATGCTTTCGAAATACAAATGCGCTATGGCGGAGCGTACCGGCGCTTTCTTGATTTCCTTTTTTCCACCGGGTCCTGACTCGTTGAACCACTGGATAAACCGTTCCATTTCATCAGGAACCCTGAAGGAGAGTGGCGCTTCAAAATGCACTCTTTCTTTACCCACAGCGCCAGAAATGATCTGCATAGTTTGTGTATGCTGGCGCCAGGCACCTGCATTGACTCGTGGTTGACCACTCATGAGCACACGGTGCCACATGAAAATCTTTTCTTCCGTTAATGCTTCCATGAAAGTTTTTCGTACATCAATCATTAGCTCACCTGCGCCCTGGGCCTTCCTGTCCCCGATCTGTTCGAGCGTAGTGTTCAAACCAAGATTGTTCCGGATAGAGGAAACGACATCCTGACGATTCAGGTGCTCTCCTTCGATTTCCGAAGTTTTGATGGCTTCCGTGACCATGATGGTAATCACGGTTTCCATCTCAATATCCCTTGGGAGGGAATTCAGGATTCCTGTGACATGCCCGGTTTGTTCGGCAAAAGCAAACAAGTTATCCTCGGTAGTTCCGAGGTCGTATTTGAAATCTGGCCAGTCCGGTTGCTGCCAATTGTAGGCCATGAGCCGAATATACGATTTAATCGGCTCAAAAATAACCGTAAATATGAGCCGAGTACAGAAATTGTTCGGCTCATCCCTCCAACATTGTATAAAAAAGTGAGGAGCGTATTTGGGGAAACCAGAGGAAAGTGAATCAGAGGGTCGCTGGTTCGATCCCGGCAGGATCCACAAAATGAAAAAGGATCATAGACTTTGTTTATGATCCTTTTTTTATTGGCGGAATAAATCAGATTTAGTTGTATTTATTTTCAGACGATTTTCGCATATCCATTTCCGTTCCCATTGCAGAAATAAAAATGATCTCAATAAATCTCGTCCCTGCAAAAACTTCTGCGCTCTCTTTTCCCGCCTTCACTACGTTTCGGCCGGCAAGTCCGCACTTAGGCATCTCATCTCACATTATCTTTTCAATTCTTTCTCCGAATTCACATTGCATTTCTGTAAAAAAGTTTCGGCGAGCATATCGAGCTGACTAAACTGAAGCGGTTTGGTAATGAGTTCGGAATTCCATTTTTGTGCAAAGAGCATATCCAGCGGACTGGAAGAAGTGGAGAAAAGCACCACGGGAACTTCACTGAAAGCCGCAGTAGAGCGGATGCACTCAAGGGTTTGACGTCCGTCCATCAGTGGCATATTGATGTCGAGAATCACCAGGCAGGGGCTCAATCCTTTTGCGAGAAATTCTTCCAGAAGGTCGAGGGCCATGCGACCGTTGAGGGCATGCACCACTTCAATGTGATCGTGTTTTTCAAATGCTTCCCGAACCAGGAAAAGATCATCCGGGTCGTCTTCGGCATAGAGTATGAATTGGCGGGTGTGCATGAGGGCAAGATAGGGAATAAAAGGAGATGGCAGTCGCCGTTGAATAAAAGACAATGTTCTTTATTTGTGATTTTATTTTATTGAAGATGAAGATTGATTCGAACTGCAGAACTCCCAGCTCATGAAGGTTTTTGACTCTTGGCCTTTTCAAAAGCTTCCAGTTATCTGAGCTATGCATTCGTATACCTGAACAGAAATTGGGCATTTTTAGAATTGCCTGCCTTTCTGCTTCATAATTCATTTCTTTGCTGCCTGTTTCCGTTCGAAGCTGGATACATTGAGCAATCAGGGCTTTTACCGGATCGAAAAAGAAATGAAAGACAAACTGTTCCCTTTAACCTTTCATTAACCGATTCAAAAATACATTTGCTTCCTTCAACTATAGTTATGAGAAGACTGGTCATCACGGCATTGGCATTTATCCTGGCAGGTTCTGTTTTTGCACAGGGCGATTCAACAAAACCAAAACCAAAGCCCCAGCCAAGGGCGTTCTCTTCGAGCGACCATTTCCTGATGCAGTTTGGCTATACCACCTGGCTCAATCAGCCCGACTCTATTCATACAAATGGCTTTCCCCGCACCTTCAACATCTACCTGATGCTCGACTTTCCATTCAAAACCGATCCGCATTGGAGCATTGCATTGGGTCCGGGCGTGGCCACCGATAATATTTATTTCAGCAAGACCTACATTGGTCTCAAAGACAATACTGCCGGTATCCGCTTTCAGGATCTCTCCGACACCAGTCATTTCAGAAAATATAAACTGGCAACAGCTTTTGTAGAAGCTCCTATTGAGTTGCGCTTCCGCTCCAATCCTGGCAATGACCGTAGCAGTTTTAAGGCAGCACTGGGCGTTAAGGTTGGAACTATGATCGATACGCATGTAAAGGGAAAAGACTTCCAGAGTGCTGCAGGCACCACACTGCTCGATTATATTTTAAAAGAAAAAAGCAAACATTTCATGAACCGCAACCGCCTCCTCGTCATGGGCCGCGTGGGTGTGGGCCACTGGACTGCCTTTGCTTCTTATTCTGTTACTCCTGTTTTCAAAGAAGGACTCGGACCAGTTGTTCGACCGCTCACTCTTGGTATTACACTTAGTGGTTTGTAAAGAGAGAAGCTGTTAGCTGTTGGCTTTTGGCTGCTCGTTAGTGCGTGCAAATGCTTTGCTTCTTGTCTTGGTTTGTGCGTAGCTGTTTTAATAGAAAAAGTCCGTCTTGTATGGATACCGTATGCGATAAAGTTCCCGCACTTTTTCAAGGATGCTTTTTCTTAATTCTTCGATGTTGGTTCTTTCGAGCGCAGAGATGAACAGGGCATTGTTGTTGGTTTCACCCTGCCAACGCGATTTGAGGTCTCTTAAAATTTGTTGTTTGTTTTCTTCATCCAGCCATTCGTCAAAACTGTTTTTGATGTAGAGATCCATTTTATTGAAAATGGTGATGATGGGTTTTTCAAATGCATTCAATTCCTGAAGCGTTTTGTTGACCACTCCTATCTGGTCTTCATAATTCAGATGAGAAATATCCACAACATGCAAAAGGATATCGGCTTCTCTTACTTCATCCAGGGTGCTCTTGAAACTTTCCACGAGATGATGTGGCAGCTTCCGGATAAATCCTACCGTATCGCTCAGAAGAAACGGTGTACTCTCATACACGATCTTTCTTGTAGTGGTATCCAGTGTGGCGAACAATTTATTTTCGGCAAGCACTTCACTCTTGCTTAAAAGATTCATGATGGTGGATTTGCCCACATTGGTATATCCTACCAACGCCACGCGAATAAATTCTCCCCGTTCTTTTCTCTGGGTGAAAGCCTGCTTGTCTATCTCCTTCAACCGTTTACGCAACAGCGTGATCTTGTCACGCACAATTCGACGGTCTGTTTCAATTTCCGTTTCACCAGGGCCTCTTGTTCCAATACCTCCACCGAGTCGCTCCAGGTGCTTCCACATTCCTCGAAGCCTTGGCAGGATGTATTGATATTGCGCCAGCTCCACCTGCGCCTTCGCCTGTGCAGTCTTGGCTCGCCGGGCAAAAATATCCAGAATGAGATCGGAGCGGTCGATGGTTTTCACTTCAACTGCTTTTTCAATATTCATGATCTGTGCTCCACTGAGTTCATCGTCGAAGATGAGAAGGTTGATGTCGCGTCCTTCCACATATTTTCTGATTTCTTCCAGCTTGCCCTTCCCAACGAAGGTCCGGCTATCGGGATGAGGAAGTTTCTGAATAAATTTTTTCACAGCCACCGCCCCAGCTGTTTCGGCAAGAAAAGCCAGTTCATCCAGGTATTCATGCACCTGTTGTTCTGTTTGTTCTTTCTGCACCACTCCCACGAGTACAGCTCTCTCTTCATTATTGATCCTGTTTCTTTTGTCCAGCATCCGGCAAAAATAAATAAGAGTAGTTGATAGTTGATGGTTGGTAGTTGGTAGGAGGGAATAGATGTGAGATGAGATAGATTTAACCGGAAACTATTTTATTTGTTTGAGCAATTTATGAGCGATGAATTCATAACCCTTGTCGGAAGGATGAAGCCCATCATAGGTCATGTCGATAGCTTCGGGAGGATATGGATATTCATCAGTGGCCGCATTGAATGGAATACCGATATAGTCGGGATAGGAAAAATCTTTATAGTCTGCGGATTGGGAATCTTTCAGCCTTTTAAATTTTACGAGATGGGGTAGTGATAATTCTTTCTGATGATATAGATCGATCACCGGTACATGTTCATAAGATGCAATGGAGTCTATTGCGAATGCAAACTGTTCCAGGCTCTGTCCATTTTTTTCTTTATACGAACCGTAGGCATTGTTTTTCGGGTTGTTGATGTACACAAAATCTGCTCTTTGCATGGGCGCGATGAAAATAATCTTTGCCTGTGGATTGAGCGTACGAAGTTTTTTTACGATGGTGCGGAAAGAGCCATAGACCGTACCATCTCCTGAGTTGTTCTGGTAATCCGACAATCGTCCCAGGGTGCGGCCCTGCCACCAGTCGTTCGTTCCCAGAAAAATGGTATAGATGTCTGCTTTAACCAATGATAGTTTCTCAATGGAATCGGCAATCCGCACTGCAGTCCATCCATTATGTCCCTGGTTGATGTAATGAATATAAGAACGCCTCTCGCAAACCCTGGTCATATAACCCCTGGTTACCCGATTGCCGGTTTCATTCTGATGGTCGTTCAAATAAGTGATCGAGTCTCCCAGCGCCAGCCAGGTCAGTTCTCTTTTTTTGAAAGAAGTAAAAAGAAAAAATACCAGAACGATGAATGGAAATTTCTTCATAATAGAAAGTTAGTTAAAATGATGCTTCACTATTCATCATTCACTATTCACTATTCACTATTCACCATTCACCATTCACTATTCACTATTCACTATTCACCATTCACCATTCACCATTGACCATTGACCATTCACCATTCACCATTCACCCTCTCATCTCATTAAAAGAAAGCTGCCCTTGTACAATTGTTCATCTTTCCCTTTATGTAAACGAATCATGAAGATGTATACACCAGTTGCAGCTGCTGATCCGCCCACCCTTCCATCCCAGCCTTTATTCCGGTCATTGGTAGCAAAGACTTTATTTCCCCACCGGTCGTAAATGGAAAACTCCATTACATCCACCAATACGTAGGGAGGAATGCGGTACAGGTCATTGATTCCGTCGCCATTGGGTGTAAAAGCATTGGGCATGTAAAAAGGAATAAAAAGATGAATGCTCGAAGAAGCTCCCGACGAACACCCGTTTTCATCGATAGTGGTTAGGGTGATCACAGAATTGCGTATGACCGGCACCGTTACAACACTTGTTGAAACTGCATTGGTGAGCAGGTCGGCAGGATTCCATGCATAGGAAACCGGTGGCCTCGAAAATGAAGAACTCAGTTGCACCTGGCTTCCTGGTGTTACCAGCGTGTCAGCCGGACTTACCTTCACCACAATTGGATCAGCAACGAAGATGTTCACTACATTAGAAGAAGCAGGTTGCGACGTGCAGGATCCCGGACCCGGAAAAACAGTACAGGATAATTGATCACCGTTACGAAATGAAGAACTGCTATAAGTGGGCTGGTTCAACCCCACAGGAAGCTGATTGATCTTCCATTGATAAGAAGGATTCACTCCAACGTTTTGTGCCAGTGCTGAAAAACTTGCCGTTGTTTGATGGCATAGTGTATCTGTTGGAGGAGTGATAGTAACAGAAGGAAGTAGTCCCTGTTTTACTGTGATATTGATGCTGTTTGATAGGGCAAAGGGCGAAGCCGAACATCCAAATGCAGGATCAGCGAGCATCGTGCATGTCACCACATCGCCGTTTTGCAAACTGTTGGTCGTAAAGTATTCGCTGTTGGTGCCTGCATTCTGGTTATTCACCATCCATTGAAAGGAAGGCTGGTTGCCTGCATTGGTAAAAGCTGCAACAAAATCAGGCGAGGCTCCAGGACATATGGTATCAGACGAAGTGGTGATTTTCACAGTAGGCACAAGCAAGGGACTGATGGTAATATTAATGGTATTGGAGTTGATTGGTGTAGGTGATCCGCAGCTGTATAAAGGATCGGGCACTACTGTACAACTCACCATGTCTCCGGTTTTCAGCGTGGCGCTGCTGAAAATATTACTGTTGCTTCCAGCATTCAGTCCATTGATCTTCCATTGATAGGTAGGACTGCCGCCGACATTTTGCACCGTTGCCGTAAAAGAGACATTCATGCCCGGGCAAATCAGCTTGGTGGATGGATCGATCTTCACTGATGCGTCTTGCCCGGTATTGGCCAGGATGGTGATGGAATTCGATTGGGTGGGCTGACAGATCAAATTATCAATGTAGGTGCAATACACCACGTCTCCGGCATTGAGTGCACTGCTAACAAATACATTGCTGTTGTTGTCCATGCTTTTTCCACTCACCCTCCATTGGTATTGTGGCGAAGGGCCACCATGGGCTACCGATGCCTTAAAGGTTACAGTCATGCACTGACAAACCGCAGTATCATCTGCTGAAATGGTAATGACCGGAGGATTCGTATTGACCTTTGTTTGTATCACTACTGTGTCGCTTGAACGAGACGTCCGGCCACATTCCCCTCCACTAGTGACTGTGCAGATGATGACATCATTATTCTTTAGTCCTTCTGCCTGGTAGCTGGGATCATTCTTTCCGACAGGTTGCCCGTTTTTTAACCAGGCATAGGAAGGATCGGTGCCGGTATATTGTGTAGTAGTGGTAAGCGTGCCTTTTCCGTTTTGACAAACCGTTGCTGAAGCAGGACTGATTTTTACTTTGGCCTGCGGCGCCGGAGCCAGCGGATCACTGAGCTTGATGATCCAGAAATCCGGACAGGTACCGATCGAGCCCTGATGTGGATGATAGCCATTTCTCATTGGCGAACAGCTGGCGCCTGCAACAATAAATCCACCATCATTTACTGGCTGTACGCAATATCCTTCCTCCCAGCCAGACCCACCCATGCTTTTCTGCCATTGGATGTTTCCGGCACTGTTGATTTTCGCTAACCAAACATCCTGGTTGCCTGCATTGCAGATAAGATCGCCATTGGAAGATTCCGCAGAACCGGTAAAAACATATCCTCCGTCCGCAGTTCCTTGAATATAGAATCCCGATTCATTGAATTGTCCACCATAACATTTCTGCCATTGAAGTGTACCGGAAGCAGTCAGTTTCAAAACCCAAACATCGTCGGAGCCGTGGTTACCTGAAACATCTCCGTCATTTGATGAAGTGGTTCCGCAAACAACAAATCCTCCATCAGTGGTTTGCTGCACAGACCATGCAAGCTCAAACTGGCTTCCACCATACGTCTTCTCCCATACAATCTTTCCCAATTTATCGAGCCTCACCACCCATACATCTCTTTTACCATGGTTACCGGTTACATCGCCATCGTTCGATTCTGTAAATCCAACTACGATGCAACCCCCGTCTGTAGTGGCTTTCAGGCCATAGGCATCTTCATAGCCACTGCCGCCTGCTGTGCGTTGCCATATCAGTTGTCCTGTTGCATCTATTTTAATGATCCAATAATCCCAGTCTCCTTTATTGCCACTGACATCACCATCTTGAGATTCTGTTTGTCCGGCAACAATATAGCCGCCGTCGGGAGCAATGGAAATTGCATAGGCATACTCGTTCTTGCTGCCTCCATAACTTTTCTGCCATTGAATCTCTCCTTTGTCATCCAGCTTCACGATCCAGTAATCGAGTCCACCATGATTGCCGCTAACGCCACAACTATTAGAGCTGGAACTGCCCGCCACAATGTAGCCGCCGTCACTGGTCTGGTGAATGTCCGAACCCTGGTCAAAAGAAAATCCACCCAGGCATTTCTGCCACTGCACACCGCCGTCGTGGTTCATTTTTACGACCCAGTAATCATTGATAAAAGCATTGCCATGATAGCCCATCACATCTCCGCCATCGTTTTCCGTATAGCCAGCAATGATGTAACCTCCGTCTCTGGTAGGTTCAATAGAATGAGCATAGTCGCCATCGAAACTTCCCAGGCATTTCTGCCATTCGATCACCGGAGCCTGTGCCCAACCCTGCGCGGAGAGCGCAATCAGGAAAACAAGCAAGGTGAGGATCCGTTTCATATTTATTTAGATACGGCGAAATGGGTGAATGGTGAATGGTCAATGGTCAATGGTGAATGGCGGAAGTCGTTTACAGCTTTCAAGAAATCTGAATGGAATAAAGTTATTTACTTCCGTTCATTATTCTATTCATCATCTACCAGTGAGTATTTATTATTTAATTCGTTATTTCCATCACATTCCTTGACGTTTACCCTCACTCATTATGCACTATCCATATTCACACGCTCTCCAATCTATATTAGTCAGCCCATTCACTATTCACTATTCACTATTCACCATTCACTATTCACCATTCACTCTCTTCACCCCTTTAAACTTTCCGATCTAAATTACTCTCTCCATTCACCATTCACCATTCACTATTCACCACCACCCCCGCTCATAAACACATAGCGTTGGCGGTATTTTTCGGGTTCAACAGCTGAATGAACATTGATATGCATCACGGGAACCGGATTCTTTCCATTGATTTCGGGCCATTGCGGAAGTCCGGCACCATTGGGATTGCCGGTCTTAATGAAGTTGGCAAAATAATTCTGAATCGTCTTTGATACTGTATAATCATCCGGAGTCCAGGCAAATACTTTGTTCGTCGACAGGTTGCCCATGGCATATTCTATTTCTGAAGAGTGAACTGCTCCCTGGTTAGCCGGCGACTTCGATCCAACCGTAGCGGGACGAGCCTTCTCATAAAAATACCGGTACACAGGTTTGCCACCCGTATTGCTTTGCAGATCGCTCCAGCGCCAGGTACTGAAACCAATGAAACGGTCACCTGCCAGTGCAGTAGCCACGCTTTTCACCTCATCATCGTTGTTTGCTGCGTAGACCTGGAGTAACTGGTCTGCACGGTTTCCATAGAGTCGTTGAACAGCTTTTTGGTAGTTTTCTTTTGTAGGATTTTCATTTCCCAGGATTGAGCGGTAATTATTTTCCTCAGAATTCCATCCCACTAACAATGGAACATGTGCCTGTTGACCCGACTGAAATATTTCCAATGGTGGTCTGGGAAAGAAATATCCATCAACATTCACCGAGAAGCGAATGGAAGGCTGATGTGAAGCGGCTTTGAGAAGTGAATCCGCCGGAATGGCGCGTAGCTCCGCGAGTGAATGAGCTCCGATAGCCTGGGCAAACTGCAAACCTGTTCGTTCTGCTTCACTGAGAGAAACCGGAGGAGTTGTTCCCAGTAAAGAACCACTTTCTCCAATGGCTCCTGAGATCAGGTTTTTTGAAAGAGGAGAAGCCATTTGGGCACTCACAGAAAAGGAGCCTGCTGATTCTCCGGCAATGGTGACTTTTTTTGGATCGCCACCAAAGGCCGCAATATTTTTCTGGACCCATTGCAATGCTGCTGACTGGTCCATCAATCCATAATTACCCGATGCGTGGTGAGGTGATTCTTTTGTCAGTTCAGGGTGGGCAAAGAGTCCAAACAATCCCAGTCGGTAGTTGACTGTAAGGGCCACGATTCCTTTTTGCGCCATGCTTTCTCCATCGTAGCGGGGCTCCGAGCCATCACCTGCAATAAATCCTCCTCCATAGAAGTAAACCAGCACGGGAAGTAAGCCATTTCCCTTTTTTGCTGGTGCCCAAACATTCAGATACAGACAATCCTCACTCATGCCATCGGAACGAAAGACCATGTCGCTAAATATGGGCGGCTGCATGGCTCTTGGACCAAAATGATCTGCACGAAGCACGCCATTCCAGGATGCAGCGGGCTGGGGCTCAGCCCAGCGAAGGTTTCCCAGGGGAGGTGCTGCATAAGGAATTCCTTTGAAGGACCTGATGCCCGATTTTTCCTGGACACCTTCAACAATTCCTGACGCGGTCTTTACCTGTAGAGAATTGCCGGAACTGACAGGAGCATTTTTCTTTTGGGCCTGGGCAAGGATACAAAATGTACAAAGCAAAACAACAAATACTGGTTTCATGTAGCAAAGTTTTAATCGCTGATCAATTTAAGTTTTTTCAGCGTACGAAGTTGGTATTTGGGTATTGGGTATTAGGGTATTAAGGTATTGAGTGGAATTGCCCTTACGCCAAGGCTGCGGCGGCCGAAGAGGAATTGGCGAGAGAAGAGCTGCGAGCTTAGAGCTTAGAGGAGGGGTGAGGGAGGAAGATGCAAAGAAAAATCAATCAAATTATAGTAGACTTCAGTGAAAGTTTTCTTACCCGGCACTTCGTGGTTCGGGAGGATAATGACACAGGAGAGAGAACAGTTTACACTAAATAATCAATCGATTAATACCGCCCAAAAATTCCCGAAACTCCAGATAATCTCCGATCTACCTAAAATCTCTTCGATTGAAAAAATCTCTTCGAAGTAAACCAACCGCCGCGAAATCCTTTAATCCACATCATCTTAGATCAGGTTTCCCTGCCAATCCTTATAATCAATCCGTGAGATCCGAATCTTAATCCATGTAATCCGTGACAAAAGAAAAAGGGCCGAATTAATCAGCCCCTCTTCAGGTCAATGATTGATGTTTATAGTGCTAAACTATAAGCCAGACCGAAAAATCCCAATAGGATTTTCCCTGTGCCACACCCTATTTGAATTCCCTGAAATTATAGGTATTTTACCTCGGAATCTTACCAGATGAAACTGATCATGTTCCTGGATAATAATCTGATCGACTCGATTTCCCTGCAAGAGGATATTGCAGCGCCGGGTTATATCCAGAACCTTGTGGAGCAGCTCAAAGAAAAACACCAGGAGATCCTCAGCGATCCCAATGCCCGCGCTGTATTCTTTATAGAGCATGTTCCTTCTTCCATGAACCATTCCAAAAAAAAATGAGAACGGCAAAGAAACAATCGGCGGTCAGTTGATGTCTGTTTACTGCTGACGACCGAGGTCGGGTGACTGCCGACTTTCTTCCTCCAAATTCCCACCCAGCTCTCCATTGTTCATCTGTCCTTCCTGGCGATCAACTTTGCTAATGTCCTCCTGTCCCTGGTTTGCATTGGGAACATTCTGTTCTCTTCCTTTACCCTGATTTTGATCTCCTGTTTCTGGTTTATCGTTTTTCATGCTGCGCTTTTTGTAGATGCTGAAAGAATAATGCCATTTTTAGTATTGTCTGTCAACCAGGGAAGTGTCGGGCATGTAAAAAAATTTGTAAAATGATTGAAACGCAGCGAGCGCAAAGAAATCAACGCAAGTCATTAACCACTTTGCAGCTCTTTGCGTTTCCATTGCGCCCTTTGCGGTTAAAATTCTCAGTTCACTGGTTGATAGCGGAAGCTAATCCCACTTCACGATTGTATTTGTTTCTGTATTGAAGTGGAGAAAGTCCGGTGATCTTTTTAAACGTGGTTCGAAATGCCTTGGTGTCTGAGTATCCCACCTTGTACATCACCTCATTTACATTATCGCGTGAAGATTCCAGGTTCATTTTTGCCGCTTCAATCTTCACCCTTTGAATATATTCCACCACGGTATTGGAAGTTGCTTTTTTGAACCTTCTTTCCAAATTTCTGCGACTCAACGCAATCATGGAAGCCAGGTAGTCTACCGTAAATTTTTCCTGAACATTCTGCTCAATGAACTCCTGTGCTTTTTTAATCGGCTCATCTTCGTGTTCTTTTTGTCCATGGAACATCGTGAAAGGCGACTGGCTTCTTCTTTCAATATCAATTTGGAAAGCCTTCGACATGAAAACAGCTGCTTCCCTGCCGGCATATTTCTCAATGAGGTATAAAATAAGATTGAGGTAAGAGAACGCTCCACCGCTGGAATAAATTCCTTGTTCGTCGGTGATGATGCGGTCTTCTACCAATAAAACTTCAGGAAACATTTTTTTAAATTCACGCGCTGCCATCCAGTGTGTGGCGCATTGTTTTCCATTGATCAATCCTGTTGATGCAAGAAGAAAAGCACCTACACAAAGACTGGCCACTTCAGCTCCATTCCTGTACTGCTCCACGATCCAGGCAAGAAATTCACGGTTCTGCTCTATCACCTGAACCATGTCTCCATCTACAGCAGGAATGATGATCAGGTCTGTCTTCATTACTTCCTTCACCAAAGTGTCTGTGAATACGGTGTAGCGGCCACCGCAAACTGCAGTCTCCTTTGATAGTCCAACCAGCTGCACCTTGAAAAGTGGTGATCGTTCTTTTGCTGCTAAAAATTTATTGACCTCCGTGAATACCTGGCGCGGGCCTTCTACACTACCCAGTATGGCACCCCTGGGAATGAGGATGGAAACATGTTTCATATTCCAAATCTAAATAAAGACATTGGCGCAATCAACCCCTTATTTTGCCGTAACGGCACATGCCCTTCTTCACCGGGTTGTTCTAGCTTCGTTCGAGCATGCTAAAGACATTAATTTATTGCCACTTCAAAAATTTAAGATCATGAAAAGAACAGTGATTCTCTACCGCATATTTACCGGACTGTTTGCCTTGATGATGCTTGGTTCTTCCATCCCCGATATCCTCAGCTCTCCGGTTGCCGTTGCCGGAATTGGCCGCCTTGGTTATCCTGCTTATTTCGTTCCCTATATCGGCATCGCTAAATTTCTGGGTGTGGTGGCCATTGTGCTTCCTGGGTTTCCCCGGCTGAAAGAATGGGCTTATGCCGGACTTTGTTTCGACCTGATCAGTGCATCTTATTCGCTGATCGCAACCAGGCAAGGGCTGGGCAACTGGGCCTTCATGATCCTTCCCCTGGGCCTGGCAGCTGCTTCGTATATATTTTATCAAAAGAAACTGAAACTGCAACAGCAGTCAGAAAACAAATATTACAACAGAACAAATTTTGCGAAGCCTGTTCTGCAATAAACCACAATCAGCAATAATGGAAAAGCAAATCATTAAAGAAGTGCAGGAAAGTTTCGAAAGTTTTTTAAATACCATTTCCTCTTTCAGCGAAGAAGAGATCAACCGCATTCCTTTTGAAGGCAGCTGGACTGGCGCACAACTAACATCCCACCTCACCAAGTCACATGGCGGTGGGTTATTCCTTTTGCAGGGAGAAACAAAGGCTTCCGACCGCGACCCAATGCAATATGCAGAGAGGATCAGGGGTCATTTTCTCGACTTCACGGTAAAGTTCAATGCTCCTGACAGAGTAAAGCCCGAGACGAAAGAATATGAAAAGAAAGAATTGACACAATCATTCAAAGAAATTACGAGCCGTATTGTTGATGTAGCGGAAAATATGGATCTCTCGCGCATCTGCATGGCCTTTCTCTTTCAGCCCTACGGATATCTTTCCGGTATGGAGGTACTGACTTTTATTAATGTTCATACGCGCCGGCATCATCGACAATTAGAAAATATTTTCCGGATCATCAAGGGGCAGGTGCAGCAAATTTCATAGAACAAGATTCTTTCACCGATCTCCTTTAAAGGAGGACTGCATGGCGATGATCAATCCCTATCTGAATTTCATGGGCAGGACGGAAGAAGCTTTCAATTTTTACCGGTCTGTTTTTGGTGGCGAGTTCACCTGCCTGCAGCGCATCAGGGATATCCGAAATATTCCGGGAGGCCATTGCATGAGGGAATGCGATAAAGAAAAGATCCTGTTCATTGCACTGCCTATTGGAAAAGGAAATGTGCTCATGGGAACCGATGCGCTGGAGTCCATGGGTCACTGCATCAGAACTGGAAATAATTTTTCTATTTCCGTTCAGGCCGAAGGAGAAGCAGAAGCGAAACATCTGTTTGGAAAACTTTCCTGCGGCGGCGAAATCATCATGCCCCTCGACAAAGCGTTCTGGGGCGCATATTTTGGAATGATCATTGACCCATTTGGAATTCAATGGCTGATTATGTATGGATAGTTGGCAGTTGCTAGTTGATAGTTGGTAGAAGAGAGAGGCCTTTCTCTTTCTCTTTCTCTTTCTCTTTCTCTTTCTTCTTCCATCTACCAACTACCAACTATCAACCATCAACTCCTCAAATAGGGAATTCCACCATCAAAGTGCATCCCTGTCCGGGTTTTGACTGGATATCGATCTGGCCATTGAGTGTCTGAGTTCGTGTAACCATGTTCGTTATACCTACACCTTTTCGGTTTTGAGTGGTATCGAAGCCCTTGCCATTGTCCTGGATGCGCAGAGCCACACTGAGCGAGGTACCTACCAGCATTACATCCACCAGAGAAGCGTTGGCATACTTCAAAACATTGGTGAGTTGCTCCTGGGCAATGCGATAAATGGTTGTATGAAGATCATCACTGATCTTTTCATTCTTCAATCCATAAGAATAAAATTTTACCTCGATTCTTCTTGTTGTGGTGACTGAGTCGGCGAGTTCCTTGATGGTGTCTGCCAGATTCATTTCTCCGAGTGCAGGACCTGTGAGCGTTTTTGAAATGCTGCGTAGCGCTTCGATACAATAGTTCACCTGCTGAATGGATTTGAGCAGTAGCTTTTTATTTGTTTGTTCTTCAGTGAGGCAGATCTCATTATAAAGTTTGATGGTAGTGAGCACCTGGTTCACATTATCGTGCAGTTCTTTTCCGATCTCTGTTCTTTGCTTTTCCTGCGCGTCAATGGCAGCCTTGATCAACTTATTTTTTTGCGCTTCCTTGTGTGATTCCAGTTGTGTCTCTAGTGAAACCTTGTAGCTCACATCTCTTGCATGAAGCATCACGTTGCTGATACTTCCGTCTTCGCCAGGCATTGGATAATAGCTCAACTCAAACCAGCTTTCCTTATTGATCTGGTTTACGTTTATACGATGGCTGTTCACCTGGTCGTTGAATGCAGCGTCAAGGTAAGAGCTTACGATTTGCTTTCGGTCTTTCTTCACGGCATCGAGATAATGATCACCGGGCTGCAGATCGTATTGAAGATGGACTTTTGCCAGCTGACCGGCAGACTGGTTAATGAAAACTACCCTGAAGTCGCGATCAAGTATAACGATGGCTTCTTTCAGAATGTAGATTGCGGATTCGAGATAAGGAAATCCGTTTGTGTCGTAAAGAGGTGCAGGCGGCTGCGGGCTCTGGTTCATATTCATAGTTTGGACTTAAGGCTCCGGGCCTGCGCGCCGGAAGCATTTTTTAGCGTTGCCAATAAAATCCAATATAGAATATCTGTCAGAATTTTTTAATAAGAGTTTTTACCTAAATTTCTCTTGTCCAGCGAATTAGATGAAAATTTTTATCTTGCCACCATGGAGTTTCACAGGTCGATAGAGGAAGAACAATTCCATTTTAAAAAAATTGCCCATCAAACTTTTTTAGTCCAATCCCGTGAGGACTCATGGATCATTTATCAAAAAAAAATTCACCAGCGAGTCATCTGGACCTGCGCCGATGAATCCATTCCTCCCGATCTGCTCGAAACATTGTCAGAAGTCATAGAAAAATATCTGAACAGTCCCACACAAAAAGATGAAAATAAAAAATGAACGCTGTTAATGAATAGCTGTTGGCTACTGGCTGTTGGCTGTTGGCTGTTGGCTGTTGGCTTGCTCTTGACTATTCACTATTCACCATTCACCATTGACCATTGACCATTCACCATTGACCATTCACCATTCACTATCTCCCCCGCAATTTTACTGTGATCTTTGTTTTTTGTTCGAAATTTTCCAAAGCGTTTATACCTCGTTTTGATGAAAATCTACCCTTGTCTGTAAATAATTGGAACAAGCTGGTATCTTAGTCTTGCTAAACCATCTGTCCCAAGACAGAATATTTTAAAATCCAAATCACCACCTATGAAAAATGCTTTCACCCTTGGCATTTTGCTGTGCATGCATCTGTGTCGTGCACAAGGCCCCCAACAATTACTTACCGTTCCTTATGACACCTGGCCCGGAGCCACGGTACCCGGCTGGCTCTATCTTCCTGCTGATTATTCCACTTCAGGAAAAAATTATCCCGTCGTCATTTTCTATCATGGAGTTGGCGAAGCAGGTACCGATCCTTATAAGCTATTGAATCAGGGAATTCCTAACCTTATTGCCAATGGCATGCGTCCGGACAATATTACCAACCCTCTGGACGGACAACAGTATTCTTTTATTGTTCTTTCTGTTCAACACTGGTCGTGGAGTCCCAACCCTTTGTGGCTGCCCAACGAATTGCTCTGGATGAAACAGAATTACCGTATCGACACCAACCGTGTTTATGTAACCGGATTGAGTGCGGGTGGACAGGAAAGTTTCAGTGCTGCTATCATCAACAATGATGTGAGCAAACTGGTTGCAGCTTCGGTGCCCATGAGCCCCGCACAGGTATGGCCTTATGATCCCACACTCATTGGACAGAATAAGATCAAGACCTGGTTTTTTTCTGGCGATGTGGATCCCAGCTACACCGGTAACGCCACTACTTACTCCAATGACTGTAACAGTTTGTATCCTGGCTCCAGTGCGCTGAAAATTTTTCCCGGTGGCCATTGCTGCTGGAATACCTATTACAATACGAGCTGGCATGATCCTTCATCCGGTCTTTCCATCTGGGAATGGCTGTTGACCAATGTAAGAGCACCTCAAACGATTGTTCCACTACCAGTGGTATTCACGCATATTGATCTGAAAAAAGAACCCGAGGGACTCAAACTTAGCTGGAATGTATCGCAAGAAGTACATGTGGTGCGTTATGAAGTGGAGAAAAGCACAGACGGAAAGAATTTTTCCAAAACAGGCGTGATCAATGCTTCTGCACTTAGCCATTACGAGTTTGTTGACGCAACTGTTCTTTCCAAAAACTATTATCGTATCCGTACAGTGGATGCAGATGGCAAATTCGCTTTCAGTGTAGTACTCAAATATGAACAGGCCAGATCCTCTGTAGTAATGAAGGCCTTTCCACTGCCCGCCCAAAACGAAATCACGGTGCAACATCCTTCTGCAGGATATTCCGGACGCATGATCCTGACTGCTGCCGACGGAAAAGAGATCAAACGCATCAACCTTGCATTGGGTGAACAGGAAACAAGAATGAATCTTTCAGGAACTGGTCCCGGATTATATTTTCTTCGTTTTGAAGATGGACAGGGAGAAGTGGAAACGATTAAGGTAATGAAGAATTAGAGATGCTGTTAGCTGTTAGCTATTTGCTGTTAGCTTACAAAAGGTATAGCCTTCGGCATGGACAGTGAAAAAATTGATCTGGTCATTTTTATGGCCAGATTTTTTTTGAACCGAGGAGAATGAAGAAAGGAGAGGTTTGCGTAGAGGTTTCACGCAAAGACACAAAGGTTTAAAAGGCGCAGAGAGTTTTAATATTTAGTTCGGGTATTCTTTACTGGTATTTAGTTTTTATTTCTTCGAGGAAGTGAAGGTTGTTCAAATGTTATCGAGTTTTGAAAGTTGTGAGTTTTGCGATGATGTTAATTATTGACGGCTGTTTCATTGTTTTGGAGCGTCTTACTGTTGTGAGTGTGCTACAAGGCGGTCTGATGACTGGTGCTCGCTTCGCTTGCAAGGAGATTGCCACGCTGCGCTCGCAATGACGACTAAACTACAGTGCTCACTACAGGTTTTTATTGCTTCAATTAATACAAGGCCAACCTGAGATCTGAAGCTCCCTGCACTCGCAATGACGCCTAAACTAAAATGCTCACTATGGGTTTCAACCTTCCCTTATAATTTGAGGTGTTACTTTATAATTTGAAGGTGTTGCTTACGCAAATACTTGACTAGTATGATCGAAACAGTAAAGCATTTTAGATTTGGCGTCATTGCGAGGGCAGCGCGGCAATCTCCTTGCAAGGGAAGCGAGCATCACGCCTTAAACTGTCCTTGCATTAAAATGCAGCAACAAAAACCCGTAGTGAGCATCGTAGTTTAGGCGTTATTGCGAGCGGAGCGCGGCAATCTCCTTGCAAGCGAAGCGAGCACCAGTCATCAGACCGCCTTGTGGGGGAAGCCACACAACTAACACGTTCCCGTCAACAAAACCGATCACCCGCATTTTAGCACAACTCTTAACTAGCAGCTCACACCGCCGGCGCATTTTGACTCACCATTTTAACGATTCATAAAACTTTCAATAAATAAACTAGGTGAATAAACCTTTGCTTATGCATGCACTTCGACTTTGTATTTGTACGATAGGAAATAAAAATATTCTCTGCGCCTTTAAAACCTTTGCGTCTTTGCGAGAAACACTCTCTCTGGGGTCAAAAGAATTCCAGATTAGCCATTCAATATTTTGGAGCTCTTTAGATATTTCTTGGTGGGATGATAAATAAACAGGCAGGTTCCTTCTTTGATCAGGCTGATCACCTTTGGTGCATATTTTTCAGGAACGGCAGGGCAACCATAGCTTCTTCCCATGACTCCCTTGCGGTCTTCACCGATATAGTCGGCGCCATGAACCACCACTCCTCTTTTTTCTGCGTTGTCGTTAAAGCCATGTTCCATTCCTGTTAGCCGAAGCGACATTCCATGTTCACCTGAATAAATATTTCCGGTGATATAAAAACCAAGGCTGCTTTCCCTGGATTCGGGTCTGTTCGAAAATTTCCTGGCATAGCTCAGTCCTGAATTTCTTCCGTGAGCCACGTAAGTTGTCATCAATACTTTATAATTTTTAATATCGATGATGTACATGCGCTTATTTTCAGAAGACTGGCTGAAATCGCAGACAGTAAGAATATCAGGATTGTCGAGTTTTCCTCTGGAAGAAAGTTTTTGTTGGCCCCTGCAGGCATAAAGCAGCGCTTCACGGGAGAGTCCAAGTCTTTTTAAATGGAGACTATCGTAGAGCAGCTGGCTAAAATGTTCAACGCTCACTGAGTGGGAGGAGGTATGTATATGGTGGGTTGCACCTCTTTTCGTGTGGGGTGTTCCGCTACCGGCTTTTACAACGGGAAGAAGTAAAAAAGACAATAGAAGGCAAGCTAAGGGTAATGGCAAATATACGTTTCTCACTTTCCTGCGTTTTCTTGGACTATAGGAACGGGTTAAGGGGTGAAATTATTATTCACAGGGCGGAGATGCAAGCGAAAAACAAGAAAATTTCAAAGAAAACCCTGGATATAGAATAAACCCTAATGCGTATAAGTGCATTTACTACAGGATCTTACTTAACCCTGTTGATTTCTCTCTTCTTGACAAAGAATTCTGAAGAATAAATGCGCAACAACAGGATAAACATCGAAATAAGGAGGGGTCCAAAGATCAAACCGATGAAACCAAAAAGCTGAACACCGATGATGACACCAAAGATGGTGATGAGGGGATGAATATTGCCCAGCCTTTTATTGAGTATGAAGCGGAACAGGTTGTCCACCAGACCAATGAATCCAAATCCCCAGATAGCCATCGCAATACCTTTTCCGTTTTCACCTTGCGCAAATAATGAGATCGTCAGGGGTACGTAAATCAGCCCTGCACCCACTATGGGCATCATAGCCGCAATGCTGGTGGCTACAAACCAGAGCCATGGCTCATTTACACCGATGATCAGATATCCAATCAGTCCTACCACGCCCTGTATCAGTGCAATGAGCGGAATGCCGATGGTGTTGGACACCACCATCGTCTTTACTTCTTTTCCAATGAGCTCCACATTGCTGTCCTTCAGCGGAATGTATTCATAGAGGGCCTGTTCCATGGACCTTCCGTTCACCAGCATGAAATACAGGATGAAGTACATGCTGCCAATGATGGTAATGGTGTTGAGTGTAACGCCAAGCACCTTCGGCAGAAGTTGTGCTATAAAAGGACCCAGTTGGTTAATGGTTCCTGGTGTAACCACTTCGTATCCCGTTTTGTCTTTGATACTGGCTACAGTAACTTTTAGTTGGTTGAGGTATTCATTTGAATGGGTAACGATATCGCTGATCTTGGAGTAAAGAATATTTCCAAGCACACCAATAGGAACCAGGATAACAAAAAATGAAAGCAGCATGAGCACCCAGGCTGCCGTTGCTTTTTTCCAACCCTTATTCTCCGTCAGGTAAAACATACGGTTGCGCATGATCACATAAAAAGTTACTGATCCAAGGAAAGCGGAAGTAAAGAACCAGAGTTCCCGGAACAGTACAATGCCCAGAAAAACAATGAGCGCTATAAAAAATATCTGACGAAGTAAATTGGTGTCAATGGTATTGTTATTCATACAAACTAAGAGAGACTGAAATTAGGTGAAAGTCCAGAGTCCAGAGTTCAAAGTTCAAAGTTCAAAGTCGGTGAACTACAGGGCGGTTATTACTACGGGTTGGTAGGGGATTGCTTCGCTTGCGCCACCGCTATAGCTTTAGCCCCGCACCCAGCGGGGGTCGCTCGCAATGACGCTCACGAGTTTCGAAGTTTACTTTAATTCGATTACTTGTTTTGCGATATGAAGCTGGCTTTAACATTGAGTGAACGCCTTCCGCCTTCAACTTAAGATCAGCCAGAAACCCATGAACGTCATTGCGAGCGAAGCGAAGCAATCCCCTGCCAACCCGTAGTACTAACCGCCCTGTAGTCCACCGACTTTGAACTTTGAACTTTGATCTTTGAACTACTGAATCATCCTGTTTCTAATTATCTCCATCAGATCGGGCTTATAATTATCGCCGATCATGATTTCAGCACTTACATTTTTCAGCCGGAGGAGGTTTCCTTCGATACCGGTAATGCGCGCAATGGGAATGATGAAAGATTTGTGAACACGAATGAATTGCTTCTGCGGAAGTCGCTCCTCAATTTCCTTCATGCTGGTATAGACAAGTGTTTTCTGTGCTCCGCGATGGATAGCCACGTAATTTTTCATTCCCTCGATATAATCAATATCTTCTAAATTGATCTTGAGCAGTTTTCCTTTCGATTCGGTCTTCACAAAAATATAATCGTCACTGATCTCTTCGTTCATGTCACTTCCCTCAGCGCTTTTCACCACCTTTTGAACAGCGGTTAGAAAACGCGGAAAGCGAATTGGCTTGAGCAGATAGTCTGCTACATCCAATTCATATCCTTCAAGAGCAAACTCACTATATGCAGTGGTAAGAATCACTTTTGCCTTACCGTTGATGGCTTTTACGAAATCCATTCCCGATAGTTCAGGCATCTGAATGTCGAGAAAGACCAGGTCAATTTTTTGGGTAGCTACCATTTGCAACGCTTCAATAGGATTGGTTGCAGCTCCTACCAGGTTGAGATAAGGCGTTTGCGATACATAATGCACCAGGATATCAATGGCATGCTGTTCGTCGTCAACAATGATACAGTTGATCATAGCTTGCTGATGGTTAGTTCTGTTGTATAAAATTCATTTTCGTCTTTGATGTTCAGTTTGTAATTATTACCATATGCCAACTCCAGGCGCTTTCGGATATTGTCGAGACCAACACCCGTAGAAATTTCCTTGGGACCAATTTTTTTCCGGTTGCGGCAGTAAAACAAAAGAATATGGTTATCGATGCCCAATCGAATATCAATCGGAAATTCGCTGCTCTTCAGATCACCGTGCTTGAATGCATTTTCCACCAGCGTAATCAAGACAAATGGAATGATCACCTCGCCATTCACCACGCCATTCACTTCAAAATGAACATTGAGATTATTACTGAAACGAAGCTGGTTAATCTTGATCACATTTCGAACATGCTCGATCTCGTCTTTCAACGGAGCCTTTCCGTCGCGCGCATTTCCTTCACTGAGCGCATAACGCATGATGTCGGAAAGCGTGAGAATGCCTTCGGAAAGTTCGGGTGAATAAGGTAGCGACTTGGCGTAAAGAAAATTGAGCGTGTTGTGGAGGAAATGCGGATTGATCTGTGCTTTCAGAAAATTGAGATTGGCCTGCGACTTCTCTACTTCTAATTGCATCTTCTGTTCTTCCAGCACCTTTCTTTGCTTCCGCTCATCGCGCAGATAAGTGAGATAAGCAACCAGCAAGGAAACACAAACCTGGAAAAGCGTAGTAAGTGAAAACGAAAAAAGAACCAGGCCAACCGTCAGCTGTCCTTTTAATTTTTCCTCGGACAAAAAATTGTATGATAAAAAGAAATAAATGCTCAGCGCCACAATGGCCGCGCTGCCGCCCGCACAGCCCAACCAGGACGCGTCAGTGGCCTGCGAGCAGATCACGCGGCTCCTCGATGTCGCACGCGCAGCGCACAACGTCGGCGACATCGACGGCGGATGGCAGGCCG
>JBJMLU010000209.1:0-6320 GCA_045805145.1 Flavisolibacter sp. | reverse complement strand
TCCGAGTACGTTTTTAATGATTGGAAGAGCCCTGAATTAGACGCATATCTGAAGGGGATACTTTTAGAGCTTTTATCAGACGGGTACATAGAAGAAAAAAGTATTGGAAACGACCCATTTAAAAAGAAGATTTATTCAATAACAGGCAAAGGGAGAAAATTTTGCAATAAACCATGGTCGTGGTTGAAAAATTCACCCTATTTATTTGATAAAATTTCAAAAGGCGCTGAAAGACTATTTACCAAGTATCTTCCAATAATTCTCTCAATCATTTCCCTTATTATTTCACTGCTTGCTTATTTAAAAACTAAGAAATAGGAGTGCAGAAATTCACGGTACTTGAGCTTGCAAAACACGCAATTGTTTCGGTCATTTCGGTTAACTTAGATGTATCAGCTTACGAATCGTTCAATTCTTGGTGTTTATGTTAGTTCATACTTAATGCATGCCAGTTGAGAGAATGTCATATGATACTGCAAATAAGATTTTTAATCTTTACTGCGACCGATTGTGCAACTTGAATAAGATCGGTAAATTTCAAAAGTATGGTTACTCAGATCTGGAAGGTTATGATATCATCGACATTTCCAACGCCATGAAATTGATGGCAGCATTGAGATTGTTTTATTCGTACCATTTGGATGAAGAAATTTTGAAAACCCTTAGGAAGTATGCATCAGAAGACGACTCAGGCCTATTCCAATACTTTTCCCACTTTTTCCCTGATGAAATTAAGATGAAATTGAAGAATCTGGATGCAAGCGAGGACTCGGCTCAATCTGAATTTTTCATGTTAACGTGCGCGAATTTTGACGATCAAATGTACAAACGATTCAATAACGAAGAAACTGCCGGGTCATTCCTAGAATACTGCATCAATGTGGGCAGAGCTGATCCTAATTATTGGGGAAAGATTTACAAAAGAATCGGCATTTTATGGGAGACAAAAAACACCGAAGATAAAATCTATCGCTACATAAAAAGCGGAATCAATTTTATTCCGGAAAATGAACCAACCGTTCCGTGCCCGGGACTGGATTCCAACCAGCACACTTTCAGGGTCTTCAGGACTCTATCGTAGGTCGGTAAAGAAGCCTGAAGAGAAGTAAGGGCGGGAGAAGGGAGGAGAGACTTTTTTTAAATGGACTTTCCACAAATTGTACAGGAGGAGGCCAGATTATATTTTAACCTTGAGGTAATGGCTCGTCTTGACATCGCTCTGAAATCGGCTTTAAGTTCAATATTGAAGTAGACCTCAGCGGGGTTATGAAAAAAACATAAGTATTTGTTTAAACCACGTTTAAGCCGTACGAAATAAAAAAAGGGTCTCAATCGCTTGAAACCTTTTATCGTGGCTGGTGGGAGTTGACGGGTTCGAACCGCCGACCTCTGCTTGTAGGGCAGATGCTATACTGAAACTGCATTAGTGTTTTTCGGAATCAGACCCGTATAATGATCTAGTCCCCTTCCTTAATCAATTAAACTGTTTCAAATGGGTTTCTCGAATTACTTTACTCTATGAAACATTTTCGAAACCTATTTGAAACATTTTTGGAACATTATTTAAACTCATTTGAAACGTTTCTGAAACACTTTGGCAACTTTTTGATCAATCAAGTGACATGGTATTCGTAAACAGGTCGTTCAATAGTACCATCTTTAACTGAAATTGCTCCTTTGTATTTATAATACCCTTCCGCCGCACATCTGACATGCTTCCCAATGAACCTCTTATTGTCAAGCAATAATTTAAAAGCGGCGACCTTATTTTTATCTGGTTTAGCCAAAGAGGGGTATCGCTCATTTTTCACCAGGTGACTTTCAAAGGACTTTATTAAATCCCAATCAGAAGATGTGTTAAATAAGGCTCCCTGATAACCAAAAAAACGGAACAAGCATCCATATGGGGTTCCGAGGATGCAGTATTCCAAAATCTCTACGGAGAGAAATTCTTTCTTTCCTGTATTAATTTGGCGCCGGTTCTGATGACTTTTAGGATTTCTAACTTTTTTCTTTGAGGGATTGTTGTCCGCTACCCTTAAATAGTCAATTGGCTCCTCCTTCTTCAACTTTTCCCTAGAGAGTATAACTCTGCATGTACTTTTTTTGCAGGTTTTTGCATGCGACCTTTTTGTAATTAAGGTTTCCCCGCATACAATGCACTTGATCATGTATTGCTGAAATGGTTTCCGCATAAAATCGTTTAATGGTTGGAAAAATGATTACTCTGCGAATTTGTTATTAGCCTGTATCAATAGCTGGTGTTGCCTTTGGGTTTTCCGGACGTCATAGACTGTATTCACCATCAAGGTGGAGAGATGCCCGTTTTGTTCGGCTGCAGCCTTATCACCAAGTTGATCAACAATCTCAGACGTGTTCAGATGTTTTAGGGAATAAAAGTCCCGGTCAATCTTAAGGCCTTTCTTTACCAGTCTTTGCCATCGGCGGGTAATAGTGTCCGGGACCATGGGCTGGTCAGCCGGAAGAAAATCTATTCCAAACAGGTATTCATTTGGTTTGCAATTGTCCAAGAATTCTTTCCAATAAGGTAGGGCTATGCTCTTGATGGGTCTTGGAACTTCGCGGTGTTCTCTTCCTTTACGAATAATGGCGGTATAGGTCTGGGCATCCAGGTTAACATCCTTACCTTTTACCTGGGTCAATTCCCGTATCCTGCCACCCGAATGGAAGAACAGGTTAATGAATAGCCAGAAACGATAGTCCTTTGCCTTGATGTGTTTACTGATTGTCTCCCTTTGTTCCTGGGAAAGTACCGGTCGAATCTTTTTCAGGGTTTTCCTTTTCGATATATCCCGGACCGGATTGGCGGGAACTGTCTCCATTTCAACCAATTCTTTATAAAGCATGAGGAGGTAAGCGCGGTAGATATTGTAACGGTGAGCACTCCACTTCTTGTTCACGTTTTCACAGTGCTCAAGGATCATCTTAAGGTGTTTCCTGCTAATTTGCGATATAGGGAAGCAGTCTAACTGTAACTGGCTGGAGGCTCTTTGCAACCCATTGATCACGTAATGAATATCGTCCCTTGTTTCTTTTGTCAGGGAAAGTTTTGTCAGCGACTTCCTTAAAGCTTCAATGAAGGGGGTTTGCGGATCGATTTCATATTGATAGACTGATTCTTTAACAGAAGCTTTTCGGAGCGGGTTATAGCCTTCGAGTTTTAGTTTTTCTATTCATTATCAATCAGTTCTTTTACCAGGTACCTGCGTTCATCAAGATTCTTGATCCGGTTGATCCCGGACTTGATAGTTACCTGGAAAGGTTTGGATTGTGAAGGATCATAAAAGCGGTAATGAATGCGCCAATTCTTGGCAATGGAGGCACCTTTCCTGTTCCAGTTGGATGGGCAAACGCTGATCTCTGAACAGCGGCAGTCATTGGGTAATGTTATCATATATGCAGCATTTAAATTGTGTACTTTTCTGTGTACTTTTTTAAAAATGCTACAAAGCAAGAGAAGAGTCGAAAAAAGCTGAAAGGCTTAACTAGAGCGGCTTTCGGCTTGTGCCCGGGACTGGAATCGAACCAGCACATTCTTGCGAACGGCAGATTTTGAGTCTGCTGCGTCTACCAATTCCGCCACCCGGGCAATTGAGGGCTGCAATGTTACGACATTCCCGTTAATTGAAACCCTGACCATACCGATTTTTCAAACCAGCCTAGTTACAACAATCTTTTTTGGGAACCAGGATCCGCTTGATCCACTTCCAAACCAGTCGAAGGAAGCTTCTTTCTTTTATAGACCCCTCTGAGGTAGTAGGCGTATTCACCCTGCAAATCTGCATCATCTGGCTGATACATTTGCCAGGCAGCTGCAGGATTAACAAATTCTGACGAGTTTATGAGCCACCGGGTAGGGCAACAGAAAGAAAAAGAGAAAGGGAAAGTGAAAGAGAAAAAGAAAGTGAAAGTGAAAGGAGGAAAGCAGTTTTGTACTTCTGACTAAGCCTCGTCCCAAGGCCTTAACGGGTGAAAATCACCTGCAATGGCGGCCCAGCCCACCTGCTTCTCTGAACAATTCTTCTTAGTTTAGGTTACAAAAACAACCTGCACGGATACTAATAATGGCAACAAGATTGGAAAAATTGACCGATAGCGACATCCTCCAAAGTTTGCGCAGCAGCGGGGAAGCCGATAGCGCCATCCGCTCCCTGTACCGCGAACATTTTGAACTGCTGGGACGCTATGTGGTGAACAACAGCGGAAGTTGGGACGATGCCAAGGATATCTTCCAGGAGACCATCATCGCCTTTGTGAACCTGGTGCGGGCAGATAAATTTCGGGGAGAGGCGAGCATCAAAACCTTCCTCTACGCACTGAACCGGAATATCTGGCTCAATGAACTGAAAAAAAGAGGCAGATCCGAACAAAGAGAAATAAAATATGAGAAGTTTAATGAAACAGCAGACAAAAATATTTCAATGGTCCTCGAAGGCCGGGAAACACAATCCGTACTCATGAAACTGATTGAGGAACTGGGAGAGAATTGCAAAAAGATCCTCCTCCTGTTTTATTACGAGAACCGGCCGATGAAAGAGATCCTGACCGTACTCGATTATGAAAATGAACAGGTGGTTCGCAATAAAAAATATAAATGCCTCAAAAGACTGGAAGAGCTTGTGACAACCAATAAAAACCTATACGATCAACTCAAAAGCTTTCTGCATGAATGAACATTTACCATACGATGAAAACCTCCTTTTCCAATACCTCGACGGAACCATGAGCGAAGAGGAATCCAGGGAATTTGAAAAACCCCTTCGCAACAACCCCGCCCTCCGAGAAAGGATCCAGCAACTTCGTATCGTAGTGGAATCGGTTCGCCAGTATGGAACCCGCCAGGAGGTCACTAATATTCACGAGGAAATGATGCCATCCCTCCTTGAAGGCATTCTCACAGTGCGCATGCCAACTATCAGAAAAATCGCACGCTATACCATGGCCGCTGCTGCCTGCATCATCCTGCTCATTTTGTTCATCAGAATATTTTCTCCCGCTAAGACTTCAGCCAGCGATTTGTACAACCAGGCTTTTGTGGATTACAATGCTTCCACTATTCGCGGAAGCCATCAATCTTCAGCCCTGGAAGAGGCCTATCAAAAAAATAATTATACAGCTGTCATCAGCCAATCCACTCAGTCCACGCTCTCTGAAAAAGACAGCCTGCTCACCGGAATTTCTTATCTGAAAACCAGCCAGGCGGACCAAGCCATTCATTGGTTGTCACTTCTCTCTGGTCATGGCAACTTCCGTCAGGACGCTGCTTTTTATCTTTCAATGTCGTATCTGAAAAACAAGAATTACAGGGAAGCGTATTCGCTTATGCAGCAGATCCATTCCAATCCTTCGAATGTTTATCATGCACAGTTCACGGATGAATATTTGAAGAAAGTTCAAGAACTTGAGAAGTAAATCGAGTGAATCTTCGGATATCGTGAATCGTATGGTGTAAAGAAGCTTAGTTATGTACTTGGTTTAAGCAAAAGCAAATTTAATCGGGTTTCATTGATCTTGAATTGGTTTCTTAATGGCAGTCGTTCTATAATGGTTAGTTTTTTTGAATAGAGTTTTTTGAATACAGTTCTTCTTTGCCGATTAGATATTTTTTCGAAGAGTTTTTTATAGGCAGTCATTCCTTAGTGATTAGATTTTTTGGAGAGAGTTTTTTTAAGGTGGTCATTTCTTGTTCGTTAGATTTTTTGGAGAGATTTTTTGTTGGCAGTCAGTCTTTACTCGTTGGTTTTTTTCCTTTCTACTTTTTCTCTTTCCAAGAGAAAAAGTAGAGCAAAAAGTTCAAGGAGGCCGCGATCGCTCCGCGCGCGCCTCCGGGCCGCGGCACAACGGTTACTCGAAGCTTGTCTCGTAGAAACTTTATACTAGGCAGTCTTGCTCCTTAGATCGAAGCTTGCTACGGATTTCGTTTGTTTAAGGTCTTAGTGCTTTTAATCGAAGATGCTAAAGGCGCTGTGTTCCGCTAGGGCAAGGTCATGGAGTTCTTAAGTTACAGTCCTTCGCGGAACAAGGCGCAGGATCAGTCCTATTATTCGAAGAGGGCAGTAAGCCGAATCGAGGGAGTAAAATAGTTGGGATGTTAAGTTGAGTTTTGGGATGATGTTAATGAATGATCTTGGGTTTCATTGTTTTGGAGCGTCTTACTGCTTGTGAGTGTACTGCGAGGCGGTCTAGGGCCTGGAGCTCGCTTCTCTTGTAAGGAGATTGCCGCGCTGCGCTCGCAATGACGCCTAATCGAAAATGCTTTGCTGTTTCGATCATACTAATTAAGTATTTGCGTAAGTAAC
>JBJMLU010000208.1:0-68630 GCA_045805145.1 Flavisolibacter sp. | reverse complement strand
CTTCGTCCTTTCCATGCCGAGAGTGATTGTGCATCCACGACAAAAAGATTTTTTTGCGACTGGGCCGATTCCATGAGTCCGAGATTCAGTTTGCGCAGCTGATACAGAAAAGACTGGCTGGTTTTGGAAGCATAGTTCCCGAAAACCGCATCGTCCATTTCAGGATAATTCGAAACAATGATCCTTGACTTTGTCTTCGACAATTGAGAAGCGATGGACCTGATATAGCCCAATTGCTTTTCTGCAAATTGATTTTTTTGTTTTGAATAGCTGAAAGCCTTGTATAGTTTAAATGCCGACAAATACACCAGAATGTAATCAAAGCTTTGCTGATACAGTTCGGATGATTCGTTGAATACAACCGGGTCAATGGCATCGTAATCTGTTTCCCAAATTTCCAGCTCCATTTTATTGAGCGCAGCCGCGGCCCTGAGTGCCTTTACCAAATGCTGAGAAGCAAATTCCGCCAACACGGCCACTCTAACCCGGGCACTTCCCTGTGGAATGGCCTTGCCCTGTTTGACCAGCTGATTAAAATTGATGTTCACCGTTTGCATGTATCATCGTTTTCATGAGGATATTAGTTCTTTGCCAGCTCCTGCCTTGATTCAATCATTCTCCAGATAGAATCGCATACCAGCTTCGATCCTTTGTCGCTCAGGTGGTCGAAATCGCGAAAGTCTTCTCCGTTAAAACAGTTGGCTTTTCCAAAATCGGCATACATCAGGTGATTCCGGCTGATGTAATCGCGAAGCTGGAACATATGGCTGGTATCGAGGTTGTTGAAATAAACTTCGTTAAAGCAGGAAGGCTTCGGTGTGTTGAGCAATACCAGCATAATTCCTTTTTCATTGAGCAGTTTATGGATCTCGTCGAGAAGCTCGAGGTTTTCATTGATGTTGTGACTGGAATAATTGAGCTTCGATAACTCCAGCGCTCTTTTACTGCAAGCCGAGAAATCATTTTTATTGGTAAAATTCAGTGGAACGAAACTGGTGTCGTTGCGGTTATACCGGCGGGTGACATAATACTCGTAAAGAACTTTGAGGTCCCTGTTGTGCCGCAGGAAATTGGTTGGCTCCATCTTGCTTACTGCACTTGTCAAACCTGATTCATTGTTCACAATACAGGGCAGAAGCATGTTGTGCACCATTCCATCGGAGGTCTTGTGCCCGATCTGGTCGTAGTCCATCGCCATAACCACATACCTTACCCTTCCTTTTTGTTTGAGGATCTCCTTCAAAAAATCGTAGCGGTCTTTCAATTCCATTCCGGCATAGGAAAAATTCATCACGTTCAAATCGCCCAAACGGCTTTGACGGATAGCCCCAGTATGCGAATGGCCAATGATGATCACATCAACGCTGTCTTTTCTTTGACTGTATGCTTTGAGCATGGTGTCGGCCCAGGTATCAATGGGAGCATACAACCGGTCAATGCCTTTGATGGTCAGCATAAAAACAACAAGCAGTATGATAAATTTTGTCCACTTCATATCAAAACTGAAAATAGATGAATGCCTGTTTGTCAAATACACCAATGGTAAATATCAGGAAGGCAAGAATATAAATCGTCAGGTAGCGTACATGAACCACGCGAAGTGCGATGCCATTGAAATGCTCATAGATATTCTCAAACATCAACATCAGCAGCACCAGGATGAACATGAGCGATAAATTGAAACTGGTTACCGTGGATACGCCAAAAGAAAAACTTTTGATGACCAGTGAATTTTTCAAAATGGTGACTGCATCGTGAAGAGAACCGGCGCGAAAAAACACCCAGGATATGGCTACAAAAACAAAACTCACTACAATCGAAAATCCATTGTATAAAAATGAAGGAAGCTTTTTATTCCATTTCTTCCTGGTTTTTTTAGTGAGCACTTCATACATCAGGGCCAGTCCATGCATGCAGCCATAAATGATGAAGGTCCAACCTGCACCGTGCCATAGTCCACTCAGAAAAAATGTAAGGAACAGTCCTGACAGCACGGCCCAGATTCCCCAGTCCCTTCTGGCCATCACAAATGGAGTAAACACATAATCATTAAACCATGTTGACAGCGAAATATGCCAGCGTCTCCAGAATTCAGTGATGGTCTTTGAAAGAAAGGGTCTTCTGAAATTCACCATCAGGTCGATGCCCATGATTTTTGAAACGCCGAGTGCTACATCCGAATAACCTGAGAAATCGCAGTACAACTGGAAGGCAAAGAAGATAATGGCAAGTATCACCGGAAGGCCATGAAAGGTATCGGGATTGTTGTACACCGTATCTACATACACACCAAGCCTGTCGGCAATCACCATTTTTTTAAACAATCCCCAGAGCATCAGCTGCAAGCCTTGTATGAAGCGGTTGTAGTCGAAACGATGCTCTGTCCTTAGCTGGTGCAATACATTTTGCGGACGTTCGATGGGCCCGGCAACGAGTTGGGGAAAATATAAAACATAGAGTGCAAAATAGCCCAGATGCTTTTCAGCTTTCTGGTTGCCCCTGAAGATCTCAATGGTATAACTCATAGCCTGGAAGGTGTGAAAGGACAATCCAATGGGCAGGAGCATATTGAGAACAGGCAGGTTTACTTCGTGCCCACTCAGGGAGAGAAGACTACCAATATTGCCGGTAAGAAAATTAAAATATTTGAAGAAGCAGAGTACCCCGATGTTGGCAACAAGACTTACCAAAAGGAGCATCTTCCTGGAACGCAGGCCCGCAGTTTTTTCTATGGCGATGCCCGCAAAATAATCTACCAGGATCGTGAAGACGAGGATCAGGATGTAGACGGGCTTGAAGTACATGTAAAAAATGCAACTGGCAATCAGCAGCATCACCCATCGCAACCTGTGTGGAAGAAGAAAGTAAAGTGGAATGACTATGAGAAAGAAAAAAAAGAATTCAAGGGAATTAAATAGCATGTTGGATTTGTTGTTTTGGTTTTTTCAGTCCGAGCTCTTCGAGGAACCTGGGAAAATAATAGTCCCACTGAAAAGCCCTCAATGATTCTTCCGGAATATCTGCTGTTCCATTCCCATTAAGGAAACTTTCATACTGGTCCTGGATAAAATTAATCAAGGTTTTGGAATTTTCATCACCATACACCACCGGACCCGCCTTTGTTTCTTTCATGATCTCCTCGATCTCGGGATCACGGTCTCCATTGATGATGGTGACAATGGGTTTGCGGGCTTTAAAATACTCATACATTTTTCCCGTGAGCACCCCCTTGTAATTGCGGTCGGCCCAGGTAAGCAACAGGTTGATAGATGCCGATTGCTGCAGCTTCCTGGACTCCTCAAAAGAAAGAACTCCATAAGATTCATTGATCTTTTCAAGGCCCGACTGACGAACAAATTCGTCCCAGATCGATTTGTCCGGACCGGCATACACCACGCGTAGCCGGCTGGTATTGAGTGCTCCCTGCTTGATCAGTTGTGCCAGTACCCTGAAAATTGCGGCAGGATTACGGGTTCCATTGTATAATCCTCCGGTATAAACGATGTTGAAATGTTCCGGAGCCTGCACATCACCGGTATTACCCGACACACTGCCAACGATACCATTTCGCAACACAAGAATGCGGCGGTTGTATCCTTCGAGATTCCTGCTCACTCCTTTTGAAACAGTGGTGACAACGTCTGCCCTTCTGCACATTCTGCGGTTGATCCAGGCGTGAATGCGGAAAAAAACATTTGTATGGTTGGGGGGAAGATGCGGATCGCGGAAATCACAGATCCAATATACCTGTGGACAAAAAAGCTTGATCAGGTAACCGATAATGAGATCAGAATAGGAACGATAAGATGTAAACACCACTGTATCCTTATTCGCGAATGACAAAGCCTTGAAAAATGTGGTGAGGATGTAAATAAAGCTTCCATCTCCAAACACCAGACTGAAAGGCAAATAATGAGTGAGACCATATACCATCTGCACTGCCAGCCCGGGTTTTCCGGATGCTGCATTTTGTGCAACCTGGCTTTCCGCCTGATCTGCTTTATTTCTTTTTCCAAACATGGATGAAAAGAAACGCTTGAATTTCAAACGGAGGATCAAAAAATCCCAGCTGTCGGAACGAATGATCCTGACTCTTTCATCCAGGTTAAATTTATCAGTGGGATAATAACGGTGATTGTTGGTTGAAAATCCAATTACCTCAAAATCATTACGGGCAAACTGGTTGGATACTTCGGTGATCCGCACAGTAGCAATAAATTTCAGTGGAGGAAGATATTGTGAAATGATCAGGGCCCTCATCTTCTATAATTCTTAAGTTGGTCTACAATAAATTTTCCGCTTTGACCTTCACCATATAAATGCTTTCCTGTTGGAAAGGACTTGTCGCTTGCGAGTTTCACGGCTTCTGTTGCCAGAGGTTTCAGGCTGCCATACAAAAAATTCGCATGTTCCTGAACCAACTCCACCCATTCCGTTTCTTCCCTCAGAGTGATGCAACGCTTTTCAAAAAAATAAGCCTCCTTCTGCAATCCGCCACTGTCGGTCATTACCAGTGAACAATGATCCAGCAGGTAAAGCATCTCGAAATAACCAACAGGATCCATCAGAATGAATTGAGGATGAAATCCTGATTCTGTAATTTTTTTTCTGGTCCGCGGGTGAACGGGTAAAACAACGGGTATCGACTGATGTATTTCATTGAGTACGTCAATAAAAGACTTGAGCCTTTCAGATTTATCTGTATTCTCCGCGCGGTGAAGAGTTGTGAGTACAAATTTCTTTGGCAGTTCCTGCATCGGAGCGCGCGCCTTGCTTTTATAGTGGAGCACGGCATCATACATCACATCGCCCGACTGGAGAATATCGCAATCAAAATTCCTGAACCCTTCTGCTTCAAGATTTTTTATAGCTGTTTCTGTAGGACAAAACAACAAATCACTGATCCGGTCTGTGAGGATCCGGTTGATCTCCTCGGGCATTTCCATATTGAAGGACCTGAGTCCGGCTTCCACGTGCGCCAGCGGAATATGAAGTTTTTTTGCGGCGAGGGCACCAGCAAGTGTGCTGTTGGTATCGCCGTACACCAGAACAAAATCCGGTTTCTCAATTAAAAGGATCTCTTCTACCTGTTCCAGCATTCTGCCAGTCATCGCGCCATGATTCAATCCACCCACCTGCAGCTTATAATCAGGTTGTGGGATTTCCATCTCGGTAAAAAAAACTTCGCTCATATTCTCATCGTAGTGCTGACCTGTATGTACGATGATCTCCCGTATGCCGGTTGCTTTTGCAATGGCCCTGCTCACAACAGCTGCCTTAACAAACTGCGGCCGCGCGCCTACAACAGTCACGATTTTCACGAATATGGCGAATTATGAATAAACAGATCTTGTATCGGAATAAGTAGGTGAACCAAGGATTCGGTCATACACTTTACGGTAATTGACTACTGCCATGTCCAGATCAAAATAGTCGAAGGCCGCACTGCGGATTTGTTCTGGTGAGGCCAGGTTGTCCATTCTGTCCAGGGCTTTCTGATAGGAAGCTTCGTCAAATGCATTCACCAACACTCCGCTTCTTGATGCTTCGGCAATTTTACCCGTGTCTCCAATGTCATTACATACAACTGGAATTCCAAGTCCCATCAGTTCCGCATATTTGGTTGGCGAAGACGACATCTTGCTATACGTAGGCCTGATAAAGAAAACCGAGCAGGTGCTCAGGCTGAGATGAAGCGGCAATTGCTCCCTGTTGGAAAAACTAGTAATCACGGAAGCTGGATCAATGCCATTTCTTTGAACATAAGCACGCATCATCGATTTGGGTTCCTTGGTAAGGCAAAGGAAAACAGCATCCGGAAATTTGTTTCTGTATGTTTTGAAGAACTGCAGCATTTCATCCATCATGTACCAGGTTCCCAGCGATCCGCTGTAACTCAGTACATGTTGTCCTTCGCGAATGCCCAATTGTTTTCTCAGTGCCTGTTGCTGATCCTGACGGATATGATGATAGTCGAAATGTGAAAGATCGGCGCAGGTGGGAATCACCGAAATTTTTTCTTCCAGCCAGGGCTGCACCTGGTGCAACATGCTGAAGGCCCTGTATTGAATGGAATATTTGCGGATCAATTCCTTCTTCCCTGCAAAGGTCAGAGAAATAACCTGGTCGGCTTCATTGAGGAAATCACGCTCCAGATTTTTATAGTAACGATACATCCAGCGAAACCAGGGTTTGTTCTGGTTCCAATGACCGCTGTCCAATTTTTCATCCGCCCAAAATCCCCTCATGTCAAAAAGAAAGGGCAGTCCAAATTTTTTCTTTAAATGCAGTCCCACTTCAGCTGAAGGATAACTGCGGCAATGGACCATGTCGAAGCCATGCTTCCGGTGAAGACGGATGGCATTCTTCTTCATCATCATGCGGTCGTAAATTTTTGCAGCTACGGGTGGATTGCTGTGAAAGGAAAGAGGGATCCATACGATGCCTGCCTGAGCACACAGACGGCTAATGGTCGCTTCTTCTTTTGCAAAGCGTTCCGGCTTTTCGAAGCTTAATACGTAAAATTTAAAACCCTGAGCACTGAGATGGGAGATGTAGGGAAGCACCTGGCTTTGTCCCAAGGGGTCGGTGAGACCGTCGTACGTGAGAAAAAGGATTTTTTTCATGGATATAGGAATTTGGACGATTCAGCAGGTGCTGCAAGGATAATTCCTGGCAGAAGCCTTCCTGATCTATTGGATTTTCTTTGGTTGTTTTCACGAGGTACTCATTTCATGGCTTATGCTACCCACTATATCTGTTCTTCGCTTCCTTCCAGGATGGTATCGTAAACCTGCTTGTATTGATGCGTACCGGTCTCCAAATTAAAATATTTTATCGCAGCTTCACGAATTTTTTCGGGACTAATCTCCAAATTTTCCAAACGGTCCAGTGCTTTTTCATAACCAGCTTCCGAAAATTCCTCCACAATCACCCCGGTTCCTGATTCGTTGACGATCTTTCCTACGTCTCCAAAATCATTGCAGATCACCTTGATGCCCATGGCCATTAACTCGGCATGCTTCACAGGTGAAGCCGATACCTTGCTGGGGGTTGGACGTACAAAAAAAATAGAATAGTCGCTCAAACTCAGATAGAGCGGCACTTCCGGCCGGCTCGCATACACAATCAGGACACTCCCTTCTTCTACAGTAGAACGGTGAAGGTGCTTCCACATGATATCCGCATCCTTGGTCAGGGCCAGAAAAATTGCCCGGGGATATCTTTTTTTGAAGGCCTGGAAGAACTGAAGCATTTCATCCATCATGTACCAGGTACCAAGGGTGCCGCTGTATGTAAGAACTTCCTGGTCCGCTCCAATGCCAAGCTCCTCGCGAAGGCTTTGTTTTTCATTAAAAGAAAACCGGCGGAAGTCAAAATGGTGAAGGTCGGCGCAACAGGGGATCACCGTGATCTTATCTCCCAACAATACTTTTCCATTCCGTGCCGGCTCTCTCGAATTCTGATAGGCCAGCTGGTAATGTTTGATCAGTTCTTTTTTTCCAGCTACGGTTTGTGGAATGATCTGGTCGGACTTAATGAGAAACTGCCTTTCTTTATTCTTGTAAAAGCGATAGAGCAAACGGTAAAACAATTTATCCTGTGGCCACTGTCCGCTATCAATTTTTTCGTCGGGCCAGAAACCTCTAACGTCAAATACTACACGAACGCCAAATCTTTTTTTTAAGTAGAGTCCTACTTCCGTTGAAGGGTAGCTACGGCAATGTATGATCTCAAACCCCTCTTTTTTCTGGAGTTCGATCGCCTTGCGTTTCATCAGCATGCGGTCGTAGGCCTTGGATAGAATGGGTGGACTGGAATGAAACTGAAGGGGCACCCAGGTAATGCCTGCTTTCTGGCAAACCCTTTCGACAATTGACTTTTCAATAGCAAAGCGTTCTTTTTTTTCAAAACTGAGAATGAAAAACCGGTAACCTTGCCTGCTCAGTCCCGAGAGATAAGGCAGCACCTGCGCCTGTCCCAGGGGATCGGTCATCCCATCATAAGAAATGTATAAGACCTTCTTCATCACATCCATTTATCAAACCACAACTGGAACATGAACAAATGCCAGTACAAAGTATTATAGTGCTTGTTGCCCGAAAAAAATCTTTGACGGATCTGATTCACTTCAGTCCAACGGAAAAGGTTATGCGCTTCAAATTTTTCGCGGGTCATGATCTGTTCATCATAAAATCGAAGTTCTCCTCTCAGCCAGTCATACACCGGCACGCTGAATCCCATCTTGGGTCTTTCCATCAGCGATGGAGGAAGATATTTATGCACGATCTTCTTCAATAAATATTTCTGTGTATTGTCCTGCAACTTGAAGGAAGGAGCCAGGCGGGCAGAGAATTCAATGAGACGATGATCGAGCAAGGGCTCACGGCCTTCCAGAGAAATGCTCATCGTGGCTCGGTCCACTTTTGCCAGAATATCGTCCACCAGGTAGGTCTTGTAGTCGATAGCCAGCATTTTATTCAAAGGATCGAGCCCATTAAAAACTTTTTCCTCGTCAAAAAAACTATGTGGCTTCTGCACCGGATCCTGCATCAGTCGATCCATTTGTTTGCCCGAATAATTCTGGCTCAACACCTGGTCCATGATAAAGGCGGCGGACAGCGGATCTTTCTGCAGCAACATCGCCAGTCTTTCTTTTTTCATGGCCACAGCTCCATTCCCGGTTGCCAGTGAAAGCAATTGATCGGGAACCAGATTCATCATTTTTCCAAAGCTGCTTCGCATGATTTTGGGCCATCGTGCAATTTTGTTCATCAGCTGAAGCGAGAGCACATGCTTTGGATAACCGGCAAAGGTTTCATCTCCTGCATCTGCACTCAGCGCCACCGTTACTTTTTGGCGGGCTAACCGGCTTACGAGCGTGGTGGGAATGATGGAAGAATCACCAAGCGGTTCATCACAATAAAAAGGAATCTGTGGTAAAATATCCTGTGCTTCTTTGGTGGTACAATAATATTCCGTGTGATCTGTGCCCAGGTATTTGGCTACTTCCCGCGCATGCACGGCTTCATTGTATCCCTGTTCATGAAAGCCAATGGTAAAGGTCCTGATCTTTTCGGTTCTTTCTGTTTGCAGCAGTGCCGTCACCGCGGAACTATCATATCCTCCGCTTAGGAAAACGCCCACCGGAACATCTGCCACCATCCGGTAGTCGCAGGAGGAGCGCAATAATTTTTCTGCTTCCTTTAATACTTCCGCTTCACCCAGGTCCAGTCTTCCTTGGAGATAAGCATCGTTGACGTCCCAGTATTTCTGCTGGAGTATATCTTTTTTCTGAAGATCAATTTTCAGAAAATGCCCCGGAAGTAATTTGTGCGTGTGTTCAAAAATCGTCAGCGGGGCCATGATGTAGCCATACTGAATAAATTGATAGAGTGCCTGGTGATTGATGGATTTCTCAAATGAAGGATGCTGATGAAATGCCTTGAGCTCGGAAGCAAAAAGAAAAAGTCCGTCCTTCCAGTAATAATAAAATGGTTTTACACCGGCACGGTCGCGAAAACAAACGAGCTCTCTTTTTCCTTCATCATAAATCACAAAAGCAAACATGCCAATGAAGTGATGGATCATTTCTGTTCCCCACTCTTCATAAGCATGAAGGATCACTTCCGTATCGCTGTGCGTTTGGAATGTATGGCCAAGACCTTCAAGATTTTTTCTGACTTCCGAAAAATTATAAATCTCACCATTGTAGGTAATCCATAACCCGCGGTGGCTCATGGGCTGGGCTGCTGCATTACTGAGGTCAATAATGGAAAGCCTTCGATGGCCCAGCGCAACCTGCCCGGTTCCGGAATCGAAGAGGCGATAGCCACTCCCATCCGGACCCCGGTGCGAGAGCGCATCGGTACAGTTTTTCAGCACCTCCATCGAAGAACGGTTCCTGAAGTCAATAAATCCTGCAATACCGCACATACTATGAAAATAAATTGGCTGCCATCCAGTGCTTCCAGCTGCTTTCTTTGGAAGCTCCCGTTGCGGCAACCGCATTGACCTTTGCTTTTAATACTTCTTTATTCAAAATTCTTTCCTGTACCAGTTTCTTTCTTCCTTCCACGATCTTCTCGCGGATCACATCCGATTTCATCCAGTCGCGCTGGGGAGGTTCGTATCCGATCTTGTCCTTACGCCATGTTATTTCTTTGGGAAGAACTTCTTCACCTGCTTTGCGCATAATGAATTTGGTCCATCCTTCGTGGATCTTGTAATCAGCTGGAATATTGATCAAAAATTCCGCCAGCTCGTGATACAGAAAAGGAAGCCGCACTTCCCTGCTATGCGCCATGCTGTTTCTGTCGGCATAACGAAGCAGTTCTTCGAGCGGGCCCTGGGTGGCAGAATAAATGAGTGACTGATTGAGCGTGATCCCATCTTCGGGCAAATAAAACTTTTCTTTGCCATGCGCCGCAAAAGATTCAGTAATGAACTGCGGAGACCGGAGTCTTTGCTTCATTCGGGCCGGCAGGTCCATAAAAGGCCGCACATTGATGTCGAGCCAGAGTCGCCTGAGTGTTTGGGGCGAAGGCTGGTGCATTTGCTGCCAGGCCTTGTACTCAGTTGAATAAGTTTTTGAACGCCTGATCTGCTGGAAATATTTGCGGAAATAAAAATGATATCCTGCCAGTAGTTCGTCTGCTCCCTGTCCATCGAGAAGCACGGTAACACCCTGCTCGTGTGCCAGCTGCATGACGGCATATTGAACAAAGATGCTCGCTGATGTAAAGGGTTCTTCCTGGTGATAGAACAAACGGTCGATATTGTCCAGCAGGTCTTTTTCACCAGGATAGGTAAAATGAGGTTCAATGCTGCAACGCTCGATCACCATTTGCATAAAGCGGCCTTCATCTTTTGCAAACCCGGGAAACCTTGCGCTAAAAGTTTTCTGAACCTGGTTGCGCTGTTCCCTCTTTCTGATTTCATCAATGGTGCAAACTACGAGCGAACTATCAAGACCACCACTCAGCGAACTGCCCACAGGCACGTCGGAGCGAAGGCGCCGGTTCACCGAATCAGTAAATAGCGCTTTGAACTTTTCGCAGGCCTGTTCAAAATTTCCTTCCCAGGTTTTGTTCTCCGAAAGCTTCCAGTATTTCTTTTCTACCAGTTCCAGCTTTTCATTGACAATAAGATAATGTGCTGCTTTGAGCTTGCTGATTCCGGAATAAAAAGTTTGCGACAGGTCGCCGGGATTATAAACAAAACCATTGTTCAAATAATTGTACAGCATCACGGTATCCACTGATTTGGATACACCGCCTGCCCACAAGGCCTTCATCTCACTGGCAAAAACAAAATGCTTCCCTCTTTCATAAGAATAGTAAAAAGGTTTTTCACCAAACCTGTCTCTGGCACAAAAAACCTGTTTGGCCTTTTCATCCCAGATGGCAAAGGCAAACATGCCATCCAGATACTCCAGGCAGTTTTCTTTTTTATAGTCGTACATGGCCATCAGCACTTCGGTGTCGCTGGTAGAATGAAACTGATATCCATTCTTTTCCAGTTCCTGGCGAAGCTCGATGTAATTGTAGATCTCTCCATTGAATGTGATGGTGTACCTGCCTGCATAGTGCATGGGTTGTTTACCCGTTTCACTTAAATCAATGATGGATAGCCTGCGGTGTGCCAGCCCTACCTGGCATGTGGCATTGATCCATTGGCCATCGCCGTCGGGACCACGATGCCGGATGGCATCTGTCATCTTCTTCAATCGCGCCTCATCCACTTCATGGTTGTGAAGGGACATGACGCCGGCTATTCCGCACATTCAGATAAAGTTTTGCTTTTGAAAAATAAAATACCAGGGTTTGATAAGAGGTCTTATCAAATATGGCAACCAGCTTCAAACAAATCAACAGATACACGATCATCAATCCCAGTTTCACCAATGCCAGTGCAAACATGCTGTGCATCTCGATCATTCTTCCTCCCAGTCCTATCACTAATGCTGTGGCAATGATGGAAGCCACCAACCGTATATTGTAACGGACCGGATAATATTTATTGCCCCTGATGTATAAATAAATGGGGATGAGAAGCTGTCCTGCTACTGTTGCCAGAGCCGCACCTTCTTTTCCAAAGGAAGGAATGAGCAGAAAATAAAAAACCACGGAAAGAAATCCCGACAACAACACACCGGTAGCAAAAGGTTTCATATTTTTTTCTACATAACAGCCCACCTGGGTGAAATAAGCAAACGAATATACGATGGGGCCCAGGCTGAGGATGCAGGGCACCCAGGCTGCTGCATAATAACTCGGACGCGTAAACAGAACCAGGAATTCAGGGGTGTACAGGCAAATAAAAAGCCAGAGCAAAAAACTCACGATCACAAATCCATTGGCGATCCTGCTTACGCGGGCAGGTGTTCCTTTTTCCTGGTAAATAGACATGAAATAAACACCCCAGGCCTGCTGAAAGGAGGTGGTCACCAGGGAGATGAGTGCCGCGATGCTGGCTCCAACACCAAAGAGTCCCACTTCCGTTTTATTTTTTAAAATATAGTTGAGAAAATAAACCGCGGATGAATTCAACAACCAGAAGGCAATTGCAGTGGGCACCATGGGAAGGGAAAAGCGAAGCATGTGCCGGAGCATGGAGAAGGAAATATTTTTTGGATGAATCCAGTCGTGCATGCGGATGAGGGCATACAGGGCCAATATGATCACCGTAATGAACTGTCCAAGAAAATATCCCATCACACCTTTTTTTGCCACCATCAAAAAAAACAGGATGAAGACAACGTTCATCGCTGTCAGTGCAATATTGAATACGGTAACACTCACGGGGCGTTTGCGGAACCGCTCGAGGTTCTGGAATACCATGGCAAATGCGTTGAAAGGAAGACTAAGAATGGGCAAAAGAAAAAACCATGTGTTTCCTTTTTCCAAAAAGATCAGCCTCGATAAAGGATCTGCGAAAAGGAAAGCCAACAGAGCTACCGCAACACAGGCCAAAAACTGGAACCAGAACCAGTTGGCAATGGTACTCTTGCGATAGGCTTCTTCATTTGTATCGAAGAACCATCTTCCCGCGGCTGCGTCCAATGAAAAAACTACAAAAATGCCAATGAAATACGCAGTTGTATTGGCAAGATTGATGATGCCAAATTCGTGCGGAAGAAGAGCATGAGCCAGAAATGGCGTGAGGATCAAACCAATGGAACGGCTGATGACACTTCCCAGTCCATAGATAATAAAATCGGAGAACAATGAATTTTTTAGTTTCCTAAGCACGGTTCGTCTGTTTATGGGTATACGCAGCCAGCATTTTTTTTGCTACTACTGCAGGTGCATGGGTTTTTTGATAATAGTCTCTTCCTTTTTCTGCAAGACTGTTTCTCATTGACTCATTTTTGATCAACTCCTCCAGAACATCAGGAAGGTTGTCGGCATTTGCATTCACAATGGGACAGTCCTTTCCATAATAGTTGTCAACGCGCTGAGGCAATAAGTAACAAACCACCACCTTGCCATAGGCAAGCGCCTGTGCACTGGCAATGCCATACGCACCCCACACCATCTGGTCGATGAGGATATCTGCGCGTGAAACAAATTCCTGGTACACATTGTTTGGAATATTCTGAAGCAGTTTGAATTCGAAATTCTTTACGCCTCTTCTTTCCAGTTCCTCAATGGCCTTCAGTACATATTTCGTTCCCTTGGCCACAGGCGCAGAAGGCGAATGAACAATCAGCACAGGACCATCCGCTTTTTTTTCAGAAGGTGGAAGATGATTGAGGGAGGCATGAGGAATGATAAAATATTTTGGGAAGATGGACGTGTTAATATAAATATCCGTATCCCAAACAATGGGCACGAATCCCGCCTGCGCATACATCCTTTGAAGCTGGTCAGAATTTTTCTTCGACTCCTGTTTGTATTCATAACCGGGGTCCTGAAACGCTTCCGCGAAATAAGGATTGATCTGTGCCGATACCTCAGGGTTGCGCACTTCAGATCCCAGAAAATTGATGAACTTTTTTTTCTTCGTCAGACCAAACAATTTCAGCTCTATCCTGCTTCCCGAAATAGCCGTATCATAAAAAACATGCAACACATCGCACCAGGCAAGGTACTTCAGCAATTTTGCAAATCCTTTGGCGCGAAGCCAGTGAATCCTTAGCCTGCTCACCGGCTCTTTTGGATACACCGAATCAATATGGTCGTAGTGATTGAAGATGCTCCGATGCAATTCAAAAGACATGGACTTGCAGGGAACGCCGATCTCCTCAAAGCCAGCATGAAGGCTGTTCATCACAGAGGCATAATTGTAACCCAGGAGAAGGACCTTCGGTTTATTCATGTCTGGAAGATCCTAACGTTGGAAAAACTTTTTGATCGTAGTGGCAACATAGGCCATTTCTTCTTCTTTCATTCCTGGCCAAAGGGGAATACTCAGGCAGGTATCCGCAATTTCTTCTGCAATGGGATAGTCACCTTTTTTTAATCCAAGGTCCTGGTAGGCCTGTTGCAGATGAGGAGGCACAGGATAATGAATGAGCGTTCCTACTCCATGTTGTTGCAAGAATTGTTGGAGCTCGTCCCTTTTTTTTGTTCGTACCACGTAAAGGTGATAGACATGCGTGCAGCTCTTTGCAGTTTTAGGAAGAACGAGGCCGCCGGTATTTTTCAGCGACTCATCGTAGTAAGCCGCAATTTTTTTTCGCTGCTCTGTCCATCCCGAAAGGTGTTTGAGTTTAACGGAAAGAAAAGCTGCCTGGCATTCGTCGAGGCGCATGTTAAATCCGATCACTTCATTGTAATATTTTTTCTGCGAGCCATAGTTGCGCATCACTTTTGCTTTTTCTGCCAGCTCCAGATCATTGGTAGTGATAGCACCCGCATCTCCAAGTGCGCCCAAATTTTTTCCCGGGTAGAAGCTGGTACCATTGATATGTCCAAAGCTTCCGGTGAGCTTTCCGTTCGAAGTAGCCAGGTGGGCTTGCGCATTGTCTTCCACCACAAACAGCCCGTGCTTTTTTGCGATCATCATGATGGCTTCCATCTCACAAGCCTGTCCATATAAATGTACCGGCATGATGGCCCTGGTGCGTGGCGTGATGGCTGCTTCAATTTTTGCAGGATCGATATTGTAGGTCTCCCTGTCTGGTTCTACCAGCACCGGAACTCCGCCGACATAAGATGCAGCAAGTAGTGTAGCAATATAGGTGTTGGAAGGAACAATCACTTCATCGCCTTCGCCCACACCACAAGCCTTCAGTGCAATATGCAGGGCATCGAGTCCGTTGCTGACACCGACAGCGTGATTCACCTGGTTGAACTCCGCGTATTGCTTTTCAAACTCAGATACGCCTTCTCCCAGCACATACCAGGCCTTGTCAAAAAATTTCTCGAAGGCCGACATGATCTCGGGCCTGATGGCCGCATTCATGGGCGCAAAGGAAAGAAAGGGAACATTCATATTCTTGCCAGTCCCCGGGACGTTTCCTGGTACCGTTGTCCTGCTTTTGATATCCATATAGTATTAGATTCTTTAGTTAGTTTGTCTCCTTCTTCGTCTACCCAGCCCTTCAGCTTTGCGGGATTACCATAGACCAATGCATGATCCGGAACATCTCTTGTGACCACTGAGCCAATTCCAATCAATGAATATCTTCCAATGCGCGTTCCTGCAAGGATTGTCGCATTTGCTCCCACGGATGCACCTTCATCGATCTGTGTCTTTACGATCTCTCCATATCTCTTGCTCCTTGGTCGAAGGTCATTGGTGAAAACAACATTGGGTCCAAGAAAAACATTGTTGGCAATGCGCAGCCCGTCCCATACATAGATGCCCGACTTCACCGTAACATTATCGCCAATCACTACATCATTCTCAATAAATGTGTGACAGTTGATATTGCAGTTCTTTCCAATCACTGCACCTTTCAGGATGATTGCAAACTGCCACACCAGCGTGCCTTCGCCAATATTTTCTGTTTGCACAATCGCAGTGGGATCGATTCTCATTCTTCAGCAGGGATTTTAAAAGTGAAAAGGAAAAAGGCTAATGCCGCCAAAATTGTTTTGAAAGATCAGATCCAGGTTTGCACTCGCTTGCGAGCAGGCCAACAAGAGCGTGGGTACTGTTATCAAATCTATTTTACACATCCGCTTAAACTATTTTGAGTCTTTGACACCTTTCAACTACCAACTTCGAACTCCCGACTCCCGACTCCCGACTCCGAACTTTGAACTTTGAACTTTGAACTCCGAACTTTGAACTTTGAACTCCCGACTCCGAACTCTGAACTCCCGACTCCGAACTTTGAACTCCGAACTCCCTCTATCAACTACCAACTATCAACCCTTTATAAGTTTCATATTCCCTGATATAATCCGTGGCATCATAGTCGTGTGAGGCCAGCACGAGACAAATGGATCCAGATGAAAAATTTATTTCCGATGCCCAGATCATGGGCGGAATGTGCAAACCCATGTACGGACGATTGAGCTGCACCTTTCTCTGAATTGTTCCATCATTGAGCAAGACTTCAAAACTTCCGCTGGCAGCAATAAGAAACTGATGACACTGCCGATGTGCATGTGCACCACGGTCTTCTCCACCAGGAATATCATAGAGATAAAAAATTCTTTTGGTGTCGAAAGGAATTTCCTTTTGGTTGTGCACCACCGTTATATTCCCTGCACGGTTCACCACTTTGGGCAAATAAATGATCTTGCAGTCAAATACCGTCATGCTCCCTATGTGCGTTTATACCTTTTGAAATCCACATAGTCCCTGAAATAGTCATCTTCATAATATTCGGACGAGGCCAGTACGAGACAGATTGCACCTGATGAAAAACTAAAGATGCTTCTCCAGATGCCGGGCCTGACGTACAATCCGGAATAAGGCCGGCTGAGTTGAACATTCCGCTGGTCTTTTCCATCATCAATGGTAATGTCGAAACTGCCGCTGGCCGCAATGATCATCTGTTCCAGTTCCCTGTGCGCATGTCCTCCCCTCGATTCGCCTGCAGGAATATCATATAAGTAATAAACTCTTTTTACTTCAAAGGGAAGCTCAATGCCGTTCTGAACAGCCGTGATGTTTCCAGCCCTGTTGGGAATTCTCGGAAAGTTGATGATGTTGCAATCAAAGACCGTGAATTTATTTCTCATGCTTCAGGGTCTTGTACGTGTTGAAATCACGAATATATTCCTGCTCGCTATAGTTCTGATCGGCAACAATGAGCGCGAGCGAATTGGTGGAAAAATTTTCCATGTGCCGCCAGAACATCCTTGGTATATAAAGACCGTAGTAAGAACGGTTCAGCAAAAAACGTTTTTCCTCTTTTCCATCGTGCAGCACCACTTCGAAACTTCCGGATAGCGCCACTACAAACTCCTGCAGGGTCCTGTACGCATGGCCCCCTCTCTGCTCGCCCCCTGGAACATCATAGATCCAATAAGTTCGTTTGATCTCGAAGGGAATGTGCTGGGTGTTTTGAAAAAAAGAGAGGTTGCCTCTTTCATCAAGAATTTTTGGAAGCTGGATGATGCCTGGTTTTTCAGTTGCCTTTTCCATTGGAATGCTGATAGATTCTTTCAATGATGTCCACTACTTTCAATCCTTCAAGTGCATTGGTGGTAATGGTCGATCTTCCCTTGAGTACATCCACTACATTATCGATAAGCAGGTTGTGGTTTTGTGCTGATCCTTTGTATGCACCATAATCATTTCCGGGATTGGTAGGTGCCAGTGCCGGCATTTCATAATTTTTTACATGGCAGTATTCCACCTTGTCCATGTATTGTCCGCCGATCTTCACACTTCCATTTTCTGCAATGATGGTCATGCTGCTTTCCAGGTTCTTGTCCCAGACCGAAGTAGAAAAATTCAGACAACCCATTCCTCCGTTCACAAAATCAAAGGTGACCACACCACTGTCTTCAAACTCGGTAAGGTATTGGTGATTGTGACTGGCCAACCGGGCACTGATCTGGTCCACGTCTCCAAAAAGCCAGTACATGATGTCAATGAAATGCGAGAACTGTGTAAAAAGGGTGCCACCGTCAAGGTCCTTTTTTCCGTGCCAGCTGTCTTTTTTATAGTAACGTTCATCGCGGTTCCAGTAGCAATTGAGCTGCACCATGTAGATGCGACCCAGCTTTCCCGAATCCACCATTTCTTTGATCCACATGGAGGGAGGAGAATAACGGTTCTGCATCACAGCAAACACATGGCGATGTACATTCAGTGCTTTGTAGATCACTTTTTCGGCGTCTGCTTTTTTCAGCGCCATGGGCTTTTCAATCACCACATGTTTTTTATTATCCAGGGCCTTGAGTGCATGCTCGGCGTGATAGCCATTGGGTGTAGCAATGTTCACTACATCCAGCTCGGGGGAAGCATTGAGCAATTGTTCAATGGAGTTATAAAATGGAACAGGATAATCAATTCCAAGTTTTTCCTTCTGTTTCACATCAACCAGTCCAACCAGCTCACATTCCGGATTACGGCTGATCATTTCTGCATGACGCTTACCGATGTGACCGCAACCCACCACTGCAAATTTTATTTTCTGTTCCAAGTTGGTTTTTTAATTGAGTGAAAGGATTAAACGCAAAGAGCGCAAAGCACCGCAAAGGGCCGCAAAAGAAAATGCCCTTGTGTTTCTTTGCGTTTCCTCGCGCTCTTTGCGTTTAATCCGCCTCTCATTTATTTACTTATTTTTTCTACTTTATTGTTCCTGAGCTGATATCTTTCCCCGCTTTCCTTGCACTGCGCCACTCCTTCTTTATTGAATTCCAACCGGTGACCGTACTCGCTCACCCATCCTGCCTGTCGCGCTGGATTGCCCATCACCAGGGCAAAGGGTGCAACGGGTTTGGTAACCACGGCACCTGCTCCGATCAACGCGTATTCACCGATCTCGTTTCCGCAAACAATGGTGGCATTGGCTCCGATAGATGCACCTTTTCGAACCAGTGTTTGCTTATATTCATGTTTGCGTATGATGGCACTTCTTGGATTGGTTACGTTAGTGAATACCATTGAAGGACCCAGGAATACATCGTCTTCACAGATCACCCCTTCATAGATAGACACATTATTCTGCACTTTTACATTTGTTCCCAGTACTACCCCCGGAGACACCACTACATTCTGACCAATATTGCAGCGATCACCGATGGTGCAACGGGGCATGATATGACTGAAGTGCCAGATCTTGACACCTTCACCTATTTCAGAGCCTTCATCAACGACGGCTGTTGGATGCGCGTAATAAGCCATAAGATTCTCTTGTAAGATCATATACCCTCCAGCCTGTTTCCAATCGAAGCGAATCATGAAAAAGATGACTCAGGCTTTCGGGATAGGCAGCTTCGGGGGAAAGAGTCAGGTATTTGATTCCTTTGTCGACGATAAATTTTTCCTCCAAATTTTCTTCACCTTCGGGGTGTTGATGAACATAATAGCTGAAAGGCGCACGGTCGATCAGCGATTTGGATACCATCGCATATTTTTCGGAAGGATCAATTGGAATGTAAGGCGCATTGAGCGAATAGTTCTGATAATTTCTGTCGATATAGGAATACCAGTTCAGCGGGCGATACACCATCGTGCTCCTGGAAAAAAATGAAGAGAACTCATTTTCATTTCTCAGGTTCACAAAATCTCCTCTACCATGTGCTGACACAAAATTTTTCAGTGAATTGAAATCATTTCTTGATACGCTTTCAACATTCGCATCGTAACGAAGGTTCTGTACCAGTACGAGCAATAAATAAAATATACCGGTAAACTTGTACAGCCTGTCTCTTGAATCCAAAAGAACAGAAATGATCAGCGCAATGGACACGGCGCAAAACGGTATAAAGACCACAAAGAAAAACTGCACCGCTTCATTTGTCCTGTTCCATAGCAGGGCCCAGGAAAGAAGACCACTCAGAGGAAGCAGAAGAAAGAACACAACATAATCAGGAATGGAAATCTTTTTGAACGACAGTTTCCTTGCCATCCAAAGAAGCCAGACAAAAGGCAGGATGATAAAGAACTGAAACAATCCACCAATGAAAATGCTGGCGGAAGTTTTTGCACTGTACTCAATGGACGACTGCACGTTGCCCGAAGAACCCTTGTAAAACCACACAAAATAAAGAAGCAACAGTGCTGCCACGATGCCGGAAGGAAGAATTTGCTTTATGGTGACCTCTTTCTTCCAGAGCAAATAAACCAGGAACACGGCAAGTGCAATAAAGATCGTAGGGGCAATATTTACATAACCAATAGCCGCGATAGCAACCGCAGGTATCAACCGTTTCCAGTTCTTTTCAATGATGGTAAACAGAAGGAATACGATGAAGGCGCCTACAATGAGGGTCTTGCCGTAGTACGTAGGTGATAGTGCGTAGACATCGGTTTTGAAAAGAGAATATGGAAAAAGAAAAACCAGGCCGCTGAACAAGGCAGCCAAAAAAACTACATAGACCATCGCATTCTTTCTGGAACAAAACCTTAATCCCAAAAGAAAGACACCCAAGGAAAAAAGAAGAGAAAGAAAAGGATAGACCACCAGCACCTTGGCGAAATGCGGATTCAGTCCACTCAACCTTGTCGTCATCGCTCCCAGCCAGATATCCCAATAATGATAAGGTTCCGCTGTAAAACGCGAAGGATAGAGATAGTCGATCGAACTGTTTTCTCTTCCCAGTTCATTTAAATAGTCTCCCAGCCTGGCATAAAACGAAATGTCACCCGATGAATATTTATAGACATGGTTGTTGAATCCGATGAATGACTGACAATAATAAGCAAAGTAAAAAACACTCACGGCCAGCAGTACCAGCAGCAGCGAACGCGTGCTTACCAGATTGCTGAATGCCTTCGGTTTTTCTTTATCATAATAAAATGCGAAGAGAACAAAAGGCACAGGAAGAAGAATGGTCCTGAACCCGGTTTGAACCATGGCGTATACACTGGTACAAAGAAGCAGTCCAATGAGCACATATTCAAAAAGAGACTGGATTTGAAGACCGCGGGTGTAAATGCGTCGCGTGACGATGAACTGTCCACAAAAAAAAGATCCGCTGAATAAGATCAGGATGGACAGAAAGGCTTTAAACAGGATGGATATGGAAAGCATGGATGATTACCGCTTTATTTCTTCAATGATAAACAAAGGTCTTTTCCTGGAAGCATCAAGCGTTCGCCAAATATACTCACCGATAATGCCAAGTGCAATAGTCTGGAAGGCAGAAACAAAAAGAAAGACCACCATCATGCTGGTCCAGCCCTGCACTTCAATATTGCCTGAGATCTTCAGTACAAGAATATAGATGCCGTATAATAAAGAAACAATTCCGAGCAAGAGTCCCACCACAGAGATAAGGCGAATGGGGAAGAATGAAAATGCCACGAAAGAATCAATAAACAGTTTTAGTTTCTTTGAGAAGGTCCATCTTGATTTTCCCACTTCCCTTTTTGCCCGGGTATAGGGGATGGTTACAAAATCGTATCCCAGCCACAAAAGAAGAAACAGCGAGTTGGTATTCTTCTCCTTCATCTTCACCACTTCGTCTTTGAGCATGCGGTCAAAAAAAACAAAATCAAAACCGCCCTTCGGCAGGTTTTTCAAGGCCAGCCTGCGTGTGAGGCTGTGAAAGAATTTAGAAAATACCGAGGAAGGAAAATCATCCTGTCGGTCCTGCCGGTTGGCAATCACCATCTTGATGCCCCGGGCCCAGTGTTCATACATTTTTGCAATGAGCTCCGGAGGATCCTGGAGGTCGCAGGAGATGACCGTGTTGCAATCGCCGCTAGCATGCTCCATTCCGGCGATGATGGCATTGTAAGAGCCCACGTTGGCAGCCAGCTTGATGAGCACCACTTTTCCGGGATGTTCCGCCTGAAATTTTTTCAGCGCCTGGTAGGTTCCATCTTTGGAACCGTCGTCCACCATCACATATTCAAATTCAACGCCGGCCGGAAAATTTTTTTCATTCTCCAACAATCGTTTGGAAGTGATGGGAATGTTTTCCTCGTTGTAATAACAAGGAATGATGATGCTAAGCCTGGGCATGTGGTTTTAATTTTATTGGATTCTGCGCTCTGCGGAAATAAAAAAGAAGAAAGACACCCGAGAGCACTACGAGGATTGCCAGCTGAATAAGGTAAGTGGTATGGATCATCCAGGGGCCGATATTCATAAAAAGGTACTGGTCTGGAAAAAGAAGCGCCTTGTCATTATACTGTCCCTGGCTCAGGGGCATCCAGATCTTTGACAAAAGCAGGGAAGCAAGGATGATAAAAGGAATCCATTGCCGCTTCAATTCTTTTTCAAAAATGAAGCAAAGTGGAAAGATGAGAAAAGGAAGTGCGAACGTGTACTGCCTGGTTTCAGAACCCACTCCCAAAAACAGGACCGCATAAATAAAAAGCATGAATCCCGTCCCGAGCTCCGACGACTGTTTTTCAAATTTTCTAAAAAATAAAATGATGAAAAACACAGCCAGTCCAAAGAAAATGAAATGGGAAACCAGGAATTCGAATGGATCGGAAATGGATTGCAACACCAGGTTCAAACGAAAATCCTTAAACCCGAATGCCGGCTTTGGACCTGAAACAAATTTTCTGACAACAATGACCAGCGCCACAGAAACCAGCGCCAGACCAATGCGCATCCAGTTCCGGTTTTCAAAACTCCTTTCGGCAACACGGTTGCGCACCACACTAAGGCTGATATAAAAAAGGTAAGCAGCCGAACAGATCATGCTCAGAAATAAAAGTTGCCGGTCAACGGGATCTGTTCCCTGCCACAGGTGTGCATCAATGAGATCGGGCCGGCGCACAAACAAATAAAGAATGAAACACACATAGCCTGCCGAAAGGGCCAGAGGAAAAAAGCGCATAGGCTTCCACGTTGCTACGGGAACCTTGTCCTTCCCGCGGGGAAAGAGAAACAACAGGAGGGCGAAATACTGGATCAAGGGGTGGCAAAAAGCACCAATCAATCCCAGTACAAGCAATAGGGCCTGCCTGCCATTAAGATAGGCCTGCAGCAAAAGCATGCCCAGTAAAAATGTGCTGATATCGGTAAGCACCGGGTAGAACATCGCGAATTTGAGGATGCAGAAATTCCCGAGCAGCAAAACCGTGGCAACCAGTTGTGTCTGGATGGAAAAATCAAACTGCTTCATCAGCCGGAACCACAGGTACAGTGAAAGATTAACCAGTACGATATTATAGATGCTGAAAACAAGAATAATGTTGTGATTAGTGAAACCAAGTCCCAGCGTTTTGATCATGAGAAAAACCAGCCCGCTCGGAAGCACCCGCTGAATGTAATAGGCATCCAGCCCTTTGTGGGTCAACAGGGAAATATAGTTCTTTACCATGGCGGCATAGGTCATGCCATCCCAGCCCAGTCCATCGTGAACATTTAATTGTTCAAACAGGCTTGATCCAATCAGCAAGATGTTCAACAGGATGAAAAAGATCCATCTAAGCTGAACGAGTTTGCTTTTTTCTTCTGAATAGGTTAACCCTGATTTTTTTTCTGATGTTGTAGCAATCAATTCACTCATGAAACAAAAATTCTTCAATACTATTTGCTGTTGGGAACAGCGCCATCATAACCTGGCTTTTTATCCTGTGCAATTAGTTTCAGGTATTTTCCATAACCACTCTTCTCGTACGTTGCAGCGATCTTGAGCAGTTCTTCTTTTGATATGAAACCATGTCGATAGGCCACTTCTTCAATACAGCCCACCTTCAGGCTCTGACGTTTTTCAATGACGCGAACAAATTCGCTGGCATCGCTCAACGAATCAAAAGTTCCTGTGTCCAGCCACGCCGTACCCCGGTCCATGATGGCTACTTTCAGCGCTCCTTTTTTGAGGTATTCTTTATTTACATCCGTAATCTCGTATTCACCACGGGCAGAAGGCTTGAGTTGTTTGGCAATACTCACTACTGAATTATCGTAGAAGTATAAACCGGGAACGGCATAATTGGATTTGGGCTGCAGGGGCTTTTCTTCAATCGTCAACACTTTTTTATCATCATCAAACTCCACCACGCCATAGCGTTCCGGATCACCCACTTCGTAGGCAAATACATAACCGCCACTCACATCATTGAGAGAACGAAGCAATTTTCCAAGACCCGATCCATAAAAAATATTGTCGCCCAGGATCAGTGCTACTTTGTCTTTGCCAATAAATTTTTCACCGATCACAAAGGCCTGCGCCAGTCCATTGGGAACTTCCTGGATCGCGTATTCAAACCTGCAACCCACCTGGCTTCCATCGCCGAGCAGTCTTTTAAATTGAGGATTGTCTTCAGGCGTGGTGATGATCAGGATCTCCCTGATCCCCGACATTATCAGGATAGACAGCGGATAATAGATCATCGGCTTGTCGTAAATGGGCATGAGCTGTTTGGAGATCGCTCTGGTAATGGGATAAAGCCTGGTTCCACTTCCACCTGCGAGAATAATTCCTTTCATTGTATCACGGATTTCACTGATTAAATATAGATTTCACAGATTGATTAAAAGGATTATCGTGATTGACGATTTCATAGAAACCTGTTGTATTCCCAATTCCCAATTCCTAATTCCCAATTCCTAATTCCTAATTCCGTCAATACCCTAGGCCGCTTTGATCTGGAACAACTGCCAAAGCCCCTGTCCCTTGAAATTGCGACGAATATACAGGGCTACCAGAATAAACAGGAGGGCCAGGCAGAACAGATAGGCATAGAGGCTGAGAATGAAAGCGAGATAGCTATAGGCTGCTACTACGAAAAAAATGACAAAGAAACTGATATAGCGTATGTCGATCCGGAAATATCTTTTGAGGTAAAAAAGGCTGATGAAAAAAATCAGGAACTTGGTCACCGCAAAACTGATGGCTGCACCAAATACTCCATACAAAGGCACCAGCAAAACATTCAGTCCAGAAATGATGGCGGTGCCACAAACCAGGATTGTAAGGATGGTGGTTGAATTTTGTGATTTATAAATTCCGAGCATCGAAAAATAGGCGAAGAGATCGAACACCCAACCAAACAAAAGAAAAGGAAGAAGCCGGGCGGATAAATGATAACTGGAATCAGCAAAGATCCGGACCAAATCGTCTTTAAATAAAAGAACAAGCGGTACACAGATGAAGGTGAGGATGGAAATAAAATGAAAGAGGTCGGAAATTTCCTTTTCGGCATCATCATGATTGAGCTTGTTCAATGAATAAGGTGTAAACACAAGAATGAATGCATTGGTGGCCACACTGAAGAACGAAGCGATCTTCACTGCCAGGATGTATTGTGGCAGTTCTTCATTATAATGATAGTGCAATAAAAAATACCGGTCTACCGAGGGAATCAACTGCCGGAAAAATGCTGTCAGTGCAAAGGGCAGCCCAAACCAAAGCAGCCTGGATACCAGGGCCGTGTTGATGGAACCGGTTCCAAAGGACAAACGGTCCCTGATGAAGTACATGGCCAGCAGTCCACATAGTGTAATAGACCCGATCTGCGCGAAAAAAATATCTTTGATGCTGCCCCTGTAAAATTTTATGGCGATGATGGCAATTGCAAGATTGAGCACCGTGTTTAAAATACAGACAATAAAATAAGGCTTCTTTCTGTCGAGCCAAAGCAATACACTCAATCCATAATTCAGCATCATGTAGCCGGGTACGATGGTCATGGCCAGCAACCAGAAGTGTTCAATTGACGTGTCGCCCGAAAATATGAAAGAGGCGATCACTGTTCTGAAAGGATAGAACACCAGAAAGTTCAGCGCAATCAGGGCCAGCTGCAATACAAATGCATAGGAAAGCACCTGCTTCTGGTCAAACTTCTGTTTTTTACGATCGAAGAAAAATGTGGAAGCGGAAACATCCAGCCCGCAAAGGATCAGCGCAGAAAAAAGGTACACATAAATGAAGGACAGGTCATAGAGTTTGAGCGCTGTCTTTCCCAAATGCGTTGTGATGATGGGCAAAATGAATACGGGCACCAGCTTCTGAATGGAGTTGGCCAGTCCGTAAACAACAGAGTTCCTTAAAAGATTTCTTAGTGCAACGATCACGTACTAAACTTTGGAATCACCTGTTGGCATACATGTCTTCGTAATAATGCTGGTAGGCGCCGCTGGTAATATGTTTCAGCCATTCGGTATTTTGAAGGTACCAGTCAATGGTTTGACTGAGTCCTTCTTCGAAAGTAACACTGGGCTTCCAACCCAGTTCGCGATTGATCTTGGAGGCGTCGATAGCGTAGCGCCGGTCATGACCGGGCCTGTCCTTTACATAGGTAATGAGTTGTTCGCTGGTACCTGGCTCTCTTCCGAGCTTCTCGTCCATCAGCTTGCACATCAATTTTACCAGATCAATATTTCTCCACTCGTTGAATCCGCCGATATTATACGTGTCTCCGGTCTTTCCTTTGTGATAAACCAGGTCGATAGCCAGTGCATGGTCCTTTACAAAGAGCCAGTCCCTGGTGTACAAGCCATCTCCATAAACCGGAAGCGGTTTTTTATGAATGATATTGTTGATGAAAAGAGGAATGAGTTTTTCGGGAAAGTGATAAGGACCATAATTGTTCGAACAATTCGTTACTACTACCGGCATATGATACGTATCGCCATAGGCGCGCACGAAATGGTCGGATGAAGCTTTCGATGCAGAATAAGGTGAGTGTGGATCGTAGGGTGTGTGTTCGGTAAACAATCCTTTTTCTCCCAGGGCACCAAACACTTCGTCGGTAGAAACATGATAGAATCTTTTGCCCTCGTAATTTCCATTCCATTGTTTTTTTGCTGCATTCAGCATATTCACCGTGCCTACCACATTGGTGTAAACAAAATCAAGCGGCGATAGTATGGAACGGTCTACATGCGATTCAGCTGCCAGATGTATGACTCCATCCGGATTATAAGTTGAAAACACCCGGGCCAGCTCCTGCTGGTCGAGGATATTTATTTTTTCAAAAACATAGTTCGGCGATTCTTCAATATCCTTGAGGTTCTCCAGATTACCTGCATAGGTCAGCGCATCCACATTGATGATGCGGTACTGCGGGTATTTAGTCACAAACAGCCTTACTACATGCGAACCGATAAATCCGGCCCCGCCGGTAATGATGATAGATGTCATATGGTGAATGGTGAATGGTGAATGGTCAATGGTCAATGGTGAATGGTGAATGGTGAAAATGAATAGTGAATAGTCAATAGTCAATAGTGAATAGTGAGTAGTCAATAGTCAATAGTGAATAAGGGATCGGTCGTAACTGGTGAATTGATATAGAGAAACATTCTAGTTACCAACTCCTGACTCCGAGCTTTGAACTCCGAACTCCCGACTCTGAACTTTGAACTTTGAACTCTGAACTCCCGACTTTGAACTCCCGACTCTGAACTTTGAACTTTGAACTTTGAACTCTGAACTCTGAACTTTGAACTTTCGTATACTCACTTCATGAGTATGCGAAATGATGTTGTTTCCGGTACCATTCGAATGTGATGCGCAGGCCCTGTTTTACATTGACGGCCGGATGGTAGTCGAGTAGCTCTTTTGCTTTTGAAATGTCGGCAAGGCTATGAAGCACATCGCCTTTTCGTTCGGGACCAAATTTGGGAGCAAGATCACTGCCCGCAACTTCCTTGATCATTTCAAAAAGCTGGCTCAGACTTGTCTGTTCACCAAAGGCAATATTATAAACCTGGTTCACTGCCTTTGCATTGCTGGTGAACAGAGCATGTTCATTTGCATCCACGGCATTGCCAACAAAGGTAAAGTCGCGGCTGTGCCTTCCGTCGCCATTGATCACAGGCGGTTCATTATTGAGCACAGACTGCATGAACAAAGGGATCACTGCAGCATAAGGGCCCTGCGGATTCTGCCTCGGGCCAAACACATTGAAATAGCGAAGTCCGATCAACTCCAATCCATAAATGTCAGAGAACACCCTTGCATATAATTCATTTACATACTTGGTTACCGCATAGGGCGACAATGGTCTTCCAATCTGGTCTTCTACTTTGGGAAGTCCGGGATGATCACCATAAGTGGAAGAACTGGCCGCATAGACCACGCGTTTTATTTTTTTCTCTTTCGCTGCAGTAAAGATGTTGAGTGTTCCGGTAACATTCACTTCGTTTGAGGTAAGCGGATCGTTGATGGAACGGGGAACAGAACCAAGAGCTGCCTGGTGAGAGATGAGGTCAATATCTTCTGCTGCTTTCAAACAACTGGCATAGTCGCGAATATCAGCCTGTACAAATTCCAGCCTGGGATGACCATGAAGACTTTCCAGGTTCTTCAAACTTCCGGTTGCCAGATTATCCAGCACCCGAACCAGTTTTACTTCCGAATTATTCAGAAGCCGTTCAACCAGGTTCGAGCCGATGAAGCCGGCTCCTCCTGTTACTAGAATACGCATTATACTTTGCTTCTTTTCTTTTTATTCTTCTTCCATTGTTTGGTATCCAGCCAGCTAAACCAGCGTTGAAAGCTTGAAGGAGGAGGTGTTTCTTCCTCATAATAGCTGGAGCTGTATCCATGTCCATATCCATAACGTCCATAACCGTAATAGCCATAACCCGAGCGAACTTTTACATCGTTGATGATGACGGATACTTTGGGAAGCTTTCCTTCACGGTGAAATTCATCAATGAGACCGATCTGCTTTTTGAAAGTATGTCCCTGGCGAACGATGTACAATGTAGCGTCGGCAAATTTGCTCAGGGTCATTGCGTCACTGATCATACCAACCGGTGCTGTATCAATGATCACTACATCGAATTGTTCGTGCAGGTAGGTAAAAAGATCGGCGAGTCTTGCATCCAGCAACAACTCCGAAGGATTGGGCGGCACGGGTCCGCAGGCCAGCACATATAAATTATCATAACCCTGCACCGGAATAGGCAGGTCTTCGAGCCTTGCCTTGCCCAGAAGAAAATTGGTCAGACCTGGTTTTTTTGGAATATGCAATTGTGAAAGGATCTTGGGTTTGCGGATGTCAAACTCCAGGATGATGGTCTTTTTTCCTGCAAGCGCCATCACTGCACCCGTATTTGTACTGGCAAAGGATTTTCCTTCACCGCTGAATGAAGAAGTAACAAGGATGATGGGTCTTGGAATATTGTTCAATACATACTGAAGATTGGAACGAATGATGCGGAACTGTTCGGCCACCACACCGCGGTTATTGGAAGTGACCACCAATGTTTCATCGTTGTAAGAGTGCCCCACTTCTCCAATAATGGGCGCTGATGTCAATCTTTCTACATCATATCGTGTAGACACCTTGTCATTCAGCACTTCGAGGAAGAAAATGAAAAGAGCCGGTATCACCAGTCCAATGAGCGCAGCAAGCAGCCGTATATTTTGTTTGTTGGGTTTTACCGGAACATTGCTCGCAATAGCATCCTGAAGAACTTTGATATCCGAAATGGTTGAGGCCAAAGAAATAGCAGTCTCTTCTCTTTTTACCAACAACGATTTATAAATTTCCAGCTTTCCATCAAGTTGCCTGCTGATCTCTGTGAGCTTGCGCATCACTTCAGGCATCAGTCCCAGTTCGGCCTGTGCCCCACCAATGTCGCCCTGAATCTGACCGATCACCGAACCATAGGAAGCTTTAATGCTATTGAGATTTTTCAGGATGTTGCGTTGGAGCTGGTCCAGTATTTCATCCTTTTGCTGAATGGTAATGTTCTGACCGGGTGCTGTTTCCAGCAATGCCTTTTTCTCGAGCTGGGTCGTATTGTATGCTTCTACCAGCTTATTCAATGTAGGATCTTCCAGTCCAAGCGATGAAGGTACAGGCACGGTGTTTTTTCCACTGAGAATGTCCGTTTCAATCTGATAAGTTTTCCGCAGCATGGTCTGCTGCAGCATTCTTTCCTTGTTGGCTTCATCAATCCGGCTCAGAAGGTTGGATGACTGCGCCTCCGGATCAAAGGCCCGGTGGGTTTTAATAAAACCAAGTCGAACATTAGAAATGCTGTCGATCTGTTTGGCAACCGTATCTAATTCACGGTCGATAAATATGAGACGGTTTTGTGTTTCCGCATTCTTGTCGTCGATAGTGGCCTGCTGATATTCGGCCATCAGCTGATTGATCACATCTGCTGCCAGTTGCGGATTGTTTGCTTCAAGTTTGAGAATGAGAATGCCTGTTCCGGCTTTGGGAGAAACAGTGAGGTTGGAAGTAAGATTGCTCGCAACAACAGCCGTGGGTTTCCAGGTGAGTTTGTATTCATCGCCTACCGGCGCCTGGTTTCGGTTACGCTGAAGACGAAACACACCGAATTCGTTTTTAAAAACCTGTCCGAAAGTAAAACTCTGATGACTGCTGTTGACCCGGAAATTATGATCGTTTTCAAAATTGAGTTTGAGTGTGAATCCAGCTGAATCATAGATTTCGAAGGCCTCGATGTGGAAGGGTCCGGATTTATAAATATCGAGTTCCTTGATATTTCCTTTGGCGAGATAGGTGAAATTCAGGTCAAGCGTTTTAACGACACGCGCCATCATGGGACGCGACTGTAGGTATTCAATTTCGTTCTGGATATTTTTTTTGGAATCGTTCTGCAGAAGTTCATCGATCTTGTCATTGCCGCCACCGCTCTTGTCATCCTGGATCACGAGCGAACCGGTGGCCGTGTAAACAAGCGTTGCATAGCGCAGGTACACATAGGCAACAAGCAGGGAGAGTGCGATAGAAACAATGAAGAGGGGAAGGAAGCGGACGTATTTATAAAAAAGGTCCTTGATGTTTAGTCCTACGCTCTGTTCATTCTGCGTCACCAGGTTTAATTGGTCTTCCATTAATGGGATATTAGCTTACTTAATCAGATTTAAAATGAGTGCCACGGCGGCAAGAATGCTGGAGGCAATACCGATCTGCTGAAGTGTTGACTGCTGTTCCTGCTGCTTGATCCTTCTGCGCGTTTGCTCTACCAATACCACATCATTTTTCTGTAAATTGAAAAAAGGGGATTCAAAAAAATCTTTCGATGTAAGGTCAATCGTTCCAATCTGTCTTTGACCATTGACCTCCCGAATCACTTTCACATTATCCTTCCTGCCAAATTCGGTAATATCTCCCACGAGTCCAAGCGCTTCGAGGATAGTAATTCTTTCGGTAGGAATATTCAGGGTATTCGGTGCCTTTACTTCACCCAGTAAAGTGATGCGGAAATTTAAAAAGCGAACGACCACCGAAGGCTGATTCAGCTTGTCCTTCAGCTTTTCGCGGATGGTATCTGAAACCTGGTCCGTGGTCAATCCGTCCACATGAAGAACGCCGATCTGCGGGTATTCAATATTGCCTTTCTGGTCAACCAGGAAACCGGTGATACTGGGATCTCCCAACTGAGTAGATAAATTATAAGGTGCTTCTACTGCCGGAGCAATGCCATTGGCCATGCTGAACACACGGATGGCCAGCAGGTCGTTTTTCTGGATCAATGCAGGTGGAATGCTGTGAAGATATTGGCCGGAAGTGTCGGGTACATTATACAGGTAATTATTGGTCACGCCTTTTTGCGAGCTGCAGGAGACGGCCAATGCGGCAAGGATGATCAACAGGAGATTGGAAATTCTCATTAATGGTGGTTTGTCTGTTGTACAGATATCAGCTTAGACTTATCAATATAAGCAATTAGCATGTAGCCCAAACTATCGATACACACTTTTGCGGTCTTGTTTTTTACTTCCAGAACTTTTCCTTCCTGGTCCATCATTGGTCCGGAGATCACGCGTACCCGTTGGTCGGGACCGAAATCCATTTTCACTACTTCCACGTTTTCGTGTTCGTCCAGGAATCGCTTGATGGTTTGGATTTCTTTTTCGCGGATCACTGCGGGTTTTCCATTCCAGTAAACAAAATTCACCACGCCATTGGTCATGCGCACATTGCTGCGGTCACTGTCTTCGATTTTTACAAACACGTATGATTTGAACAGGGGTTCTTCAATGGTCTTGATGCGGTCGCTCCATTTTCGTCTTACCTTATTGAGTGGGCAATAGCTTTCAATTCCTTTTTGAAGGAGAACACCGTTGACTTTTTTTTCCCAACGGGGACGGGTGTATATAGCATACCATCGAAGGGCCATTTGTGGTTTTTGTCATGGCTTCGCCACCTCGGTCACAGGATATTTTTTTGCAGCCGAGCAGAAAAGGTAAAGCCGTGCAAATATAGCTTTTGAACTGTGACTGGCAAATCCCTGAAAATTGCAGATATTGAAGTAGTTAATCTTTGAGGCGGAGGAAGCTGATAATTGAAAACCAGGACGGCTTCCTTTCCGTTAATTTCTCTTTGCTGAACGATTCAAAGCGTGCAATGACCGTTTGAATCTGTACATTTATCGAAATCTTAGTTGCTTGAACCAACGTTATTACTCCCTCGATGTATTCCGAGGAGCTACCGTTTGCCTCATGATCCTAGTGAATAACCCCGGCTCTTCCTTTGTTTATTCTCCGCTCGACCACGCTCCCTGGCATGGTGTTACACCTACTGATCTTGTGTTTCCATTTTTTCTTTTTGCTGTTGGAAATGCCATGGCCTTTGTGATGCCGCGACTGGAAGCTGCAGGCGATGCCGTGTTCTGGAGAAAAGTGATCAAACGTTTTTTGCTGATCTGGGCCATCGGTTTTTTTCTTGGCTGGTATCCCTTCGTTCAATTTGTGGGCGATCACGTGGAAGCCAAGGGTTGGACCTGGACCACATCAACAGGCACCGTAATGGGTGTGCGCATCCTGGGCGTTCTGGCAAGGATTGCGATCGCCTATTTTTTTGCTTCGATACTTGTCTATTACCTCAAAGTGCGTGGTGCCTTTCTGGTAGGCGTTATTCTTCTGCTTCTATACTGGATGCTTTGTTATACACTGGGTGATGCTGCTGATCCCTACAGCATGACCGGCTATTTTGGAAATGCCGTAGACAAGGCCATTCTCACCGAGCCGCACATGTATCATGGCGAGGGCATTGCCTTTGACCCGGAAGGGATCATGAGTACCATTCCTGCTATCGTGCAAGTGATCTTTGGATTTTTGGTGGGTGATTATATCCGTAAAAGAGGAAAACATATTCAGCAGATGGAACAACCTGCAGTCAAAGGTTTTGAGTTATACCAAATGCTGACCGTTTTGTTCATTGCAGCTGTTGGACTCCTGTTCACAGGATACGCGTGGGGACTCGTATTTCCAATCAATAAAAAAATCTGGACCAGCTCCTATGTAGCCTATACCAGCGGACTGGCCATCGTTGTTCTCTCTACTTTGATCTATGCCATTGAGGTGAAACAAATGAGGGGATGGTGGACGAAGTTCTTTGACGTGTTTGGGAAAAATGCTTTGTTCATTTTTGCTTTCAGCAGTTTTTTTCCAAAAACGCTTTGGCTGATTCGCTGGCCTTCCGGAGTGAATGCACAAGGTCAAACAACTTATTCCGATCCATGGCACTGGTTTGCCCGATTATGCGGAAAGCTTCCAGGCCGGCCGGAAAATGGATCGCTTCTTTTTTCAATTTGCGTGATCCTTTTGTTCTGGGCCATCTGTTACTGGATGGACAAAAAGAAAATCTACATCAAAGTGTAGCTGATACCTGTTGGCTGATAGCGATTGGCTCATAGCTTTGAGCTGCGAGCTGTGAGAAGAAGAGAATCCCTCTCATCTCTCCTCTCTCATCCCACATCTTCTCTCGTCCGGCCAACCCTTGCTACATCCAGATACATTCTACGCAAAACGGCGGGCTTCATCAGGAAGAACAGGCCGAGGAGTGAAGCGCTGATCAGAAAATACCGGGAGGTCAAAAAAAAGCAGGTGCGGTGAAAGAATTCGGCCCTTGGAGCCGGACTTTGATTGACCTGGCCATAGGTATGATGAAGTGTAGCACTCCGGAAATCATCCATTTTAAAAACGGCACTATACACAGAATCAAAACGGTTTTCGGAAATGAGTTTGTCGAGCGATTCCCTGTCGCTGTGAAACTGAGGCTCCACATCCGTATCAAAATAGCGCCATTCTCCTTCGATCCATCCTTCTACTGCATAGTGATGACTGAAACTAACCTTACGGTAATTGATTCCTTTTTTTCTGAAAATTTCCATCAGCACCATAGCCTGCTGACTGCAGGCAGCCATCGGATGCTTCATAATATCTTCCGGAATAACAATGGCTGAAAGATCGGACCAGATGAACTTCCCGGAAAGAAATATAAAAGGATTGTCGGACATGGAATAATAGGAAAATCCGTGATAGAATCTTTTACGGATAATGTTGGCTATATAATTATAATAAATGAGAGAATTGATCCTGCTGGAACACTGGAGGTCCGCACTGTCGATGATGTCATTAATGGTTTTGTATTTCAGGAAGTAAGAAGGATCATAGACTTCCCAGGTATGACCATTGTTCTTTTTGTAGTCTTCTGTTGAAGCTCCAAGAAGGTAGGGTAGGGAAGAAAGACATAAAAGAATGCATAGTGTTCCCAGGATAAAGATTTTACGGATCATCAGTCAGTTCGGTTTAAAAGGATAGAAAAACAAGCGAGCTAAATTAATTTAATTATTCAAATATTAAAATGAAGCGAAGCTATTTTAGGGGTTTATTCTTAAAGAGGAGTTGGTAGAAGAAAAGATGATAGAGTCCGGCCACGGGAAGAAAGAAGAGAAAGCGAAACAGAAAGAGAAAAGGGAAAAGAGAACGGTTCTGTAAAGAATGGTGAATGGTGAATGGTGAATAGTGAATAGTCAATAGTGAATGAGTCGTTTATATTACGGTCATTTATTATTGAAGGTGGGAAGGCAATGGTAAATTCCTATGGAAGTTTTAGTGAATGGTCAATGATCAATAGTGAATAGTGAATGAGACGGTGAGTTGAAGGGTGAATGGTGAAAGAGGTCGTGAATTGTGAATGGTCAGTTGTGAATTTGATGGAGGGTGAATGAGATGGTGAATGGTGATTTAGATGGTGAGTTGAATATTGAATAGTGAATAGTGAATAGTGAATAGTGAACAGCGAGTCTTATTTTACGGAGTTGTCTTTTAATCAACTGGGGATATTTAGTCTGCTCGATAGCCGCTGTTCTCCCCTCACATCTCTCCTCTCACATCTCTCTTCTCACGTCTCACATCTCACATCCCGAAGCGAATGGTTGATACCTTTAGTTAGCACTTTACCTTAGTACGTCATTGCGAGCGGAGCGAAGCAATCTCCCTGAATGATTCAATGGAAAGTTTTGTTCATGAAATGACTAATGGAATTCGCTTATAAATTGTTCTGCTTAATAGAATTACTGGAAGCACAAGGGAGTGACACAACAGAATCTGAAGTAATTGCTGCAGCTGGTTCCAAAATTATACTAACAATTATTTGAGTGGATCAATTCATGCTGCTTCCTATAAATTAATTCAATTTCTTTATTGTTCTTGTTGGCGTCCCCAGTAACGATTCTGAAGCTGCAGTTCATTTGCATTAGGACTTCCCTGATTTATGGGTTTATATTTTTAAAAATATTTACCCAGCTGAGTGCATACTTCAACATCTGTTGTGTCACTCCCTTGTACTTCCGGTAATTCTATTCAACAAGGCATGTTGTTAACGACCAACGATATCCTTTGCAAAAACAAAACTTTCCGTTGAATCATTCAGGGAGATTGCTTGCGCCACCGCTATAGCTTTAGCCCCGCACCCTGCGGGGGTCGCTCCGCTCGCAATGACGTACTAAGGTAAAGTGCTAACTAAAGGTATCAACCATTCGTTTCGGGATGTGAAATGTGAGATGTGAGAAGAGAGATGTGAGAGGAGAGATGAGGGAAAACGACGGCTGTCAAGCAGACTAAATATACACAGTTGATTAAAAGACAACTCCGTAAAATAAGACCCGCTATTCAATATTCACTATTTAAACTCACCGTCTCATTCATCATTCACCGATCTCCGCGTCATTCACGCTTCATCTAATCCATCATTGACCATTGACCATTCACCAAAACCTCCGCAGGAATTTACCATTGCCCTTCCCACCTTCAGCAATGAATGACCGTACTATGAACAACTCATTCACCATTAACCATTCACCATTCACCACCTCATTCACCCTTCACCCTTCACCCTTCACGATTTCCGGTTCCATTTTTTGGGTGCGGCGCCATCCATTCGAACGATACGCGGATGAAAGAGTCCTACAGTATCAACCAGGTGTTTCTGCGCTTTCATCACTTCATGAATGTCCTTATACGCCATGGGAGCTTCATCGAGGCCTCCTCCAAGCAGGGTCACTCCTTCACGGGCCAGCAGTTCGTTGAGCAAATGATGCGTAACGGTTCTGAGCGCCACAGTGCGGCTCATTCTTCTTCCGGCACCATGCGAAGCAGAATGAACGGATGCTGCTTCGCCCTTTCCTTTTACAATAAACCCCGGTGTGGTCATAGAGCCGGGAATAACGCCGAGCACATTTTTCCCTGCCGGCATTGCACCTTTTCTGTGAACGATCAATTCTTTTTTTTGCATGCCTGCCGCGGTCTCGATCAAATGAATTTCCTTCCAGGCAAAATTGTGATGGTTCTCCACCCTTCCCAAAGGTTTTCTTCCCAGCGCTTTTGCCATCTTATCATGAATGATGTGGTGACAGGCAGAAGCATATTCACCCGCCAGGTTCATCGCCATCCAGTACTGTATTCCTTCTTCCTCGTCCAGATTGAGCCAGGCAAGGTTGGCCGCTTCCCCTGGAAGCCTTCTTTTTTCCTTTGCCAGTTTTGTAAAATGCGCAGCGATGCCTGCACCCAATGCGCGCGATCCGGAATGGGACAACAAACCAAGAAACTTACCCGCATCTATTCCCAACACCTCATCTCTTTCCTTTATCTCCACTGTTCCAAATTCAACAAAATGATTCCCTGATCCCGAAGAACCAAGTTGCCTGCGCGCCCGCTCCTGCATTCCCTTGAGCAATCCCAGTTCATCAAATTCTTTTCTGTACATCACATCATGGTCAGAAGGTTTGTCGAAGGTTGATCCGCTTCCGAATAAAGTATTTTCCTGGATCATTCGAACGAACTGATTTTCTTTTGCCGGTAATTCTTTCGGATCAATATCAAAAATAGAAAGGCACATCCTGCAACCTATATCAACACCGACTCCATAAGGAATAACAGCATTCTCTGTTGCCAGCACACCACCAATAGGCAGTCCATACCCTGAGTGTGCATCGGGCATAAGGGCGCCGGCAACGGCTACCGGAATACGTGCGGCCGTATTCATCTGGTGCAATGCGCCGGACTCAATTCCTTCGGCTCCAAAAACCGGAAAAGAAATTCCTTTTTCAGCCAGGGGAATTTCCCCCGCTTTTGGATCCGGCTTGGGAAGAAGGGCTTCTGCAATTTTACCGAGTACTCTTTCTGTTGCATACTGGTTGGGACTTTGAAGAATGCTCCCTAAAATTTCCAATGCGTCTTCTTTGGCGAGATGCTTGAAATTTTTTTCCATGATGTTCATGGCAATGGAGATCACAGGGCCTTCGGGATAACCGAGTGCCCTGAGTTCCTTGCCTGTTATCTTTAATCTTGACATAATGATGATTTAAAACAGCAGTGAACATACTTTCATTGCTGTACTTTTAATTTTCCAATATGGCCTTTCTGAAACCGATAATCTCCACCTGTTTTGTTTGAAAGCTTTTTTCATGTTGATTGCTGATCTCCGCAACTGTCATAGGCCTGTCAATGATGTTTTCAAATCCCAGCTCATTGCTTAATCTCTGTGCTTTTTCAATGGGTAATTTCCCAAACTCATATTTCGCGATCAATCTACCCTTTCGCAGCAATGCATCATCCACAAGCGTTAATGAACTATTGAAAGTGCAAATGAGTTGTACATTCAAAAAATCAGCCAGCAATCCGTCTGAAATATTCAAAAGATTGGATACGGATGAACTTCCTGATGCCCTTCTGTCCATGATGATATTTTCCGCGTCTTCAACAATTACCACTGTGTTTGGATTATCAATCAACAGATCAATAAAATCGGGATCCATCAAATTGCCTGCTACATTGGGCGATAGAAAAAGAATTCTCTTCTTCAATCTTCCAACCAGGTAACGGAGGTAGCTGGTCTTACCCGTTCCTGGCAAGCCGTGCAGTAAAACAATTCCCTTATCCTTCTTTTGATTCAACCGTTTCTGAATGATGGCATCTACTTCTTTGAAATCATCTTCATAAAACAGATCAATATCCAGCTTGGTTCTCCTGGTCTCCATCGATTTTAATTCCAATCCACCGTTTCCTTTCACAATCAAATTTATCTCCAGAGGGTCTCTTTTTTTCCTTCCCTTGAACTGGTTCATCAAGGTGGTGCATTTATCAATGAAATCTGCCTGCCTGCCATCGTGAAGAATTTCACAATAACTATCTATCTCCACAATGCAATTGTTCTTTAAAATAAAAACGGTTTCATCAAACTGGAATCCCTTTTTCTCGCTTTTGAACCAGCGATACTGATACTCCGATACAATAAGATCTGCAAAGACCTCCTTAAATGCTTTGTAAGCTTTCGTTCCATCTATATTTCCAATGAAGTGCAGGCTGGGCAAATTATTGAATTGATAGAGGTACAAAGACTTACTGTTCAGAAAACGTCTTCCAAAAACCGAATTGCCGTCAATGGTTTTCTGATGAATTAAATTGTCCATAAAATAATTTTGTCCGTCGAATTAACAGGGCTTATTTGCCCATGTCCCTTCTTGTTTTCCTTTTTATTGTGGACGAAGCTGGACTCGAACCAACACGCTCGGCTTTTCAAACCAATGCTCTGCCATTGGAGCTATTCGTCCTCGTAAAATGGTTGGAGTGCCTATTCATCACTCCAACCATATTTTAGTTAGAAACGGATTGTCTTGCGAAACCGATAGCTGGTTCTTTGTTCACCATCCTGAATGCGCTTAATTGCTTTATCAATTTATTGGCCCATTCGTATTGTCCTGGCGTATGTAAGAACTGGCACCAGTTGTTTCCCAATTCAATTATTCTTTTATTGGTTAAAACGAAAATGGTATTGTTACAGAACATCCTTTCTTCATTTTGATCGAAATAGGAATGTTGATAAACGGCCGCAATATCATTTTTCAACTTTTCATTAATTAATGCAAACGCTTTGGTGGTGTCGATTTCGCCAATAAAGCTTACACAGCACACGGCGTCAAATTCCAGGGCATACAAAGCCTTTACTTCAATGAAATAACCATTGAACAATCCCGTTGCATCTTTGATCTTTCTGAATAATCTGAATAACATAATACCTCCCTTTTATCGCGGAAACAGAATGAGTCGAACATTCACCAATCGCTTAACAGGCGACCGTTCTGCCATTGAACTATGTTTCCATCACAGGGTAACACCTCGATAAGAGACCAGTACATTGCTCTACCCTCTGAGCTACTGCATTCACACCAGTCGGACACTTTACCTAATCCCTGAAATCAGAATCTTATTCCGTGAAATCCGTGATATAAAAAAAGCCCGGTCGTTATTGTCGACCGGGCCTGTATCGTTGCATCCGCATGAAGCGGATTAAGTATGGACACACTGCGGTCGATGGTATGGATACACTTTCTCCATGCGGTCATTAAACAAATCACCACTGATCGTTTGAAATGACCTGGCCTGGGGTAGTGAATGCCAAAACCCTAAAAGACATTTTTGAATTGATATGTATCGTTGCCTGCGCATTGTTTTACTAAGATGTTTAAACGCATTGTTTTTCATAAACAATGCAAAAAATTATTTTATAAAAAAAGCCCCGCTTCATCGGCGGGGCTGCATATTTCTTTTCAACTAAAAACTAATTCGCTGAAATGCATGCCCCGCAAGGATTATAGCCAATCGGGCTAAACTCCAATTTTACGTTATGTATCTGACCGCGTAGCATGTTTGATAATTTGTTTGCGGATGCAAAGATGAAATTATTTTTTTGTAGTCACCAAATTTTTCTCCAAGAATTTTAAAAAATATCTTTAATTGAATTTTTAAAAGTTTTTTTTAGCACGGATTTCAGAGATTAAGATTCTGGTTTCTCGGATGATTCTTTAATTCGACGTTCACTAATTGTGTTGCCTGCCTTGTAGGTAAGTTAGATCACTGTGATGACCGCCCAGTTTGAAGGTCATTGCGAGCGAAGCGACCCCCGCAGGGTGCGGGGCTAAAGCTATAGCGGTGGCGCAAGCAATCTCCCGGAATTAGAGATGGCAAACGGTATTAAAACATTGTTCACGCGCTTTAGCGCACGAGGTCGCTCCGCAATGACTTCAGCAATAGTGCTCGCTACATGTTTCATGCTGGCCTTACAAGTGAAGGCGTAAGAGAGCGTAAGGCAGCCAATAAAAATAAGTCAACTTCGAAGCACACAAAGGCGATTGCGAGCGCAGCAAAAAAATCTCATTGAACTTTAGCCACTGAGATAATAAAGAATGACAGCCAAACTCCTTGCGTTCCACTGCGTTTCTTTGCGCTCTTTGCGGTTAAAAAAGCCGGTCAAATTAAATCCAACAGTAAAATAAAAACGGACGAAAAGGATTATACTGTATGAAAGCCCAGGTCTCTTTTTCTTTCTCTTTCTCTTTCTGTTTCTCCGTCAAAACAATTTTCCTTGTTCTCCCGGCCTCCTGAAGATGCTCGTATCTAATTCCCATTCCTCCGCATTCATTCCATAGAGCTTTCCATATTTTTTATATTGCTGCGACACCATTTGTGCAATGCTTCCTTCACCACGCATGCGAACACCCCAGCGACTGTCATTCACTTTACCGTCATGACTTGCTTCCACCAGGTGCCACACCTTGTCGGCACGGTCGGGAAAATTTTTATAGAGCCAGTCATGAAACAAATCTTTTATCGCTCCATTCAAACGAATAAAGGTGTAGGCTGTAAATGTGGCGCCGGCATCGCGGGCTGCTTTCATAATGCGTTGCATCTCGTGTTCATTGAGACCGGGTATCATAGGGCCCATCATCACACCCATGCGCACACCAGCCGTACTCAACTCCTCAATAACCTTGAGTCGCTGCTTTGCTGTAACAGTGCGCGGTTCCATAGCCCTCCTCAGCTTGTCGTCAAAAGAAGTAATGGAGACCATCGCCGAAAGAATACGCTTCTTTGCCATTTCCTGCAATACGTCTTTGTCCTTAATGATCCAGGCATTCTTGGTGAGTATGCCCACCGGCTGGTTAAATTCATTACAGATCTCCAGCAATTTTCTGGTGATCCGGAATTTTTGCTCGGCTGGTTGATAACAATCGGTGTTGCCACTGAGCATGATGGGAGTGGCATCCCATTTTGGATGCATCAGGAATTTGCGCAGGAGCTCCGGCGCATTTTTTTTTACCAGGATCTTGCTTTCAAAATCCAGTCCCGCACTATAGCCCCAGTATTCAAAGGAGTTTCGTGCATAGCAATATATACATCCATGTTCACAGCCCTGGTAAGGATTCATGCTGTACATCATGCCCACGTCCGGACTGTCCACTTTGTTCACGATGGTCTTCGGAAAAATTTCGATGTATTGTGTGGGAACATCTGGCTCCTCCCATTCATCAATCGCTTCAATATGCTCTTTGGTCACTTCATTTTTGATGAACTTGTTCCTGGTGTTGAACTGTGCGCCCCGGCCTTTTTTATAGGTATCCAACGGTTCCTGATCTTCCATATGTGAATTGTAAATAATGAATAGTGAATAGTCAATAGTGAATAGGCGATAGTGAATAGGAAATAGTGAATAGTGAATAAGAGAATCCTTATGGTTAGGCGAAGAGGCTTCCCTGCCGGGTGGAAACGGGAAGGTTGAGAAAATCGAACCGTCGAAGAATTTGGAATGGTCCTTTTTCACCAGAGGGTCTTTTGAGCAGAAGCATGGAGTCTGCAATGAATCTTCCGGTGAATTGACGGTGACTGTATTCCAGCCATCCCTGTTCGTATTGCCAGGGTTTGAGCTTACGGCAAATGGCCAGGTGCGGCTCTTCGTGAAAATGTGGTTTGTTCTCATTGTTCAATTTCATCAGGCGCTGCGCGGTTTTCAAATCCCGCACGAGATCCTGGACAGGAAGCTTTGAAATGACATTGATGAAAATGGTATGCGTTGGAAAACTTCCATAATCTTTCAACTCTATTTTAAAAGGTGTAATGCCCATGGCGATGCTCTGGAGACGCTGTTCCAGCTTTTCTTCCATCATGCTCCAGCTCAGAAAATTTACCAGACTGATATGACATTTCATGTGTCTTGCCGCAGGTGCCTTGTATTTTTCTGAAAAATCTTTTCTGATCTCAGTGATCTTTTGTCTCAACTCTTCGTGCGGATGGAGTACCACCAGATACTCATTGATGCGGTAGCCGGGCAGGTGAAGATTCCTGGGTTCCATAAAATTGATTTTGGCGTGGGAGAATTATCCGGATTCGACTTTACTAAATATTTGAGCAATCATCTGCACTGGGTTTTCTCTGAAATGAGCTACAGAGAATCATCCAGAACGTATTTCAAAACCTTTCAGTTATAATCCACTACTAAATTACTAATATTATTAGCAATACAAATTTATTTTATCCCCAAAAAAAACGAAGAGTGGAAGCAGGTCTGCATTCGCTCCTGCTTATTCCGCTCTGATCATTGAGTTCATTTCAATAATTGTGAAGGCTGATACCGCGAAGAAGACGCACTCAGCTTTTCGAGCAATTGCCTCACCCTGACAGGTCCTATCTTTTCTGCCCATTCAAAAGGGCCGTAGGGATAGTTGGTACCCAACTTCATGGCCGTGTTGATCTCCTCTTTGGTACTGATATTCTCTTCGAGTGAGAGATAGGCTTCATTGATGATCATGCTCACCACACGGGGTGTAACAAAGCCCGGAATGTCCGGAAGCCATTCTATTTTTTTGTTGAATTGTTGCAAAACCTTTTCCCCGTTTTCTCTATGCGCAGGCAAGGCAGACGCTTCGATCAGCCCGGACGCAAGAAAACTATTCCAGCCATTGATGCGAATGAACCGGCTATCGCTTTCCGAAAGCGTATGTGCCACACTGTTAACAAGAATAATGCGCGGTGAAAGTTTTTTCAAGAGCTCTATCCGATCTTCTGTTGGTGTAAAAAGAAGGTCAATGCAGGCCGATGCGTCCGAGTATTGATGCATCATTCCAGGATCCTGGAGCCAGAATACCTCTGTACCGGGCAGTGTTCCCTGAGCCAGCAATTCTTTTTTCTGACCTTCATCAGCGAGCACCAGGATTTGCATACGCGAATTACCCGATTTGAAGGCAAACAGGCAAATTTGAATTAAAAGTGAGTTTCACGCCAAGACGCAAAGGGACAAAGGCGCAATCCCGCAAGTGTGGGATGCGCCTGGTTGGTCAGTTAATCGAAGAGGTCTGAATTTTTTTCGTGGGACCTAGATACATCCTGGACTCCAGGAAATAGATGATCACTGTGAACGAAGCGTCCCGCACATGCGCGATTGCGTCTTTATTCCTTTGCGTCTTGGCGTGAAACACTTCTTTCCTACCGCAGAATTCCTGAAATTCGTGTCAATGGAAAAAAAACTGATCAACAGCAAAAACGCTCCCGCTCCTATCGGACCTTACAACCAGGCGGTACTTGTGCAGAACACCCTGTATATTTCCGGACAGATCTGTATTGATCCCGATTCCGGAGGCATGAAGAATCGCGATATTCAGGAGGAAACACACCAGGTGATGAAAAACCTTCGTGCTGTTTTAAAAGAAGCCGAGATGGATTTTGACAAGGTTGTCAAGACCACCATATTTATTACGGACATGGCCCGCTTTGGAGAGATCAATGAGATCTACGGAAAATATTTTGAAGGAAACTTCCCCGCTCGCGAAACCGTGCAGGTCTCGGCCCTTCCCAAAAACGTGAATGTGGAGATCAGTATGATCGCAGTGGGATGAAAAAGAAGTCGGCGGTCGTCAGACTACAGTCGTCATAAATCAACCGGCAACCGTTGACCCTACTATCAACTACCAACTCCCAACTATCAACTATTTCCAAATGAATTTGTGGCTGAGAAAATTGTTATTCAAACCTGTGGTCTGGGCTTCGAATAAATTTTCTTCAAGGCCCGACAAGAAAAGAATATTTAAGGCCCTGAGTAGTCTGCACGATTGTATCGTGAAAGAGGTAAAACAAAAAGGGCCGGTGATCCGCTTCGATAGCAAAAAAGACAAATTCATCATCTTTTCCGACCAACACAAGGGAGCAAAAAATGGTGCAGATGATTTCATGCTCTGCGAACCCAATTACCTCGCGGCACTGGACTATTATTATCAACAAGGCTGGTTCTATATTGCGATGGGTGATTGTGAAGAGCTCTGGGAGAATACATTGTTCGCAGTCAAGAAAAAGCAGCGGCCTTCCTTTGATCGCGAACAGCAATTCTTTGTCAACAACAGAGGTATCAAGATATTTGGTAATCATGATCTGTACTGGCAGAATGATCCCTTCGCGCATTTTCAACTCAAGGATATTTTTGGACAGGACATTCCCATTTATGAAGGCGTTCTGCTGCAGGCTGAAATCAATTCCAACCAGCTTGGCATATTTTGCACCCACGGACACCAGGGCGATCTGGCCAGCGATGGCAACTGGTTCAGCAAATTTTTTGTATCCAAGATCTGGGCTCCGCTTCAGTCGCTTCTCAAGATCAATCCAAACACACCTGCATACGATTCCCAGTTAAAAACACTTCACAACAGCATCATGTATGAATGGAGCGCTGCCCAAAAAAATCTCTTTCTCATCACAGGCCACACCCACCAGCCGGTGTTTGAATCGCTCACGCATGTGGAAAGCCTGTACCGGCAATTGTTGTACGCGAGGCAGGTGAAAGATGACAGCATGATTGATTCGTTGCAGAAAGAAATCCAGGAGCGCAAATTCGAGTACAACCATGTATCACCCGACTATTTGAAACTCAAACCCAGTTATTTTAACAGTGGCTGTTGTTGTTTCAGCGACGGGGATATCACCGGCATCGAGATCGAGGGCAACTGCATCCGCCTCATTAAATGGCATTCGAAACAGGGAACTCCACAGAGAATGATCCTTGATGAATCTCCTCTTGAGGAATTGATTAAAAATTTGGAATCTGTAAGAGAGAAAAGCTAATAGCTGATGGCTGATGGCTTTCTTAGGTGTAGCTTTCGGCGTAAACAGTGTTCTAATAGTTGCAATGGGGAGCCTGACCTAAAATCAAGGAGATTGCTTCGCTATGCTCGCAATGCCGTTTATAGGTTTTGAAGTTTATGTTAATTCGAGTGCGTCTCTTATGCAATAACCTAAGCAGCATGTTCGAAACAGTAATGCATGGTTTATTTGGTGTCATTGCGAGCGCAGCGCGGCAATCTCGTAGGGCAAGCGAAGCGAGCACCAAAACTAAGACCGTCAAGTAAAACATTCCCCAACAATTCCCCTGGCGAATAACCGCGGGCAAGTGGAAGCTAACTGAAAGTACAACTATAAATAACATTGCTCCTACCGAAGGCAACTTTGATGAAAAGCCATCAGCCAGTAGCTATCCAGTTATTTGCAGAAGCAATTTTATTTCTTTATTCTTGCCTACTATTATAATTAACAACTTTCAACCTTGCCGGTGACCTATGAAAAAAATTTTTTTCCTCATTCTTTTGATCCCTTCTCTACACGCTTTCTCGCAGGATCTTCAGTATTCCGAAAAAGATATGACCGAGATTGGCTCTCCACAGCAATACCAGTTTTTAGGGAATAAAATATTTACCTATGAAGTGGAGACCCGTGCAAACATGTCCAAAGGTTACTACATGAATGGAAGTATTTATGTTCTTTCTACTGCAGGTAGTGTATTAAAAAAAATTACGTTCGGCGAATTTAAAGGCAATATTTCGCCTTCATTAAAAATAGTCAACAGCCAAATCTTTCTGTTCTATTATGAGTCGGGCGATGAAAAGGGCAGTTGTGATCTGAAATGCAGCACATTGGATACCGCTACCCTCGAATTATCACCGGCGAAAACAGTGTTTCAGCACCTGCCAGCGAAATACTTGATTCCGGAATTTAGCTTCAACGCCCCGGAACGGAAATTATTTATTAAGGGATCGCCTGATCAAAGTAAGATCGGTGTGATCTGGAATTCGGGAAAAGACAGAGAATTATTTTTCGGTGTTTTTGATAACCAGTTGAACCCGGCCTGGTTCAAACATGAAGTATTGGGTAGTGCCGGGACCATCGATTTGAGAGAACCATATATAACGGATCAATCTGTACTGCTTGATGATCGGTCAGCAGTTTACTTAGGATGTGTATTGATAGTGAAAAAAGATGTTCAAAGGCACCTCGTTGTACTTCGCGAAAAAGAGCCTGCTTTGGACCATGAGATCGGCAGTTCCGATCATCGGCCTTTTGACATAAGGATTGCGGCAAGCTCAAAGGACCTGATTCAGATTGTAGGGACTAGCACAAATTCCAAGGAAAGAATAGTTGGCGCTTACTTCACGGGAATGAGCACCGCAGATTTTAATTTACAAACCTGGAATGAGACGCTCTTACCCGATAGTTTGGTCAAACAATTCGCCGTCTCCTCATGCGGTTCTGTTAAACCTAAAAATTATGGACTGGACAGATTTTATACAACACTTTATAGATTGGATGACGGTAGCCTTGATCTTGTGGGAGAATGCAGAATTTATCACGAACCTGAAGATCGCATAAGCAGTTACTACGGAATGGCCGACATGTTGAATATACGTTTTCCTAAAAACCATGAACCCATATTTAACCGCTTATATAAAGAAGCGCAACCTTCTAGCTCTGGCAGCGCTTTCTTTTTCGCATATCCATCCGAACATGACATGATGATTTTATATGAGGACCTCGAAAGCAATCTGAAAACTAAAATGTCTGACCTGGCTTCCAGTTATTCAATTTTCAATTATCGTTTTGTGCTTGCTTGTGCAATGATTGGTCCGGATGGTGCAATACAGCGAAAGAAAATTGCAGACGGGCATAACCTGGCCGGAGCTTATTTCTTTTTCAGCCAGTCTGTTTTTATTCCACATTCTTTAGTTATGATTCCTATGGTGAAAAAGCAAAAAGATCTGTATCACATGATTAAGTGGGCAGTGATTAAGTAAAATGTGCTTATTATTTATCACTAAACAAAGCTGCGAGCTGAGAGCTGCGAGTTTTTTGCGAATGGGTGTTAATTATTAGTGGGAGTTTCTTTGTTTGAAGCGAATTACTTGTTGGTGAGAGTATAACAAGGCAGTCTTCTGTCTGCTGCTCGCTTCACTTGCAGGTTAGCTCGCTGCGCTCGCAATGACGTCTAAACCCGGAAGCTCGCTATAGATTTTCAACTTGCTTTATAATTCGAGAGCGTTCTTATGCAATAACCTAAACAGCATGTTCGAAACACTAATGTATGGTTGATTTGGCGTCATTGCGAGCGCAGGGCGGCAATCTCGCAGGGCAAGCGAAGCGTAAGCCAACCTGCGAGCGAAGCGCGCAGCAGACAGAAAACTGCCAAGGAGTAAACTCCTCAACAAATAAACGCTACAAACAATACAGCATCCATCAATAATTAACACGCTCCGCCAAAACTCGCAGTTCCTAAAATCCTTTCGGTGTTAAACTATTATTCTTCCTATTCACATCTGGAAGTTTCTTGTCCGGATCAAGCACCACTTCTGTTATCCTGCTCGTAGTGGATACATGAAAAGTCCACTCTGAACCACGCTGCCATACTTCCACCGGAAGATTGAAACGTTGTTCTTTACCGTTTGCTTCTTTTACCTGCACAATCACGGGCATCACCATCTCGTCAAGATTCTGAATGGTGATGGATGCACCATTCTCCGGTTTGTTGTCTTCATACTGCACACCCTTCACTGTTTGATCCAGTTTCCAATTGTTGAAGATCCATTCTCTCCAGAACCAGCTCAGGTCTTCGCCACCTGCATTCTCCATGGTATGAAAGAAATCCCAGGGCGTTGGATGTTTGAATGCCCACCTGCGTACATATTCGCGGAAGGCTGCATCAAAACGGTCGGGACCCAGCACCACGTCACGAAGAGCATCGAGCATCATGGCGGGCTTGAGATAGGCAGCCACACCCAAATTGTTCTGCTGAATCACCTCGGGAATGGCCCAGAGCGGATCCATCTTTTCGTTGAAGGCAGAGGCCACTGCCTGATCGGGTGGGAAAAAAGAAAATTTCGCATACTCACCATTGTTAAAAGCCTTGGTCGAAAGTTCATTGATAAAAGTGTTGAAGCCTTCGTCCATCCAGGCATATTTTCTTTCATTGCTGCCCACGATCATCGGGAACCAGGTATGTCCAAACTCGTGATCGGTAACACCCCAAAGGTCTCCGGCAGAACTTGCATAACTGCAAAACACAATGCCGGGATATTCCATGCCACCTACTATTCCGGCCACATTGGTGGCAACCGGATACGGAAATTCAAACCATTTATTGGAATAATGTTCCAGCGCAGCCTTCACCATTTCGGTGCTTCGCTGCCATCCATCTTTTTTTATACTCTCAACAGGATACACGCTCATGGCCACTGATTTTTTCCCGCTGGGAAGATTGATCCTTGCCGCATCCCATACAAAAGCTCTTGATGCAGCCCAGGCCACATCCCTTGCATTTTGGATTTTGAAATGCCAGGTCAGATTTGCGGATGAAGGACGTGATTTGGGATCATTCACTTCGTCAGCTCCACGGATAACAATGGTCTTGTCGCTGTTGCGTGCCGATGCCAGTCTTTGCTGCTGCGTAGTGGTGAGCACTTCTTTTTCATTGAGCAATTCACCCGAGCCGGCAATAATGAGATTCGAAGGAGCAGTAACACTGTAATCAAGGTCGCCGTACTCCAGATAAAACTCTCCTGCTCCCAGATAAGGAAGGGTGTTCCATCCCTGGATGTCATCATAAACAGCCATGCGCGGAAACCATTGTGCGATCTCATAGATCCATCCGTTTTGTGTATGGAGTCTTCCCATGCGGTCGGTTCCGTATTCCGGAACGGCAAACTGGTAAGCAATGGTGATTTTAATTTTACTGCCGGAAGGTTTCATGGGTTGTTGCAACAAAACCTGCATGCGCGTATCTGTCTGATTGAATTGGGGTGTGTATTTCTGGCCATCAGCATCCACCGATACAGAGCGGATCACATCACCTTGAGTAAAATTCGCATTGGCCCATCGCCCACCGGTTTGAGTAGTGGTGGCGGAACCGCGTGAATCCTGCCGGTAAATATTCTGGTCAAGCTGCAGCCAGAGAAAGCGCAGGTTGTCGGGCGAATTATTGGTATAGGTGATCTCCACTGTACCATTAATGGAATGCGATGTGGTATCGAGGGTACATGCAAGCTTATAATCGGCGCGGTTCTGCCAGTAATGAGGCCCGGGTTCGCCGCTGGCACTGCGAAAATCATTTCCGCCCTGCGGATAAAAATAAGGATCAAAAGCTTTGCGCTGGTCGTAGCCAGACTGCGAAAAACCAGGATAAAAAAAACTAAAGGAGAAGAATAACAGGAAGGTTTTTTTCATTGTGTACATTCTTTAAGTGGTGAAAATTAAGGCAATGTTTGTGGTGGTGGTTCTAATTTCTGGTTAAGGCCTTGTGAATTATGAGAACATTTGTTCGGCTGTATGAACGCTGTCTGGCTTTCCCACGTCAATGAGCTTTTCGCCAGTATGATCAAAACCGGCAATTTTATTTTGAGGGGCCAGTGCCAGGTAAAGATCAATCAGGGAGAATTTTCCAGTGAAGGGAATCAGGTCGAATACCGAGGGATCAAAGATCGCAAGTCCGCTATACGCTTTTTCAAAAATGTCCTTTGCTTGGATCACGATCTTTTCTTCACCGCTGCGATGATTGCGCCATCCAATGAGCCGGTTGTATTTGTTGAACAAAAGATATCGCGACGTCTCTCTTTGAGACACAGCTACTGTAATGAGAGATGATTGTTGCTGGTGCTGCGCCAAAAAATATTTGAGGTTCACTTCTGTGAGGATGTCAACGTTGATGGTGAGAAAGGTATCATCTTCCAAAAATTTCCTTGCCAGCAGAAGTCCGCCTCCGGTTTCCAGGACTTCTTTGCTTTCGTCACTGATCTGCACTTGACTGCCCCAGCCTTTATTTTTTTGAATGGCATCGATGATCTGGTCGGGGAAGTGGTGCACGTTCACCACTACATCGCGGATCTCGTATTTCTGCAGGTATTCAATGTTGCGCTGAAGCAGGGTTTTTCCATTCACTATGGCCAGGGCTTTGGGATGTTGATCTGTCCAGGGCTTGAATCTTGTTCCCAGTCCGGCCGCAAAGATCATCGCTTTCATGGCTATCGCTTTAGTGCGCAAAAATAGACAAGTACGCAATGCATTTCGCTGTCAACAGCCATGAGGTTGGTTAAGATTTTATCCGAGAAAGAAGTGCAGAGTTTCAATCCTGGTTGTACTTATGAAGACCAGTTGTTGATTACATAAAGAATTTTTGAAAGACAAAACGCAAAGCACGCAGAGAACGCAAAGAAAGACTATACTGTAATACATGCCTTGCGGTCCTCTGCGTATTCTCTGCGCCCCTTGCGTTTCCAACTCTACTTACAAATAAGTGTTGTCACCCTAATCTCTTAAGGCTCGCTCTCCCCTCTTCTTTCTCCCCTCTTCTTTTCTTTGCGTCCCTGCCTACCGGCAGGCAGGTTTGCGTGAAACCCAACAGCCCATAAACTGGATTTTCCCTTAATTTGCCGGCATGCAGCAGTTGATTGACGCAGTAGCACAGGTCTATCGAACCTGGTCGGGTAAGGAGCCGGCGCAGGTGGATGTTCTTCCACAGTCGGGAAGTGACCGGCGTTATTTCCGTTTGTTTGATGAAGAAGGTAAAAGCCTGATCGGCACGCATGGCATCAATATACCGGAGAATGAAGCCTTCATTTATTTTGCTGAACACTTCCGCGAAAAACAACTCAATGTACCCCAGATCTATTGCACCGGTGAAGACAAAACCGTGTATCTGCAGGAAGACTTCGGCGATGTTTCCCTGCTGCGCATCCTGGAGTCAAAAGGATTTTCACTGGAAGCCTATAATCTTTTCCGCGAAAGCCTTCACCAACTGGCAAGACTCCAGGTATTGGGGGATGAAGGACTCGATTATAAAAAATGTCTCACCAACGAAGAATTTGGCAAGCAGGCCATCATGTCCGATCTGCTTTATTTTAAATTTTATTTTCTGGACGCGCTCCGCAAGCCCTACGACAAGCAAAAGCTCATTGATGATTTCGAAGCACTGAGCACTTATCTTACCCACACGGAATACAAATATTTTATGTTTCGTGATTTTCAAAGCCGCAATATTCTGGTTACCGGTGAAAAAGAAGTTCACTTCATCGATTTCCAGGGAGGCATGAAGGGTGCGCCGCAATATGATGTGGCCAGTATGATCTGGCAGGCACGCGCCAATCTTCCGGACACGTGGAAGAACAATCTCCTCGAGGATTATATGAATTCTTTTGAAGGCATTATCAGCAATACCATTGACCGCGATGTGTTCCGAAGTCAGTACAATGGTTATGTATTGATTCGATTGTTGCAGGTACTGGGAGCTTATGGATTCAGAGGACTGTTTGAACGAAAAGCACAATTCCTCACCAGCATACCGCTTGCACTGACCAATCTTCGCTGGTTCATCGAAAACAATAGTCTCGGCATCGTGGTGCCTGAATTCCGGAAGGTGCTCAATATTTGTATTGATGAAGAAGTGATACAACGTTTTACTCCCGTGCAGGCAGATGAAAGCACGCCACTGGTGGTAAAGGTTTGCAGCTTTTCTTACCGAAAAGGAATTCCGCAGGACGAGAGTGGCAACGGTGGTGGATTTGTATTTGACTGTCGTGGCATTGATAATCCCGGTCGCTACGAAGAATACAAGGAAATTCATGGCCGGGACCGCGCAGTGATGGAATACCTGGAGCGTCAAACAAGAATGCATGATTTTCTTAACAGCGTATTTGATATCGTGGACATCACTGTGGAGGAATATATCAAACGGGGATTCACCCAACTCTCAGTCAACTTCGGCTGCACCGGCGGACAACACCGCAGCGTGTATGCAGCCGACGCCCTCTCCAAACACCTGCGCACCAAATACAAAGTAAAAATTGACCTCTGTCACATCGTGCAGGAAGAAAAAGGATGGAAGAACTCTCTTGCCTGATTGGGTTTCACGCCAAGACGCAAAGGGAAGTAAGACGCGGTGTTCGCTTCGCTCACAAAGAGATTTTTAAACGCGGAGGACGCGGAGAGCGCAAGGAGGGAGACGCAAAGAGAGAGAAGGAAGGGGTTCGCGTTGCTCACGGTGGTTATTTTATAGTTCGGAGAGTTATTGTTTTTGATTCAGAGTGTACTAATTAAAGGAGGTGTTTAAGGTAGCTGGCAGTTTGATTTTTTTATTAAATAGTGCAGTTTATGTGAGAATTGCCTTGCTGAATAGAAACGCTGCAGCACAAGTGAGTGAACAAGTAAAGCTGCTGGTAGCACGATAGCTGGTTTCATAAACCACCTAAATTTTAAAAAACACCTAAATCCTGTGAAGAAATTAAACATCTACCTCAGCGCACGAGGATCGCTCCAAAAAAAATTTGCATAAATCACCTCTTCTCTCTCTCTTTGAGTCTCCCTCCTTGCGCTCTTCGCGTCCTCCGTGTTTAAAAATCTCTTTGTGAGCGAAGCGAACACCTTAGCGTCTTACTTCCCTTCGCGTCTTTGCGTGAAACACCTACGCCCTATAAGCTCTCCACCTTTTTATCTAAATTTGTCCACGATTTGCCATATGAGTTATCAACTGAGAAATAAAATCCGTATCGTCACCGCCGCTTCTCTTTTCGACGGACATGATGCTGCCATCAACATCATGCGCCGCATTCTTCAAAGCAAAGGAGCCGAGATCATTCACCTGGGACACAACCGCAGTGTAGCGGAAATTGTGGAATGTGCCATTGAAGAAGATGCACAGGGAATTGCCATCACTTCCTACCAGGGCGGCCATGTTGAATTTTTCAAATACATGAAAGATCTACTTGAAGAAAACGGCTGTGGACACATCAAGATCTTTGGCGGAGGCGGAGGAACCATCCTTCCCCAGGAAATAAAAGAGCTCCATGACTATGGAATCACCAGAATATATTCTCCAGATGATGGTAGGAAGATGGGCCTGGAAGGCATGATTGAAGACGTGATCCAGCAGTGTGACTTCAGCCTTAATGGAAATGGCGTTTATAAAAAACCAATGACCCTGGGAGAACTTCGCGACATACGGAAGATTGCAAGAGAAATTACCAATGCGGAGAACGGACTGGCGACAGGTATTGGGAATTCGAAATCAGGAATTGAAAAAACCAGTGTCGGGACTGAAAAGACTTCTACAGAAAAAAAATTCCAAATTCCAGTTCTTGGCATCACGGGCACGGGCGGTGCTGGAAAATCCTCCGTCACCGATGAAATTGTCCGCCGCTTTTTAAATGCATTTGCCGACAAAACGATCGCGGTGATCTCAGTGGATCCCTCCAAGAAAAAAACCGGAGGAGCACTCCTCGGCGACCGCATTCGAATGAATTCCATTTCTTCTCCACGGGCCTACATGCGTTCACTCGCCACAAGGGAAAGTGACAAAGCACTTAGTCAGTATGTTCAGGAAGCCATTGATATTTGTCGTGCGGCTAATTTTGATTTTATTATTCTTGAGAGCGCAGGTACGGGACAAAGCGATGCCTCCATTCTTGACTATTGCAATATCAGCATGTATGTGATGACTCCGGAGTACGGAGCTGCGTCTCAACTCGAGAAGATCAACATGCTGGATTATGCCGATGTGGTGGCCATCAACAAATTCGACAAGGCCGGCGCCCTCGATGCATTGCATGATGTGCGCAAACAATACAAACGCAACCACCAGCTCTGGACCGCAAAAGATGAAGAGTTTCCCATTGTGGGCACCATTGCTGCTCAATTCAATGATTCGGGCATCAACGAGCTCTTTGAAAAGATCATGGTGGCTGTAGAAAAAAAGACCGGTGCCAGATTCGGCAAAGTGGTTTTACATGCCCATACGCAGGACACAACGACCAAATCGCAGATCATTCCTCCAAAAAGAGTGCGTTACCTTTCTGAAATTTCTGAAAACAACAGGGGTTATGATTCCTGGGTATCGGAACAGTGTGCCCTTGCCTCGCAGTTGTACCAGATCCAGGGCGTGCTCCGGCTCGATACACTAAAAGACAATACTGAACTCAAAAAAATTCAGAGTCAGATTCACGAACAATTGCATCCGCTTTGTAAAAAGCTGATCGAACAATGGCCGGCAGTGGAAAAAAAATATAACTCGGATTTTTTTGAATACCAGGTGCGGGACAAACTAATCAAACAATCGCTGACCACCCTATCACTAAGCGGAACCAGGATTCCCAAAGTGCTGCTTCCAAAATACAAGGACTGGGGTGATATTCTCCGCTGGCAATTACAGGAAAATATTCCCGGCGAATTTCCTTTCACCGCCGGTGTGTTTGAACTGAAACGCCAGGGAGAAGATCCTACGCGCATGTTTGCCGGAGAAGGCGGACCCGAACGCACCAACAAAAGATTTCACTATGTATCGTCCGACCAGCCTGCCAAAAGATTGTCAACAGCTTTCGATAGCGTTACACTTTATGGCGAGGATCCCGATTACCGTCCAGACATCTATGGAAAGATCGGCAACAGTGGAGTGAGCATAGCTACGGTAGATGACGCCAAAAAATTGTACAGCGGGTTTGATCTGTGCAATCCACTCACTTCCGTATCCATGACCATCAATGGTCCGGCTCCAATGCTGCTTGCATTTTTCATGAATGCAGCCATTGACCAGCAGTGTGAAAAATGGATTGAAGCAAACGGGCAATGGAATCAGGTAGAAGATGCGTTCCGAAAAAAATATGGTCATGATGCCCGGCCGGTTTATTACAACCCTTCCGCACCTGAACGTTTACCGCATGGAAACAACGGACTTGGATTGAAACTTCTTGGCCTGAGCGGAGACGAAGTGTTGTCCAAAGAAATTTATGACCAGATAAAATCAGAAGCAGTTTCGCAGGTGAGAGGAACGGTGCAGGCAGATATATTGAAAGAAGACCAGGCGCAGAATACCTGCATCTTCTCAACTGAGTTTGCACTGAAGTTGATGGGCGATGTGCAGGAATATTTTATTACAAACAAGGTCCGTAATTTTTACAGCGTATCCATCTCGGGTTATCACATTGCTGAAGCGGGCGCCAATCCCATCACACAACTGGCTTTTACACTATCCAATGGATTTACCTATGTGGAATATTATTTGAGCCGGGGGATGAACATCGATGATTTTGCACCCAATCTTTCTTTCTTTTTCAGCAATGGAATGGATGCAGAATATAGTGTAATTGGGAGAGTAGCACGTCGCATATGGGCCAAGGCCATGAAAAATAAATACAATGCCAATGATCGTTCGCAAAAATTAAAATACCATATCCAAACCTCCGGTCGCAGCCTGCACGCGCAGGAGATCGATTTCAATGATATTCGAACCACGCTTCAGGCCCTGTACGCGATTTACGATAATTGCAATTCACTTCACACAAATGCCTACGACGAAGCGATTACAACACCCACGGAAGAAAGCGTGCGAAGGGCTATGGCCATTCAACTGATCATCAACCGTGAGCTGGGTTCTGCAAAAACAGAAAACTTTATTCAGGGATCTTTTGCCATAGAAGAACTCACAAATCTTGTAGAAGAAGCCGTGCTTGCAGAATTTGACCGCATCACGGAAAGAGGTGGTGTTCTGGGAGCAATGGAACGCATGTACCAGCGCAATAAGATTCAGGAAGAAAGTCTTTACTACGAACACCAGAAACACACTGGTGAGCTGCCGATTATTGGTGTGAATACTTTTCTGGGGAAAAATGGAAGTCCTACCATATTACCCAACGAAGTGATCCGCTCCACCCGCGAAGAAAAGGAGCAGCAGATCCAGAACCTGCAGGCGTTCTGGAAAAGAAATGAATCAAAAAAAGAAGAAGCGCTCCAAAAATTAAAAACAACAGCAGTGAACAGCGGCAACATTTTTTCCGAACTGATGGAAACAGTAAAATATTGTTCGCTCGGTCAGATCACGCACGCGCTCTATGAAGTAGGAGGACAGTATAGAAGGAATATGTAGGAGGAGTTGGTAGTTCGTAGAAGAGAGTTGAGGGAGGAGGGATGAGAGATGAGGGATGAGGGATCGCATCTTTCTTGGTTAGAATATTATGTTCTGTAAAGTTTATCCATTTATTTAGGAGATAGTAAAATGCGGTTATCACAACTGTTGCGTGGGATTGCTTCGCTCCGCTCGCAATGACCTACAGGTCCGAACCTTCCTTATTTTTCGGGTGACTAACTTGCGCCATGACCTACAAGGTTCGAAGCTACCTTATATTTCGAGTGAGGGACTTTAGGTATGATCCAAAAATTGAGGTTGAATCCTGTAGTACATATTTTAGTTCAGGCGTCATTGCGAGCGTAGCGAAGCAATCCCCTGCAACAGGTGATTTCATTCTCTATCGGTGTTTAAATTACCAATCATCAAGCTACCAACGATTCAATAAAAAAAAGCCCGCCGCATTTATACGACAGGCTTTAGGTATCAAACCCAATCATTATTTCTAACTCCAACCTTGAACTGCGAAACCTTTAGCTATAACAGTCTCGTAGTACACTGACTCCTGACTGCAGACTCCCGACTGCCGACTATCTCTCTACCACGATCTTTTCTGTTTGCGTTCCTGATGGTGAGATCAGTTTCACCAGATAGAGTCCGCTGGCGCGGTTACTCAGATCAAGGCGGATGGATTGTCCTTTGCTTATTGAAATATTTCTTCTTTCCACCACTGTTCCACTTTCATTCAGGATCAATACCACTACATTTCCTTTCAACTCCACAGAAGGCACCAACTCGAATCTTCCTTTCGTTGGATTCGGGAATATTCCCTGTCTTAGTGAAGGAATATCCAGTACATTGATATGCTTCTGGGATAGTGATTCAATTTCACAGGATACCAGCATATCGCCATGCTCTGTAAGGTGCGCCGGTACTGCGTTCGGACTTACACAGATCACATGGGAATTGGCCGGATCGCCAGGCGGAATATGACAGACCATTACTTTTTCATTCTTGTTTCCGCAGCGCGCATCCACTACATGTACCGTTTTACTTACCAGAATGAGACAGCCATTTGCATCCTGCACTTTCACCATATAAATATAATTGCCCGGCACTGATGGACTGACCGTAGTGCTTTGCGTGTGATCGCCGGTGGACCAGCTGAAGCTGTAAGGAGATGTTCCTCCTGAAGGCATCACGGTAAGGGTAAGCGAAGAAGGACCATAACCCAGATAAATAGTGTTGGCTGCACCGCCTGGACTCACGGCATATACATCTGGGATGTTACCTATGATTTGAGGATCCACGGTGACCTGGGTAGAACAGCTCGATGTATTTCCATTAACATCCAAAACCGTCCAGGTAATGGTACTCATTCCTGGATTGAATGGACCACTGGCATTGGGGCCGCTTCCAAATCTCGACGTAGTACCGGTGATCACAAATTTGGTCGATTGAATTCCGCAATTGTCGTTTTCAACCAATAGAGGAATAAAATAGTTGCCAGTAGAGTTGAAGCAGAAGAGTTGAGAACCTGGGCACCTCAGGTCGGGTGGAGTATTATCGGGATTACTGCCGACAGTGAAACTTGCCGACTTGCTGACTCCCGCCTGGTCAGTTACCACAACTGTATAATCGTTGGCAGGCACTCCGGAAATATCTTCGGTCGTTGCCCCGTTTGACCATACAAAAGTATAAGGAGGCAGTCCGCCTGTTGGAGAAATATCCACGGCGCCATCAGAAGAGGAAGGACAACTGGTATTGGTGACAGTACCCGGAATATTGATCTCCTCTACAAAAGAAGTAGGACCAATGATCACGCGCTGATCGTTGATAGCAGCACCGGTTGCACCTGTGAATCCCCAATAAACATAAGGATCCCCGGCAAATATGGTATTGATAATGTCTTCATTGAATGTGCGGACGAAACCAAGGAAGTTTACCGTCAGCATATGCGTTGCAGCATTCCAGCTGAATCGGGCATCATGGTACAATCCATCTTCGATATTGGGAAGAATGAAAGGTGGATCAGGATTATTCGGAGGTAGATGCCTGTTATCTCCGTTACGCATAAAAGCCATATGATCCTGCGGAGGATCATGGAATTCAGGATTCATCCATGTATCAAATTCAACAGCAAGGGAAGGAATAATCCCCGCGTATCCAATCCCGCCTCCGCTGGCTCCCTGGTTCACATTTATAGGCTGGAGCACAAAAGCAATTCCATCAGCTCCACCCGGATCTAATCTTCCCAGATTCAATTGGGAATTGATGGTAAAATCATAGCGAAGATCCAGTCTCACCTGGTACCAGACAGAGCCCCCTTGGTTGACGGTCTCCCGAGTCAACTGGTATTCGTTTGGTCCGAGAGGGACTGCAGTTCCATTGGTCACATACTGGGCCTTCAGATTCAAAACAAAAAGAAAGGGAAGAATTAAAAATGTAAAAAGCTTTCTCATAAAAAACAGTTTAATGGTTTAGCTCCCCGCCAGGGCGGAAAACTTATAAGGAGATGTTGTAACCTACAGGACTGTTTTTCATCACACGACCAAGGGGGAGTAGTTCGAAAGGTTAGTGTGATTTCCAAGAGAAAGATGAGTAAAACTAGGTAATAAATCAGACAACCCGGTTTATTGTTACCATAAACGAAAAAGCACCCGCCTGGCGGCAGATGCTTTTCGCTTTGATTGGACATTATTACTGCAAGACGATCTTTTCTGATTGGCTTCCATCCTTTCCTATCAACTTCACCAGGTAAATGCCACTACCCTTGCCCGTAAGGTCGAATTTCAACACCTGATCTGCACTGCTTACCTGCACATTTCTCCTTTCAATTACAGCACCACTGGTATTCATGATCACAACCTGTACCGATCCTTTGAGTTGGTTGTTCAGATGCAATTCAAACCTTCCTCTTGTTGGATTGGGATACACTCCTTCACTTCCGGAAATGCCTGCTTCAGTGATAGAAGCATCCGGAGTACGGCGGTATCTGTCGTCGCGGTCACCGCAGGATCCCAGCTTATCTCCATGCGCAAGATGATCCGGAACGGCACTCTTAGCGATGCAAATTTCATTGGCATTCCTTGGATTGCCCGGTGGTATATGACATACTGATACCTTGTCTCCTTTTCCGCAACGCACATCCACTACCCTCACCAGCTGTAAACCAAGTGAGCTACATCCCATGGCATCCCTAACAAGGATGATATAAGTGTAGATGCCCGGGAACATTGGACTCACATTGATCGATTTCGTAGTAGCACCCGTTGACCACAAATAGGTATAGGGTCCCGTGCCTCCAGTTGCATTGGCTGTAAGGGTGAGAGAAGAAGGACCATAACCCAGGTAAATGGTGTTGGCATTACCACCCGGATTCACTGCATATACATCTGGAATATCTACTGAAACTTTATTGATGTTCACCTGTGTGGTACAACTGGAACTGTTTCCATTGATGTCTTTCACTGTCCAGGTAATGGTGCTTACACCAGGATTGAATAATCCACTTGCATTTTTACCGCTTCCTGTTCTGCTGGTAGCACCGGTGATCTTGTAATTAATGGTTCCAACGCCGCAGTTGTCGGTAGCAGTGAGTTGCGGAATAGTATAATAACCAAGTAGCAGGTTGTAACAAAGTGTTTGTGTGCCGGGACAAGTGAGCACAGGTGGCGTCTTATCAGGAACATTCAGCACGGTAAAATTCTGGCGCACCGAAGCACCAATGGCATCAGAAACAGTTACCAGATAATTTCCTGCGGGAACGCTGGCCAGGTCTTCGGTATTGGCACCGTTGGACCAGCTGTAGGTATAAGGCTTTACTCCACCAAAGGGCGTAATATCGATGCTTCCCGGAGTGCAGGATGCATTGGTGACAACTCCACTCACGGAAAGTGGTTGGCCAATGGTCATGTTGAGAACACGAACGCGGTGTTCGTTTGGCGCATGTCCATAACCGGCAGTAAATCCCCAGTACACCGGCGTGTTTCCAACAACGCTGTCCATGTTCCCCTGATAACTATAGGTTTGATTGAGAAACTGCACCGTAAAAGTTTTTGAGCTGGCATTCCAGGCAAAACTTGCATCATGCCATGCACCGTCTTCAATATTAACAGCAAAGGGATAGGGTGGAGAAAGGGCAGTGGGATTGGTGTGATAGGCGTTACTCCTGCTCATAAAACCCAGGTGGTCTTCGGCAGGATCTCCGATATTCTGCGTGAAAATATAATCGTTCTGATAAGTGTCGAATTCAACAATGAAAGAAGGAACAGGCCCCGGATTGTCAACAGGCATTCCGTCGGGTTTTCCGTCAAAACGGTGATAGCCCAATCCTGCACCTACATTCCCGAGGTAAGAAGGACCTTCACCCTGAAGAATAAATGCCAGTCCATCACCACCATCAAGATCATTCACACCAAAATACAATTGCACATTGAGTACAAAATTCTGATTAAGGCTGATGGTTGAAGTGTTGAATACCGAACCGGCAATGTGTGAATTGTCGGGAGGAACGAGCTGAAACTCGTTGGGATTCGAAGTAGATACAGAGGCAAAACCATTGACCTGGTATTGGGCGTTGACACAGGTACATAATAGAAGAAATAGAAAAACGGATAGCTTTCGCATATAAACAGTTTATCTTTTGACTGGATCAGCAGGTAAGTATGCTTAAACTGTTTCTCAGAAGGATGTCTCGAACCGGGTACGTTTTTCAAAAGAGAAGGAATTACAAATCTAGACAATCACGCGATATTTAAAAATATTTTCCGCTGTTTCTATTTTTTTTGTTGCGAATCTGTTAAGCCGTCGACGTGAAAATAAATTCTTACTTAACTTACCAGCTCCCATGAAAAAAATTTTATCTGCATTTATCGCGCTTACTGCTTTTTTTACAGCCCAGTCACAAATACTTGATTCCACCCTGGCGCATTTTGCCGACCAATACCAACCCGAAAAAGCCTATCTCCATTACGATAAGTCTTCTTATTATCCGGGAGAAACCATCTGGTTCAAGGCTTATCTCATGGAAGGTATCCTTCCTTCGGTTGACACGAAAAGTTTTTATGTAGACTGGATCGCCGACGATGGCAAGGTTCTTTTTCATACCGTGAGCCCTGTAGTGGGCTCTGTAACAAGCGGACAGTTTGATATTCCTGCCGAATACAATGGAAATTTTATTCATGTGAGGGCTTATAGCCGCTGGATGCTCAATTTCGATACCGCATTTTTATACAACCAGGATATCCGCATCATCAATAAAAACAGCACCACAAAAACACCCAGGCCTTCTGCGATTCCTTCGCTTGAATTTTTTCCTGAAGGTGGTGATGCGATCACAGGGATCTCTAACCGGATTGCTTTCAAAGCTTCCGACCAGTGGGGAAGGCCTGTGCATGTAAGTGGAGTGGTGATCGACAATAAAGGAAAGACCGTTGACACGCTTCATGAACTTCACGACGGCATGGGAAGCATTTATATTACTCCGGAAGAAGGACTCAGTTATTCTGCCAAATGGAAAGATGAAAAAGGCTTAGAACACACCACTGCTCTTCCAAAAACAAAGAGCCAGGGCGTGTCCATGCAGGTTTCCATCAGTGGCAATAAAAGGATTGTAGTGATCAACGCCAGCAGTGCATTGCCCGATGATCTGAAGCAGCTGCATCTTGTAGGGACCATGGGCCGGCGCAAAGCCTTTCAAACAGATATCAGTATTACGCCAGGCAATGGTGCACGAAGGATCATTCCTACCGAACCTTTTTCCTCTGGAATTCTCGTCCTCACTCTTTTTGATGCCAACTGGAACGCAGTTGCAGAGCGGATCAGTTTTATCAACAACAACGATTATTCTTTTCCTACTTCGATGGAAGTGGAGCACTGGGGACTGAGCAGCCGAAAAAGAAATGAATTAAAAATTACGCTTCCGGATAGCCTGGCGGGTGCGAGCCTTTCCATATCAGTAACCGATGCAGCCATAGAAAAAGATACCAGCGATAATATCATATCGCACTTGATGTTGAGCAGTGAGATCAGGGGCCGCATCAACAATCCTGCTTATTATTTCAGTAGCAATGCAGACAGCGTGACACGAAACCTGGACCTGGTGATGCTGACCAATGGATGGCGCAGGTACAAATGGGAAGACCTGGTAAAAGGAAAGCTGCCTACACTCACTTATCCCAAAGACACTTCCTATCTCACGCTCTCAGGTAAATTATTTGGCGTTCAAAAAAGCCAGTTGAGCGGGAAAGAAAGCATTGTGCTTTTTATAAAAGAAAAAGATTCCAACAACAAGGTGTTGATCCTTCCCATTGACAGAAACGGGCAATTCAATGACCCCGATGCTCTTCTTTTCGATACGGTGAGAGTTTATTACAGCCTTAAATCAAAATTCCTGTCACTGGCTGAAGCAAAATTCATGATCGACCGGCTGCCCACGCCCAACTATACTTCATTCAGCAAAAGTTTATTGGCCTATCGTCCGTTTTCTGATACCAGTGGCATTTATCATCACAGTCTGCTGGCAGAAAAAGCAAATGAACTTGCTGCCATTCAAAGAGGATCTGTAATGGAAAACATTACCATTACAGCCAAGCAAAAACCACCACTGCAGGTGATGGATGAAAAATATGCAAAAGGTTTGTTCGCCGGAGGCGATGGCTATCAGTTTGACCTGGTGAATGATCCGGTTTCTTCGGGCTATGTCAATGTGTTGCAATACCTGCAGGGTAAAGTGGCAGGACTTCAAATCACTTCCGGCGCAGGTACACCTTCATTGAGCTGGAGAGGAGGCGCGCCATCACTTTACCTCGACGAGATTCCCACAGATGCCGATATGATCTCTTCGATTCCTGTTTCTGATGTGGCTTATGTAAAGGTATTCCGTCCGCCCTTCATGGGAAGTGGAGGAGGCGGAGGGAATGGAGCCATTGTGATTTATACGAGGAAAGGCAGTGATACCAAAAGCACTTCTGGTGGACTCAGTTCCAACCAGGTTGTAGGTTATTCAACCATCAAAGAATTTTACTCGCCTAACTACGATCGATTTGATCCGCGCAATGAACATGCGGATATCCGGACCACTTTGTACTGGAATCCTTATCTCGATACCCAAAAACACACCATCACAGTAACCTTTTATAATAACGACACAGCCAAATCTTTCAGAGTGGTCATTGAAGGCATGAGTGTAGATGGATTGCTCACCCACCACGAAGAGATCATGGAATAGATAAGGGATTAGGGATTAGGAATTGGGAATTGGGAATTGGGAGGGAATTGCCGCCTTAACACACCTCCTCTCAACTATGAACTATCAACTATGAACTACTATCAACTATCAACAACCAACTACCAACTTCTTCCTACATTTAGCCCCTGAAAAATTGAAGCATTTATGAAACGGGGATATTCCAGAATAATTTTTTCATTTGTATTTCTTTTGTACCTGCCGCTGCATTCTTTCGCCTGGGGCATGCTCGGTCACCGCATTGTGGCGCAAATAGCTGAGAGTTATCTCACAGCCAAAGCAAGAGTGGAAATTCAGAAAATTCTTGGAAATGAATCTATGGCCATCGCAGCCAATTGGGCAGACTTCATCAAGTCTGATACGAGTTTCAAATACCTGAGCCCCTGGCACTATGCTGATTTTCCAAAAGACCTGAATTATTCCCAACTCAAAGATGTACTCAAAGCCGATACTACCGCTGATGCCTATACGAAAACGGTTTTCTTGGTCAGTGAGCTGAAGAAAAAAAGTCTGCCAATGGAGAAAAAGAAGATGTACCTGCGCCTCCTGATCCATATTGTTGGCGACATTCATCAGCCTCTGCACGTTAGTCCCGAAGGAACTTCCGGTGGAAATGATGTGCACCTGAGCTGGTTTGGCGCGGCTTCCAATCTTCACCGTGTGTGGGACGATCAGCTGATCGACTATCAGCAACTGAGTTATACCGAATACACCAATGCCATCAACCATACTACCTTATCACAAAGAAAAGCCTGGCAAAAGCAGCCCCTGTCTCAATGGTTCTTTGATTCCTATACCATCAGCCAGCAATTGCACCAGGAGCTGAAAGACCCTAATCCAAAATTGAGCTACCGCTATAATTTCGATCACATTGCCACGCTGAATGAACAGTTGCTCAAAGGCGGGGTGCACCTGGCCGGACTTCTCAATGAAATTTTCGGAAGCTAGGCTAGTTGCCAAAAAGCTTTGAATGAATGTCCACAAAGACAAAACAGATCTCAGGGAAAAAAGATGGAGAATCAGTGCCTTCTTTTTTCTTTCTGGTCTTATCACCGCCTCCTGGTCTTCGCGAATTCCGGATGTTCAACAGAAACTTTTTCTCAACGATGCTGCCTGGGGTACAGTGCTGGCAGCCCTTCCCTGCGGATTGATCACGGGACTTTTTGTTGCGCCATTCCTGGTATCCAGGTTTGGAACACAAAAGACTATGGTTGCCTGCGGCCTTCTTGCTTCTATTTTACTTTGTTTGCTCGGAATCAGTGCAGGCACAAATCAACTCAGGCTCGTATTGTTTTTCGTGGGCTTTGTGCGCACCATCTGGAGCATATCGATGAATACCGGCGCTGTGGAGCTTCAAAAAAATTATGGAAGACCCATTGTCTCAAGGCTTCATGGACTGTGGAGCCTGGCCTGTTTTGCAGCTGCGGCCCTGGGAACGCTGATGATCGTCCGTAACATAGTGCCTGCATTTCATTTTTTGATCATCGCTTTATTTTGTTTTCCCCTTTCCCTGTTTTTTGGGATCCGTTCAAAAAAAGAATCAGTATTCGTCACAGATTCACGGCCCTTACTCACTGCTCCCGACACATTCATCTGGCTGCTGGGCGCCATTGCTTTTTGTGTGATGACGGGCGAAAGCACGATGTTCGACTGGAGCGTCAATTATTTTAAGCAGGTGGTGCATGCTTCAAAAGATCTGGTGACCACAGGATACACTTGTTTCATTATAACGATGGCTGTGGGCCGGCTGGCTGGTGATTATTTTCTGCACCGACACGGCATGATGCCGGTGTTGATGGTCAACGGAATACTGATGTCTGTTGGTTTTTTCATCGCCTCTCTCTTTCCTTCATTTTTCAGTGCGGCTTTGGGGTTTTTGTTCATCGGTCTGGGCGATTCTATTATTGTTCCTACAATATACAGCCTGGCTGCACGCTCAAACCGGCTTCAACCGGGCTTTGCCCTCACTACAGTGACTCTTGTAGGTTATGTCGGATTTTTATCAGCACCGCTCCTCATCGGTTTCCTGTCGCACCGCTGGAATATGCGCCTGGCCTTTGCCCTCATTGGATTGCTGGCTGCACTCATTCCCTTCCTCACCCATCAGGCTTCCAAACAACTCTCCTCACCAAACCTCAGATGAAAAACCCCGTCTCAGCTAATCAACTTCCAACTGCTCCTCTATCAACCTCTGCCAACTATCAACTACGAACTATCAACTTCAATTCACATCCGGTGCATTTCTTTTTTTGCTGAAAGCTTTTGAATCCTCAAACTCTCCTTTTATCTTTCGCCCGATGACCATTTCCGAATTTTCTCATATGGATGAAGCCAACCAGGCACAGGCCCTCATCGAGCGAGGTGTTTTTCTTGCTGAAAGATTGTATAAAAATTTTATCATTTTTCTTTACCAGGTCGATAACTTTTATGTCGAGATCTATCACAACCTGCGCTTTAATGTGATCCAGGGCATGATCAGTTTTGAAGACGAAGAAGTATTACAGCCTTACCTCGAATCCATCGATATCTCTCAACTCTGTCCGCAATAAGTGTAAGCTGTTAGCTATTGGCTGTTGGCTGATAGCTTTTTGTAAGATAGCCTTCGGCACGGTTAGAAAAGTTTGATAAATGTTTTCGCATTTCATTCGTTTTTCTAACTCCAGGTTGTCATAACAAGATGCAGAAGACACGATAAAAAAATATTTTGGCTTGAACAACATGTTGACCTAAACTTCAAACGAGAAAACGGTAAAGGAAAATCCTAAGAATTAAATTACTATTTCCAATCAATAAGCGACCCCTGAACAAAAACACTATACCCGACATCGTCTTGCTGAAGGCTTCTCCAAAGACAAGCTAACAGCCAACAGCCATCAGCTACAAGCTTCAAAAAAGGCATTCTCTTCCGTTTAGTACTTTTCGCAAGTAAGATTCCCATTGTCTGCTATGGTCTGTGCCTCTACTTTTGCCCTTCCCCTCAACTACGGACCAAGGATGACAAGCCGGACGAAAATTTTGGTAGTACACAGTGACCTCAGCACTTTATCGAGAGTATATCTTGCCCTCGTACAGAGAAGCTATAAAGTGGAAGCATCTGATTCTGAAACCGAGATCAGAGAGCGGATCAAAAGAATGAGGCCTTCGGTGGTGATTCTGGGACATAAAGAATTTCAATCGCTAAAACAACCCTTGAAAATACCTGCCATTCTACTGATGGACAAAGACGAAGACCCAGGCACGGAACCAAGTGAAGAACTCATTTTTCTGGAAAAGCATACGTCTGTGGACATGCTGGTAAGAACGATTGAAAAACTGGTCATTTAAAATTGCTCGTACCAGTCGCTATGTCGGATTTCCTGGATCTTTTCACAGGCTTGATCAAAGATTTTTTCAGCGATCTTTTCATTTGCCACCAGCCGGTCTCCTTCAACTACAATGATAAAAGATGGAGCTGCTTTGTTTTTTAAAGTGGGCTGAAAACTGAATTGCATCCGGTCCTTTTCGAACTGAATATAATAGGGAGTGGATATTTCCTCTATGGTGAGGGTCAGGATTTCTCTAATCATGTTTTGGTTGCTTAGTAAAAATACGGTGTTAGTCGCGTAAAAATACCTGGTAATCCCGACAAATGCAAGCCCGGAAAAGTCCTAAAGAAGAAATTTCGACCATTAGGAAGAAAAAGGCCTTGAACGGAAAGAGCCACGAGCTGTGAGCATTGAGCTGCGAGGCAAAGGCCGAAATAGTTGTTACACTGAAATCAGATGTAGCTATCTTAAAAAGGATATAAACTTCCGGCCTCCTTGTCTGGTAGGAACTAATAGATCTAAGTAAGATGAGGGTCTCTAAAGAACCACAAACCTTTTAAATTCTCTGCGAAAACCTCCGCGCTCTCCTTTCTCCGCGATTAACGCTCTCATTGTTCTACAATCTGCACATTCCATCGATTGCGAATCAGATAAGTGGTGAGCATCATCTTCATATTTTCTACTGAGAGTCCCAGGTACAATGCAGTCATAGCCAGAATTTCACTGTCCTCTTCTGCAATCCTTCCTTCGGACGTCATGATTTCGCAACACATGGCAAAAACGGTTTCGCGAAAATCATCCGACACCAGTGGCGCTGCCTGCTCAATCAGGATCTTGCTGCCATGTTGCGCCTGCAGGGAAAGTGCCTTGATGGTAAGATCATTCAGCGAGCTTCCGGAAAATTTAGAGGACAGTACCAGCATGCGCGAGAGTTGTTCAATTTGTGACTGGTTGAGCCCACGTCCATTGCCCATGACACAGGCAAATAAAATAGCCACGGCAGCTTCCTGCTCGTTGGTGATGGGTAGATCATGCATCACCAAAAATAACAAACCCTCCTGCCCTGCGAGGTTTTGGAGCAAAAGATTTTTTGTGTAAACTTTATAGAAAACTATCTCATGCCACAAAGCCGCAAACGCCCCGGTCATCACGAACACCACGAGCCTTCTGCAATTCCTGCAAAACAAAGGACCAGTGGAAGAGCCATCTGGGCCATTCTATTGGGTGTGTTTGCCCTTGCTATTGCCTGGTTCGCAGCAGGCAATAATTATACGGTACTTGCCATTGCTGCGGTTGCAGGTGCTGTACTCGGCTATCTCATTGGGAAAGGCATGGAACAGGATGCACGAAAAAAATAATTTCCCCTGACAACTTAAGCAAGTTCTTCGAACTCCCCTGTCTCTTTGTTCTTTCGCACATTGTTGGCATTAAAGAAACGTCCGTTCATGGCAACATATACGCCGGCGGGAAGGGTTTGAACAAAGGCCATAGCACTACCAAGGTTGAACAACCCATCGGAGGAGCCGAATTTATAAGGAACCATGGCGCCTGTAAGCACAATGGTTTTATTCTTTACTTTTTTTGCGATCACTGCTGCAGTGTTGGCCATGGTATCTGTACCATGTGTGATGATGATCTTTTCTTCCGGACTTTTCAGGCAATGTTCTGCAATCAGCTCCCGGTCATCATCAGTCATTTCCAGGCTGTCCACCATCATCAGGGTCCGGATTTCAACGGAGATCAGGTTGCGGCCCAACTCCAGCATTTCGGGAAGGTGTGAATCTTTAAAATACAGTTGTCCGTTCAACTCATTATATTCTTTATCGAAGGTTCCTCCCGTGATG
>JBJMLU010000207.1:0-16265 GCA_045805145.1 Flavisolibacter sp. | reverse complement strand
GGAGAATATTACTCTTGTTGGCTTCATCTAAAAATTTTGGAAGCACTTGTGCGATCTTGTCAAAATCATTGTTCTGGATCACAAACTGCACCGGCTGTCCACCCCTGCGGTTCACCGATATTGTTTGCTCCTCAATGGCGAACGCGCGTCCCTCATTGAATTTTCCGAGATTGCGGTTGACCATGGCAACTATTTCTTTTTGCGAACGCTTTCTGTCCTGAGGATCGTCTAGGGTCACGCGGACAAAACCGGTATTGGAGGAGCCTCCACTGAAGCCCGGCGCTGTCATTGACAGTATGGTTTGCCTTTCCGGAATGGAATCCATCATGAAGTTGCTCAGACGGTCCACATAACGGTCTGTATAGTCGAAAGAGGTTCCTTCAGGAGCAGTAACCTGCAAGCGGAACTGGCTTCGATCTTCCATGGGAGCAAGTTCGGAAGGCATGTCCTTTCCAATTATATAAATGATGCCTGCGCAAAGGACAACGATCACAAAGGCCAGCCATCGCACTTTCATGAATGCGGTCAGGGCTTTTTTATAGCCATTGTCCATTCCCCTGAAAAATCCTTCCGTCTTGTAATAGAACCAGGAATGTTTGTGCACGTTCCGGGTCAACTTCACGTTGAGAACAGGAGTGAGGGTTAAGGATACAAACGCTGAAATAAGCACCGCGCCTGCCACCACAATACCGAATTCACGGAACAGTCTTCCCACAAATCCCTGAAGGAAGATGATGGGCAGAAACACTACAGCCAGTGTAATGGAAGTGGCAATGACCGCGAAATAAATTTCTTTGGAACCTTCCTTAGCTGCTTGCCATTTGGACATCCCGCCTTCCAGTTTTTTGAAAATATTTTCGGTGACCACAATTCCATCGTCCACCACCAGACCCGTAGCCAGCACGATGGCCAACAATGAAAGCACGTTAATGGTAAATCCGGCGAGGTACATGATAAAGAAAGCGCCAATGAGAGAAACGGGAATATCTATAAGTGGACGAAGGGCGATGATCCAGTCGCGGAAGAAGAGATAAATAATCAGGATCACCAGTGTGATCGCGATCATCAGCGTCTCCTGAACCTCCGAAATGGATTTCTTAATGAACTTCGTTTGATCCAGCGCAATATTGAGTTTGATATCACTGGGAATTTCTTTTTTCAACTGGTCGAGCCTCTTGTAAAACTCGTTGGAGATCTCTACATAGTTGGAACCTGGTTGCGGAATGATGGCAAGTGCAATCATGGGAATACCGCTTTCTTTGAGAATGCTTTCTTCATTCTCCGGTCCCAGTTCTACGTTCGCGATATCACTGACACGTATGGTGCTGTTGCTGTCATTTTTGACGATGATATTGCTGAATTCTTCTTCTGTATTGAGTTGGCCAAATGTTCTTACTGTTAGTTCAGTTGCATTTCCGGAAATCTTGCCACTTGGTAATTCCACATTCTCGCGAAGCAATGCATTCTGTACATCAGTAGGCGTGAGGTTATATGCAGTGAGTTTTTGCGGATCGAACCAGATGCGCATGGCATATCTTTTCTCTCCCCAGATCTGAATGCCACTGACCCCGGGAATGGTTTGAAGCCTTTCTACCAGTACGTTGTTTGCATATTCTGTTACCTCCAATTGGTTGCGCGTATTGCTTTGCACCGTCATGGAAATAATGGGATCCGCCGAAGCATCAGCCTTCGATACTACAGGTGGTGCATCAATATCCTGAGGCAATGACCGCGAAGCCTGTGATACCTTGTCGCGTACGTCATTGGCAGCAGCTTCGAGGTCCACACTGAGGTCAAACTCCACATTGATATTGCTTCTTCCCTGGCTGCTTGATGAAGTAATATTCTTGATACCCGCAATACCATTGATGGCTTTTTCCAGCGGTTCGGTGATTTGCGTTTCAACGATATCCGGATTGGCACCTCCATAAGAAGTGCTCACATTGATATTAGGCGGGTCGATGGCCGGATAGTCGCGAACACCGAGGAATTTAAAACCGATCACACCAAATACCACGATGATGACGTTCATCACCACCGCCAGTACCGGTCTTCTTAAACTTAACTCTGAAATATTCATAACAAATCAAATACTCCCAAAGGATTGATTGGTTCATTTATTTTGTTTTGCTGCTGTCAGCAATTCCTTTACTGTTTTGCTGATTGGGTTGTTTGGTCCCATTAATCACTCTTCCCAATATTACTTTTGCATCCGGTTTGAGTGTCAGCAGCCCTGTGACAAGCACCGTATCTCCTGCTTTAAGGCCACTGGTGATCTGTACATTCGCCGAATCCCTGAGGCCTGTGGTGACATCCACAAACTTTGCTTTTCCTGCTTCATACACATATACTTTCTTTCCCCGGGCCTGCGGAATGATGGCCTGACTGGGAACAACAATCGCATTGGGATCTGGTTTGAATTCAAGGGTCACTTTTGCAAAATTTCCCGGAACAAGTCCAGTCTGATCGCCTTGCACTATTGCTCTGACCTGCAGGGTTCTTGTGTTTTGTAAAATATTGGATTCAGTAGCGCTGATCCTCGCGGCATAAGTGCGGTTAATGCCGTCGACACGAAAGTTTACAAATTGTCCCAACGAGATCTGTGGAATATATTTTTCCGGTACCGTGAAATCAATTTTCAACTGGTTCATCTGGCTGATGGTGGTTAGAACCGTTGCTGGATTGACATAAGCGCCGAGGCTGACCAACCGCAAGCCCAGTTTTCCGCTAAAGGGCGCGCGGATATTGGTTTTTTCAATTTGTGTTTGAATCACGGAAAGATCCGCATTGACATTGGTGACCTGGAGGGCGGTGGTTTCATAATCCTGCCGGCTGATGCCCTGGATATTCAACAGTTGTGCGGAGCGGCTTTCGTTTTGCTGGGCCACTTTCAACTGAACCTGGAGTTTTCTTTTTTGTGCCTGCAGGTCAGCGTCATTTAGTTTAATGAGTAAGGCTCCTTTGTTTACATAGGCTCCTTCTTTAAAATAAATACCAGTAATCAAACCGGCCACTTCCGTATGGATGTCCGTAGACTCATTGGCAACGATGCTGCCAGGTATTTCAATATTATCGAGCAGCACTTTGGCTTTGACAATATAGGCATCGGAGCGGATGGGAGGTCGCGCTCCGCCGCCAGGGCCTCCGCCTTTGGCTGACTGGCCATCTTGTTTGCTATCAGATCCGCAGGAATAAAGAAAACTAAAGAAACTAATTATAAGAATAAAAGATAAGAATCGTACGACCATCGCTTGGTTCCAAAATTTAAGAGGGCGTAAAAATAAAGACTAATCATGAAGTGTATTTCTTAAAAATGCACCACTGACAAGCGATTAACGTTATTTAACGTAGATGTGGGTGATTTATACTTATTAGTTTGAGGTTTGCAGTGTTCAGAGGCGGTCAGCTGAATTGTTAGGGTAGAAGAGAGCCGGGATAGTTAAGCACCGGGCCAATTTCCTTATAAAAGGATGAGTTGTTTAACAGCTCTTACATTTTAATGTCCGATTCCTAAGAACAATTCTCTTCCCTTCAATTAATACATCATCGATCTAATTCGTTGTGGACGGGCAACGGCTGACGGTTGTCGTTTGACCGTCATGAAATGACAGAGATGGTTTGCTTCACTTTATTGGCCTTGTGGGTAAGGTCATTTTTTTCACTGCTCAAAATAGTAACATGGCCCATCTTTCTACCGGGCTTGGTTTTTAATTTGCCATAGAGGTGAACGAATGCATTGTCGATCTGCAATACTTCGTCGAGACCCTGGTATTTGGGTTCACCGGAGAATCCCTCGCTTCCAATGATATTGACCATGGCCGAAGCCAAAATGGGTTTGGTATTACCCAATGGGTGGCCCAGGATGATTCGCCAAAGCATATCGAACTGTGAACTGTAATGCGCTTCGATGGTATGGTGGCCACTGTTGTGCACCCTTGGCGCGGTTTCGTTCACAAATACTTCGTCATTCACATCAACAAAAAGTTCAACCGCAAAGAGCCCCGGTGAATGAAGATGACGCACAACAGAAAGAGCGATGGCTTCGGTTTTCCAGAGTACTTGTTGCGGAATATCGGCTGGACTAATCTGGTAGTCGAGAAGGTTGAAGTCTTTATTGAACACCATTTCCACAGGAGGGTAGATCGCCGTTTTTCCTTTCTGGTCAATGGCGATGATCACGGCTACTTCTTTTTTGATCTTTACTTTTTTTTCCAGCACACTGTGTTCGTCAAAGGCAGTAGAGGCAGCAGAATCTTCAATCATCTGAACTCCACGTCCGTCGTATCCCCCTTCGGCAAGTTTCTGAACGGCAGGCAGAAGGTGCGGCCATTGTTCGATTTCTTTTCTTGAGCGAATGATGGCAAATTGCGCGGTGGGAATACTCTGATCTGCGTAGTATTGTTTCTGCAGAGCCTTGTTCTTGATCATGCGAAGGACGGAAGGCTTGGGATAGACTTTTACGCCTTCTTCTTCCAGTTTCGCCAGTGCATCGATATTTACATTCTCTATTTCAATAGTGATTGCATCAAGCTGCTTTCCGAAACGATAAACTGTTTCATAATCACGGATATCTCCTTTTACAAAAAAGCGGCAAAGGTGTGCGGCAGGGCATTCATCATCGTTTTCCAGAACATGCGTTTCTACCTGGTAATTGGCTGCGGCCTGCAATAACATTCTTCCCAGTTGTCCACCGCCGAGGATTCCAACTTTTAGCATGGCGCAAAAATAGATGATAGTTTTTAGTTGCCTCTCATTGTTTCTGGCGCAGCGCTTGCTTGATAAAAAAAATGGCGATGTATTCCCTCGAATCAGCAAAAGATCTTGATGCGTTGATCAACGATATCGGCGATCGCACAGTGGTGATGCTGGGAGAAGCGTCTCACGGAACGCATGAGTTTTATACCTGGCGAACAGCCATCTCCAAAATACTGATTGAAGAAAAGGGATTCAATTTTATTGCAGTAGAAGGCGACTGGCCGGATTGTTACCAGATCAACCGTTTTGTAAAAGGATATGGTGATACAGCTGATTCCATCAAAAATGTACTGATGCAATTTGACCGGTGGCCTACCTGGATGTGGGCCAATTGGGAAATAGCAGCGCTTGCAGAATGGCTAAGGCAGTTCAATCAACATCTTGCTGTCGATAAAAAAATTGGATTTTATGGATTGGATGTTTACAGTCTTTGGGACTCGATGAAAGAGATGGTTAGCTATCTGGAGAAAGAAGATCCTCAGGCTGCTCAAATAGCAAGGAAAGCCATTCAGTGTTTTGAACCCTACCAGGAAGATGAGCAGGCTTATGCACGGTATTCTCTCAGAGATCATTCCTGTCGCGACCAGGTGGTGGCGCTGCTGCGCGAGATTAGAATGAAGGCGCAGCATCTGGATGGCGACCGTGAAGCAGGATTCAACACAGAGCAGAATGCACTGATTGCAGTGAATGCAGAAAAATATTACCGGAGCATGATGGGATTTGACAATGAGAGCTGGAATATCCGCGACCACCACATGATGGAAACGCTTGACCGTTTGCTGCAGTTTCATCGAAAGAACGCAAAAGCTATTGTATGGGAGCACAACACACATATTGGTGATGCAAGGGCAACTAGCATGAAACAGGCAGGGATGGTCAACATTGGACAACTGGCGCGGGAGCAATACGGCATCAATCAGGTTTACCTGGCGGGCTTTGCGAGCTACCGTGGAAGTGTAATCGCCGGAGATAGCTGGGGTGCGCCCATGGAAGAAATGGAGGTGCCGGAAGCAAGGGAAGGAAGCATAGAAGATCTGTTGCACGAAACATCGCAGGGAGATCATTATTTATTGTTCAACTCTGAGGAAATGCAAAGAAAATATAAAGCATCCATTCCTCACCGTGCAATTGGTGTAGTGTACGATCCACGCAGGGAAAAATTTGGCAACTATGTGTCTTCGGCACTTCCACAGCGCTACGATGCATTTATTTTTCTGGATCAAACAAGAGCGCTACATCCTTTGCACCTCAAACCACACGACGAGAAAATACCGGAAACTTATCCCTTTGGTTTCTAGTTTCTGGTTTTAACCGAAGAGAGAGGGTTTCACGCAAAGGCGCAAAGAAAAAAAAGTCGCAAAGATTTTTTATATATTTTAATTTAAATAAATCCACCAGAATCTTTCACTAGTTTTTGCCACTCGGACTTTTACACCTTCGATTAAATTGAAACTTAGGGACCGGTAGGAATCTCAGAACTAAGCGAATAAAAAATCTCTGCAACTTTTTTTCTTTGCGTCTTTGCGTGAAACTCTCTCTCTGCGGTTAAAGATGTCAAAACTCCTTTTTAAACTAAATTTGTAAACACTGTATCCTTTGTACACATAAATTATCATTATGTCCATCCCATCTGTTTCAAAACCTGAATCGCAAAAGCAAACTGATTTTCTCCCTTTGCAGGGAACCGATTATGTGGAGTTCTATGTAGGCAATGCCCGGCAGGCCGCTCATTATTACATGAGTGCTTTTGGTTTTCAGGCCCTGGCTTATGCAGGTCCGGAAACGGGAATTAAGGAAAAAGCTTCTTACGTGGTCCGTCAGAACAAACTCACATTCGTGCTCACCTCACCGCTTAGAGCCGACAACGACATTGCTGATCATATTTATCAACATGGTGATGGTGTCAAATTCCTGGCACTTCATGTGGATGACGCCAGCGATGCCTGGAAACAGACAACGCTGCGCGGTGCGAGTTCTTACATGGAGCCAAAAACTTTAAAAGATGAAAAAGGCGTGGTCGTCGTGAGTGGTATTCATACCTATGGAGATACGGTTCATCTTTTTGTGGAGCGCAAAAATTATCAGGGCTCATTCATGCCAGGATTCAGGCCCTGGAGCAATCCTCTTTTTCAACCAGCAGATACCGGGCTCCTGTATGTAGACCATTGTGTGGGCAATGTGGGCTGGAATCAAATGAACCGCTGGGTAAAATTTTATGAGGACGTCATGGGGTTTCGCAACATACTGTCCTTTGATGACGAAGATATTTCTACAGAATATTCAGCGCTCATGAGCAAAGTGATGAGCAATGGCAATGGTTTTGTAAAGTTTCCGATCAATGAACCGGCGGAAGGAAAGAAAAAATCACAGGTTGAGGAATACCTGGAATTTTATAATGGGGAAGGTGTTCAACACGTTGCGCTGGCAAGTGGTGATATTGTAAAAACCGTCAGGGCTTTAATGAGCAGGGGCGTAGAATTTCTGAAAGTTCCCAATACTTACTATGAAGATCTACTGGAAAGGGTGGGTGAGATCGATGAGGATTTAGAGCCCTTAAAAGAATTGGGTATTTTAGTTGATAGAGATAACGAAGGATATCTGCTTCAGCTCTTTTCCAGGCCCGTGCAAGACAGGCCCACCGTTTTCTTTGAGATCATTCAGCGAAAAGGTGCAAAGAGCTTTGGCAAGGGAAATTTCAAAGCATTGTTTGAAGCCATTGAGAGAGAACAGGAGGCAAGGGGCAATCTTTAGGGCACTGTGAACGTTGAGTACAACGATGCTTCAGGCATATTTGTCGTTTTGTTGACATTTTATTACTGATAATTATAGAATTTGCAATGAAAAGCTGTCATTCAATGAAAAACCTCATCGCCATCTGTGTATCCGTATTGATAACAGCCTCTGCTTTTTCACAGGGACCATACGCTTCTTTTGTTGACTTTCAACGAACTCTCCCTCGTCCCAATGATGCCATGAAGAGAAAGGAGGACACACTTCAAAAACAGTTTGAAGCAAAGGGACTGGTGTGGCCCGCAAAATTTGTGTACATCCGCTCCTTTAAATACGATGGACAGATGGAGGTTTGGGTAAAGAACGAACGCAAAGAGCCTTATAAACTTTTCAAAACCTATCGTATCTGTGCCATGGCGGGAACCCTCGGTCCAAAGAGGATGGCTGGTGATTATCAGGTGCCCGAAGGATTTTATTACATCAATGAATTCAATCCAAACAGCAATTATTATTTATCACTCGGTCTCAATTATCCCAATGTGTCCGATCGCATTTTGAGCGATTCGCTTCGTCCGGGAGGAGATATTTATATTCACGGAAGCTGTGTTACCGTGGGTTGTATTCCCGTTACCGACCAGCAGATCGATGAAATTTACATTCTTGCTACTTATGCAAAAGCTGCAGGCCAGGATTATATTCCAGTGCATATATATCCGGTTCGCTACAACAACAAAAGGAGCGCCGATTACCTCGCTGCATTGGCGAAGAACGACGCTTCCCTGAAATCATTTTCTGAAAGACTTGAAACGGTGTATGACCATTTTGAGCTTACCCACCAACTCCCCGTGATCATGACCAACAATGCGGGTAATTATGTGTATGACGGCATATCGAAAAAAGTTCCGGTTTCCGTTGAAAAACCAAAAAGGATCCCGGTGCAGCACCGATTCCGGAATATATCCGAGACCGCCGACGTAGTGCACCAGTGGCCGCAATTTCCAGGAGGAGGTGAATTCTTTCTAACCTATCTGTCTAAAATGGGTCATGCGCTTTCACATGCTCTTCCAGAGGGAACAAAGAAAGCCAACGTGAGCGTAGAGTTCATAGTAGATACAGACGGTGTTCCTACTAATTTCAAGGTATTGAAGGGAGTGAACGAAGATTTTGATGATGAACTGATCACGGTGCTCGAACAGATGCCCACCTGGCAGCCTGCACTTCTCAACGACAAGCCCGTCGCAAAAAAAATGAAGCAGACTTTCGTGATTGAGTAGAGAAAAATTAACCTCGGAGAATCAAATGCGCGCGGGGTTTTCCCAGAGAAAAATATTTGGTGTTTAAAGCCTGCCTGCCGGTAAACATCTTTCTGGTTCTTTAGATTGAAGAGATCTGTGAAATCGAATTTTTTTGTACTCTTTACACAGTAATCATATCGTTCTCTGCAAAAAAACTCCGAGTCCTTTCGTCCTTGCAAAGAGGAACAGCTTCTACAAAAACAACTCTCCCCTCAAACTCTCTCCTCACATCTCACATCTCTCCTCCCACATCTCTCTTCTACCAACTACCAACCACCAACTATCAACTATTTTTCATGACCACCTGTACGGTCTCAGGTGTTTGTTGCCGCAGCACTACCGGATGAAGAACGAGCTGACCCAGGAGTTGCTCATTGTAATGACGGATGGTGAGCATGGTTAATCCACGGGTAATGTGCACGTCAAAAAATTCCGCTGCTTTCAGTGCAAGACTTTCCAATTTTTCGGGATGATCATCGGTTACGCAGAGAATGCTGATGGCAGCAGTCTGGGTGAGATTGGGCTTGAATTTTACAGCGCCAAAAATTTCATACATGGTTTCGGTAAGACCTTCGCTAACGAAAGAATAGTCTTTTGACCTGAGTTCAATCAATACCTGGTCGTTCTTGTACACGATGATCGGAGGAAGATGAGAAATAGTGTCGTTATGAATGCAGGTTCCTTCTTCGTCGGGATGAATAAAAGAACGCACGTAGAGCGGGATATTTTTGTTTTGAAGCGGCTTGATGGTTTTGGGATGGATTACCTGTGCACCGTAGTAAGCCATTTCAATGACTTCCTGATAATTGAGTTCACGAATCCACTCGGCCTTTGCATAAAGTTTAGGATCCGCATTCATCACACCCTGCACATCTTTCCAGATCACCTGTGCTTCCGCATCTAATAAATTAGCAAATACCGCCGCCGTATAATCGCTTCCTTCGCGTCCCAGCGTAGTGCTTTCATTTTCATCCGTGGCGCCAATGAAACCCTGGGTCAGCACCATTTTGCTTTTACTAACCAGAGGAAGAATGTTTTCTTTTACTCTTTTTTCAGTGACCTCCCAATTGATTTTTGCATCCCTGAAATTATTGTCGGTGCGGATTACGTCGCGCACATCGATCCATTCATTGGAAATTCCTTGTGACTTCAGAAAAGAACTTACGATGACAGTAGAAAGCAATTCGCCCACGCAAACAACCTGGTCGTAATAATAGTCGTGATCTCGCAGAGGCTTGTCATGCAATAGCCATTCTACTTCGGTAAAAAAATCATTGAGGAGTGCAGCATCAATGCCAAGCTGCCTGCATTTCTGTACGTGCTGCTCCCTGATCTCTCCGAATAGTTGAAGGGCTTTTTGAGGTTCTTTCCGGTAAAACGCTTCTACTACAAGCTCCAGGGCATTGGTGGTTTTTCCCATGGCCGAAACCACCACCAACAACTGTTCCTGATTATATTTTTTAAGAATAGTAGCAACGTTCCTGATCCTTTCTTCCGTGCTCACCGATGCACCACCGAATTTAAAAACCTTCATGGGTGCAAAGATGAAGGAGTTTCTGGTTTCTGGTTTCTTGTTCTTTACGTCAGTCTTGAGAACGAATCAGGATAGCTGTGAGCCTGGAGAAAAAAAGTTTAACCGCAGAGGACGCAGAGAGCGCAAGGGGCCGCAAAGGAAGACTATAGTAATTGTTAGCGATCTCTCTGCGCGCTCTCTGCGCTCATTGCGTTTTCAAACCCCAAGCTATAAATTTTAATGACCGCCTCTCAAGAACTACAAATCATTCCTGTCCATACCTGCTTATGAGCCGCACCAGGAGGTTGTTGAGAAATTCTACTTTATAATCGCCCACGCTGGCCTGCAGGTGAGAACTGCCGATGCCGCTGTCATTGGTGATGAAGACATAGGTTCCGTTGGTACTGATCGAAAAAAACCGGAAGAGGAACTCTGTTTCCTTGTCAATGCCGCTGGCAGAAACAGGAATAATGCGGATACCTTTTTGTTGTGCTGCAGTAATAGCATTTTTTAGCCGGGTCATCACGTCGGGAGTTTTATGCGAGGGTGCATCCAACACCAGAATGATCAGGCGGTTGATGGCCGAACTGCTCCACTGTTGCTGGTTGATTGCCTGGTCCAGTCCCTCGTCTACTGCTTCAGGTGTATCACCTCCACCATTTGCATTTTGTTTGTTGATGAATGCAGTCAGCTGGTTTACATCAGTTGTAAAACCAAAGGGCCTCACTACATATTCATCATCCTTGTCTCTATAAAATACGGAACCCATACGCAGCTGCTTGCCTGGAAGCTGGCTGCCGGCACGGCTGATCACATCTTTTATTTCTGTTTTTAAATACTCCAATTCATCTCCCATTGAGCCGGTAGCGTCTACCACAAACATAATATCGACTGTGGTTGACCGTGACCTGGCAATGGGAAGTGTTTTGGATAGACTGTGTTCAGAACTGCTGACGCTACCGAGGTCAAATTGCTGTCCATGGTATTCCACTTTTAGGTTTGCATTTTCTGGAAGAAAATGGGGTGTAAAAAGTCCCGGGAATAATTCAGCCTTCCCGGAATTATCGGTCACGGCCGAACAGGAATAATTGGAAGTGTTCAGCGCCAACCTGGCATCATACAAAGCTTGCCCGTTGATATCCTTTAAATGAATGATGATGCGGTTGTCTGTATAAAATTCCCAGGTGTCAGGAAAAGTTTTAAAACTGTCTTTTTGAAGAAGGTCCATCCAGAAATTCCAGTGGTCCAGGTCATTCCATTCCCCGGCGGTGATCACACCAGCTGTACCACCTCCATTACCGGAACCTGATCCGCCTCCTCCAGGAGCAATAAGCAAGCCTGTAGACCGGTCGGAAGGCGAACTAGCAACACCACCGAGGTCCTTGTTACAGGAAACAAAAAACGTGATGCTGCAACAAATGCCCACGATACTCACCAGTTTTTTCATAAACAGTTTTCATCCTGACAAGTCAAAATGATTTTCCGTTGCATCCCACCCCTCCTGTCCTCTCTCATCTTTCCTTCTACCAACTATCAACTATCAACTTTCAACTTTCCACTATACATTTGTCCAAACCGATTTGCTTTCATGAGTTCTGTAAACCGACATATACTCACTCTCGATGAATTTACCATCCAGCAGCTGAGACAGTTTCCAAAAGCCACTGGTGAATTAAGTAGCTTATTGCGTGATATTGGTCTTGCTTCCAAAAGAATTAACGTGGAGGTGAACAAGGCAGGACTCGTGGATATTCTGGGAGATGTGGGTTCGGTAAATGTGCAGGGAGAGGATGTAAAAAAGCTCGACATCTTTGCCAACAACCAGTTCATGGGCGTCTTGCGTCATGGCATCAGTTGCGCGGGTATCGCCAGTGAAGAACTCGAGGATTTCGTTGCTTTTGATGATGAAGTAAGTCGCAACTCAAAATATGTTTGTCTCTTCGATCCGCTCGATGGCAGTGGCAATATTGATGTGAATGTTTCCATTGGAACCATCTTCTGTGTGTACCGGCGTCTGTCGGAGAAAGGGACACTTGCAACAAGGGAGGATTTTTTACAGAAAGGCAGGAATCAGGTTGCCGCAGGATATATTGTTTATGGATCGTCCACCATGTTGGTTTATGCCACGCGCAGAGGTGTTAACGGGTTTACACTGGATCCTTCCATTGGAGAATTTTGTTTGAGTCATCCCCAGATCAAATGTCCCGAAATTGGCAGGATCTATTCGGTGAACCATGGAAATTTTTTCCAGTATGATGAAGGTGTTCGCAAATACATCAACCTCTGTCAGAACAAAACAAAAGAGAACGGCGGTCCGTATACCCAACGCTATATTGGAAGCATGGTCTCCGATGTACACCGTAACCTCATTAAAGGAGGGATATTCATGTATCCCGCAACTACAGAAAAGTCCAGAGGGAAATTGCGACTGCTCTACGAATGCAATCCATTTGCTTTTATCGTGGAAGTGGCCGGAGGAAGAGCCACCAATGGACAACAGTCCATTCTCGACATTGTGCCCACCGAGCTGCACCAGCGTTCTCCATTTTTCGTAGGCAGCAGTTCAATGATGTCGGAGTTGGAAGAGTGCATGAACAGTTAGAAAAAGTCAAAAGTTAAAAGGAAGAACCGAAAAGACGGTCGGCCTGATCATTTAAGGGCTTCCCAATTTCTAACGCATTTTATCAGACCAGTTTTGCTGAAGATGTTTTGGTTTTCACTTTTGGCTTTGTGATGTACGGCCAGAAATGATGACTGTAATTGAAGAATCTGTGAAATCCCTTCTTAATCTGTGTCGTCTGTGTTATAGATTTGCACCAAATTCGTTTCATGGCAGGCAGGACCATCATTTCAGTGGAGCATCTTGTAAAGAATTATGGAAATTTCGAGGCTGTGAAAGGAATCAGCTTTGAAGTATATGAAGGCGAGATATTCGGACTACTGGGTCCCAATGGAGCTGGCAAATCAACCACGCTTGAAATCATAGAAACACTGCGCGATAAAACCAGTGGAAAAATTATCGTTGATGGCATCAATCTCGACGAACATCCCAACGAGATCAAGAAGATCATTGGTGTGCAACTTCAAACCAGTGGTTACTATCCCAACCTCACCCTTGTTGAACTGATTCATTTGTTTGCCGGCCTTTACAACAGAAAAGTAGACGCCATGGAACTTCTGGAAATGGTAAACCTGAAGGACAAGGCCAAATCGAAAGTAAAAGAACTCAGCGGAGGACAGAAGCAACGTTTTTCCATCGCTACAACACTGATCAACGATCCGAAAATAATTTTCCTGGACGAACCTACAACAGGACTTGATCCGCAGGCCCGAAGAAATCTCTGGGACCTTGTGCATCAGATCCAGGCAAAAGGAACAACGGTGATCATTACCACACACTACATGGATGAAGCAGAATTTCTCTGTCACCGTGTAGCCATCGTGGATTCGGGAAAGATCGTTGCACTCGATACACCAGACAAACTGATTGACGAATTGGTGGCAACAGGATTTGAAAGACCAAAGGAAGTGAAGCAGGCCAATCTGGAAGACGTATTTATTCATTTAACCGGACATTCATTAAGAGAAGCGTGATATGGCACTACATGACAAACTCAGATCTTTTCAGGAAGAAAAAATCAACGCCCAAAAGCAGGAAGGACAAAATTTTCTTTCCGAGAACAAAAACAAACCTGGCGTTCATGAACTCTCAGGTGGCATGCAATATCTTGTCATCAAGGATGGAGAAGGTCCCCGTCCGAAAGGTAGTAGCAAGATCAAAGCGCATTACAAAGGAAGCCTGCTGAACGGAAAAGAATTTGACAGCTCTTACCGGCGCAACCAACCCTTTACCGCACCGCTCAATGCACTGATCAAAGGATGGCAGCTCGCCATTCCGCAAATGACGCTGGGTAGTATCTGGAGGCTATGGATACCATCCGAACTGGCTTATGGCGACAGAGGAGCTGGCGGCGACATTCCCGGAGGCGCTACCTTACAATTCGATATTGAACTATTGGAGATAGTTGAATAAAACCATTGTATGCAAGACGATCCACGATATCCCATCGGCAAATATGCTCCGCAACCTTATTCTGAAAAATTAAAAGAACAGTGGGTCGCAGACATTAAGTTCCTGCCAAATGCGTTGGAGAATGCGGTACAGAACCTGGACGAACAACAACTGCAGACACCTTACCGCGATGGAGGCTGGACAGTCCATCAACTGGTGCATCATGTAGCAGACAGTCACATGAATGCTTACCTGCGTTTCAAACTCGGATTTACTGAAGCCAATCCAACGATTTGTCCCTATGATGAAAAACTCTGGTCCACTCTTGCCGACGTACAACATCTTCCCATCAATATTTCCATCACGCTTCTTTATGCGCTTCATCAGCGCTGGCATGAATTTTTGAAAAGCTGTTCCGAAGCGGACTGGCAGAAAACGGTTTATCATCCGCAACACCAGAAACAGTTCACACTCTGGCAGCTCCTGGGTTTGTATGCCTGGCATGGTTTGCATCATACTGCACATGTTGCAAGACTTCGGGAAAGAAAGGGATGGTAAGAATCAGTCCAAAAAAAATTTAGCAGTTCAATTCTTCATTATGAAATGGAAAGTTCTGGAATCGGAATATTTATTCAGACAGCCCTGGCTCACCGTAAGAAAGGAAAAATGCGAGCTGCCCAATGGAAAGATCATGCAGGCGTATTACACGCTGGAATATGGTACCTGGGTTACTGCGTTTGCACTCACTCGTGATAATAAAGTGGTGCTCATCAAACAATACCGGCATGGGTTGGGAGTGGAGAGCATTGAAACGCCCGGCGGCGTAGTTGATAAAGGTGAAAGCCTGGAAACAGCGGTTGCCCGTGAGCTCAAAGAAGAAACAGGATATGTATTTAGCTCATTCGAATACATTGGAAAAATCTGCGCCAATCCTGCCACCACCAATAATTATATGCACATGTTCCTTGCCAAAGGCGGAGAAAAAGTAGCAGAGCAAAGTCTGGATGAAACCGAAGACATTGAAGTATTGATCTACTCCATCGACGAACTAAAAAAACTGCTCCGCAGCAATGGAATTGTGCAGGCACTTCATACAGCCTGCATTTTTTATGCACTGGAAAAATTAGGAGAGCTGAGATTCTGAGCGAAGATGGGGGAGAGAGAATAGATGTGAGATGTGAGATGGGAGATGTGGGAAGAGAGATTAGAAAGGGATACAACAAGAATGCAATAAATTTTCTTAAGTCCTTCTATTAATCACTAACTAATAACTATCAACCCTCTCTTCTCCCATCTCCCATCTCCCATCTCACATGTGTTCTCTGTCCACTTCCGCCACCAAAAAAATGCTCCCGCAAATAAGCACCAGGTCTGTGGATGAAGCAGAGGCAAGAGCTTCATGGAGAGCCAGGTTTACATCATCGAATACATTTCCCCGGAGGTGATGCAGTGAAGCCTGTTGCTGGAGTTCACGGGCGTTCAACGCTCTTGGAATATGTGCCTGCGTAAAATAATATTGGGCGTCGCGGGGAAGAAGCTCAAGGATCATGTTGGCATCCTTATCTTTTACTATGCCGATAATGAGATGAAGACGGGAATATTTTTTTCTTTGGAGATGGGCAAGCAATTGCTCGATCCCTTCCCGGTTGTGCGCTACTTCCAGAATTACATCTGGATGCTGGCGTATCCTTTCCCACCGGCCCTGTAACCCCGTAATTGTTTTTACTGCTTTTAATGCTTCACGAATATTTTCATCACTCACCTTCCAATCTTCAAGATCGCAAAGAGATTGAAGCACAGTAAGAATATTTTTCTCCTGGTAAATTCCTGGAAGATCCAGTTCGTAAGGGGAAACCGTTCCTGTTTTTTTATCACGCACCCACAACTCCAGTGATTCGTCATTCATCTGGTCTTTTGAAATTTCAAAGCGGTCTTGAGCAAAATGAATGGGTGCATCTTT
>JBJMLU010000206.1:0-3808 GCA_045805145.1 Flavisolibacter sp. | reverse complement strand
TTTCATCCAAACTGACTGAGTTAAAAAAACTGGTGAAAGACAACCCAGCTCAGTCAGAGCACTTGCGCCACCTTTCCGAGATGATCAATTCCGAAATGCCTGTGCTCATGCAAAAAAATGTCGCGGAGATTGTTGAGACACACGAATCATTCCGACTTGAAAGGCTCCTGCGCATTCACCAGCTCATTAACGAGGTCATAGCCAATGAAGAAAGAGTACTTAGAGAAAGAAAGGTGGACCTGGTACAATCAACGAAACTGAATAACCTGCTGACTGTTGTATTTGCGGTACTGGCCATTGGTATCATAGTCGTTACTTTTCTGTCTAACCTGTTTTTATCGAGACAGCAACAGTGGCTCGAGGGATTCCTTGGATCCATTCTCGATACTTCGCAGAATGGAATTGTGCATTACAAGGCAATCAGAGAGAATGGGAAGATCGTTGACTTCCGTTTAGAGTTTTTGAACAAGTCCATTGATCGTCTGCTGAAGATTGACTCTGCACAAATGAGGGGCAAGCGACTAAGTGAATTTCCCTCTTATGTTCGCGAAACAGGACTGATACACCGCTATATTGAAGTAGTGGAAACAGGCAACCCGCAGATTTTCGAGTGGCAATATGAAAGAGGTGATATCAATACCTGGTTCCAGGTTTCTCTTTCCAAACTGGAAGATGGTGTGATTATTTCTTTCAATGATATCTCCCAACTCAAAAAATATGAGGAAGAACTAAAAGAAAACATCAGCGACCTCGAACGCTCCAATGCCGAACTGGAACAATATGCTTATGTCGCGAGTCATGATCTTCAGGAGCCCTTGCGCAAAATCCGTTCTTTCGGAAGTTTTCTTCAGGAAACACAAGGACCGAGGCTGGATGAAAAAGGAAGGATGCAATTGGAAAAAATTCTGGCTGCAGCCGAGCGCATGTCTTCACTGATAAAAGACATCCTGAGTTTTTCCAGTCTCAAAAAAAGTGTGGACTTCGTTCCCACCAATCTCAATGAAGTACTCAAAGGTGTACTTCAGGACCTGGACCTTGTGATCGTTCAAAAAAATGTACGTGTCAAATCAGATTTGCTTCCCACCATCGATGCCATCCCGCTGCAGATGACACAATTGTTTTACAACCTCCTCAACAATTCGCTGAAGTTTGCGCACGAAGACCGCAGGCCCCTGATCCATATCGGTTGCCGGAAGATCAAAGAAGAAGAATTACCCCCTTCTCTTTTCAAGAACAAGACTTACTATGAATTTATTTTTTCCGACAATGGGATCGGCTTTAATGAAGAATATGCCGAACAGATCTTCGGACTATTCAAAAGGCTCAATGACAAAAATTATTATCCCGGATCGGGCATAGGACTGGCCCTTTGTAAAAAAGTAGTGCAAAACCACCACGGAGAGATCATTGCAAAGGGAAAAGAAAATGAAGGCGCAAGCTTTTTTATTTACCTCCCGGAAAAGCAATGAGAGAGAGAGAAGCTGCTAGCTGTGAGCTGTTAGCTGTTGGCTTTTTCTTGGTTGTAGCCTTCGGCGAAGACAATGTTAATTATAGTTTCTTGTTTTAGTTGCGGTAATTACTACTGGCTGCTCACAGCTCGATGCTCGTGGCTGTTAAGGAAAGCTGCTAGCTGTTAGCTTTTTCTTGGTTGTAGCCTTCGGCGAAGACAATGTTAATTATAGCTACACGGGGGTAGCTCAATTCAGTTCGAGGAGATTGCTTCGCTTCGCTCGCAATGACGTTCATTCATGTGCTCACTACTGGTTTAAAGTTATCGTAAGACTTCGTGGCCTAAGTGAGCAATTGACCAGCAAGTCAAGGTTTTAAAGCTATTGTATTGCCAGGCCCGCCGGGTCGCTCCATCTAAAAACTTGATGTCTCTTAAGTAGCATATAGATGATGCACCACACCAACCTTCAAATTATAAAGCAGTTTCGAAACCTTTGGTAATGGTATTAATTGAACGTCATTGCGAGCGAAGCGAAGCAATCTCCTAAAGTAAGGCCATGAGCTTCGAGCTTCGAGCTGTGAGCAGCCAGTAGTAATTACCGCAACTAAAACAAGAAACTATAATCAACATTGTCTTCGCCGAAGGCTACAACCAAGAAAAAGCTAACAGCTAGCAGCTCACAGCTAGCAGCTTTCCTTAACAGCCATGAGCATCGAGCAGAGAGCAGCGAGTAGTAAGCACCGTATTCAAAACAAGAAACCATAATCAACATTGTCCTTGCCGAAGGCTACAACCAAGAAAAGCTAACAGCTAGCAGCTCACAGCTAGCAGCTTTCCTTAGCAGCTCTCAGCTAGCAGCTTCTCTCCATTCATACTCTCCGTCCTTCTTGAACCAGGTCATCTGGCGCTTGGCATAGTGACGCGTATTGGTCTTGATGCGGTTAATGGCTTCCTGCAAACTGATTTCACCATTCATATGATCGAGGAGCTCGCGGTAGCCCACTGTCTGAAGCGCATTGAGGTGCTGATAGGGAAGAAGAGATTCCACTTCGCGCAAAAGTCCCCTTTCCATCATTTGTTCTACCCGCACATCGATGCGGCGGTGCAGTTCTTCTTTGGGAACTTGAAGAGCAATTTTTCGGATCTGAAAATCACGCTGCTTTTTTTTTCCTTTTCTGAAATCACGAATGGACTGACCAGTGGACTTGAATACTTCGAGGGCGCGCATCAGCCTTTGCGGATTGTCTGTTTCAGCAACTGCATAAAAAGCAGGATCCAGTTTCTTCACCTGCTCCTGTAACCAGAAAAGTCCGTGTTGTTTGTATTCATAAACGATTTCGCGGTGTATGGCATCAGGGACTTCCGGAATTTCATCCATGCCTTCACAAAATGCTTTGATATAAAGACCCGTACCCCCGGCCATTACCAGATGATCATGATCACGGAAGATCTCTTTTGCTTTTTCGAGCGCATACTGCTCAAAGGTGATGGCTGTAATTTTTTCGTGTATGGAGTGTGAGGCAATGAAGTGATGTTTTACTTTTTGAAGTTCTTCCTCTGATGGTCGCGCAACGCCGATATTCAGTTCTCTGAAGCACTGCCGGCTGTCTGCAGAAATGATCTCTGTTCCCAGTTGGAGGGCAATATCAATTGCCATCGATGTTTTACCCGAAGCCGTGGGACCAGCAATAATGATGGCAGTTTTTTGAATCACGTATAACGCAGATTAAAGTGATTTCAGGGATGGTGTACTAAATTATTGAATCCACTACCGATACAAGTGGGCAGGTTGTGCCCACTGTTTATTTGAAGATTTTTTCGATCATTCAGGCAAAACGAAAAAAATGAAATGATCGGTCGAAACACATGATAGTAAACGCAACCAACGGCGCAAAATGCTGGACAGAATGCCGCAAAATTTTTCAGGTCTTGTCTTGTTCTTTTTATGCCTGCCTGGCTCTTCTCCCCCTCATCTCTTTCTCTCCTACCAACTACCAACTCTCTCCTCACATCTCCCATCTCACATCTCACATCTTTCTCTCTCCTACCAACTAACTATTAACTATCCGCTTCCTCCTCCCCTCCTACACTTCCTACGTCCTCTTCGGGCGATTGGTCGGTTTCGCCTTCTTCTCCAAATCCTTCTGCATTCTTGGAGAGGTCATATTTTTCTTCCACGTCGGCAAACCGCTCGCCCAGCAGACTCTTGGTTCCATACTGACTGGGAGCAATGCCTTCCTTGCGCACCATGGTGGGATAGGTCACTTTCGGATTTTCTTCTTTTGATACATTGATCAACTCCACGAGAAAGGACCAGTTCTTATTAAAATCATATTGGTAAATAAATTTCTGATTCGG
>JBJMLU010000205.1:0-3000 GCA_045805145.1 Flavisolibacter sp. | reverse complement strand
GCATCTTTTTTGCGGGCTTCTTCTGCAAATACAGGATAGGTCTCCTTTGTTTTTTCTCCGATCACTACCGGAATGTTTTCCTTGATAATGCCTGCTTTCTCCGCTGCAATTTCTTCCAGACTGTTTCCCAATAAATTCATGTGATCCCATCCAATGTTGGTAATGACAGATAGCTCGGGATGAATGATATTGGTGCTGTCCAGCCGGCCGCCAAGTCCTACTTCAATCACACCAATATCAATTTTATTTTGTCTGAAATAATCGAAAGCCATAGCCACAGTGATCTCAAAGAACGAAGGCTGGATCTTTTCAATTGCGGGCTGCATTTTTTGAACAAAGTCCACAATGAAATCCTGTTCGGCCAATTCACCATTGATCCTGATTCTTTCCCTGAAATCGTAGAGGTGAGGAGAAGTATATAATCCTGTTTTGTAGCCAGCTTTCTGCAATACAGCTGCGAGCATATGACTCACTGAACCTTTTCCATTGGTTCCAGCGATGTGAATGGTTCTGAATGAATTTTGTGGTTGGTCCAGTTCGTCGCACAGCAGAACAATATTGGTCAGGTCTTTTTTGAAAGCAGCACTGCCCATGCGACTGAACATGGGCAGTGTATTGTATAAATAATGAATGGTCTGCAGATAGTTCACGCCGCAAATATATTGCGACAGAAAGACTAACTGCGAACCTGGAAATTCATGGTAATTCTTTGCTTGAATCCGCCTTCATACTTGGGATAAGGAATTTCTGCGGCGCGCCGTTTCGCAATTTCGATTTGGTTCCGGTTGGTAATGCTGGAACCGGCCGGCTGGTAGGCCGCCGATTGCAGTCTTCCATTTTCATCAACCACGATATCAAGTGCTACAGTTCCGCTTTCATTGAAGTCATCCTGGAAATTTTTTGCAGGGATATTATACGTGCGAATTCCAAGATTTCTTGGAGCACCGGTATAATTTTTTCCGTTGGGACTTCCACCAGGTCGTCCCTGGTCGCCGGTACCACCGGCTATTCCTTCATTTCCTCCGGGCTTGTAAGTATCTGCTCCGTTTCCACCATTTCCAGTTCCTCCGAGTGTTTTGCCCATTACCGCGCGGGGATGAGGCGGTGCCTGCACCACGGGTTGGGGAACAGGGTTATTGGTCTTAACGATCTTTGTTTCTGCATTGATCTTTGTTGCCTCCGGTTTGCTCACCGATGGTTTGATAACAGCAGGAGCATCATGACTGGTTTCTTCGGTTGAAACATCTTTCACGCTTTCTTCATGTGCGGTAACCGGCTGCGGAGGAGTGTATGCTGTATGTTGGGCCGGCGCAGGATCTCCAGGCAATTGAGGCTGGTCGGTGCCCGAGCCCTGGTCGCCGCTACCGAGATTAATTTCCACGTATTCTTCTGCCGGCTGTTCCGTTTTCACAGGACTGCTCAATTTGATCATGAGGATGATAAGAAAAAGGGAGCCGGTAATGGCTGCAGTCCAGGCAGAGGCCTTGATGTTTTTTTGTCTTTCGAAAGCTGCGGACATGGATAATACGTTGCTCATACAAATATAGAACTTGGATTTGTGACCCGTAAACGCTGCAAAAGTTAACCAAATTGTCCAGGAATTGCCAGTACCCCCTGATCTTTTAACATTTAGCCAAGTCTCTTGTAAATAACATAGGGAAGGATCTTAAGAATTTGCGCGATGAGCCACCAGCGCCTTGTGATGTAAACCTTTCTTCTTTTCTTTTGAATTGCTTTTACAATTTGATGTGCTGCTTTTTGCGGACTGGCCATCCAGAAGCGTTTTTCGCCCTTGGCCATCTTCGTATCAATAAAGCCAGGTTTGATATCGGTAACCACGATTTTCTTTTTCATTCTGTCCGCTTTGATGTTGAGTCCTTCAGCATAGCGGCTCATGAATGCCTTGCTGGCACTGTAGGAAGGCGCCCAGCTATTTCCCCTGAGTGCAGCTACCGATGAAACAACTGCAATTTGTCCGCTTCCTTTCTTTGCAAAAAAATTAAAGGCATAGCATACGATCTCTACAAAACCCATCACATTCGTGCGCGTGGTCCTCTCCTCAATATTCCAGAGCAGATCTTTCGACACATCACCAAATCCTGCATTATAGATCAGAAGATCGAGGCCGCCCAGTGCGTTGATCAATGCATTCATCTTTGGCTGGTTCTCTTCGCCCATCACATCAAAGGAAGAACAGACCACCTGCCCCGGATGTTGCTCTTCGAATTGTTGCAGTAAAGGATACCGTCTTCCAGTGATGCCAACCTTCCAACCCATGCCCACGTATATACTAGCGATTTCGCGACCGATACCCGAGCTTGCTCCAATGATGATCATTTTTTTTTGTTCCATTGCAATCAGGCTAATGGTGACCGATATCCTATTGACATAAATATAATCCGTATTCCTCCTGCAAAGCGATCATTTTTCAAACTATAAAACTTCAAGCATGAAAAAGACAATTTCAGTTATTGCCCTGTCAATCCCAACTCTGTTTTTTATTTTTCTGATCTCCTCCTGCAAAAAAGACAACAACAATAACACTACTCCTCCTCCTCAGGATGTGGTCTATCACATCAATGCCACCCTGAGCGGAGCCAATGAAGTGCCTGCAAATTCAACAACAGGGTCCGGAACTGTAACAGGAACATATGATTCTACTACCAGACTTCTTACCTATACTGCAACCTGGTCTGGCCTGACCGGGGCGGCTACTGCCGGTCATTTTCATTCGCCTGCCCTTCCGGGAACAAATGCAAATCCGCTTGTTTTTTTTCTGCTTCAAAATAGTCAGACTAGCCCCAATTCAGGAACTGCCAGCGGCAGTGCGACGCTTTCTCCTACCCAGGAAGCCGACCTCTTTGCCGGAAAATTCTATGCGAATATCCATACAGCAGCCAATGGAGGTGGTGAAATCAGGGGACAGGTAAGTACTTCTAAGTAGAGAGAAGCTATGAGCTGTGAGCTGCTAGCTGCCAGCTCTTTCTTGCAATGAAGGAG
>JBJMLU010000204.1:0-9251 GCA_045805145.1 Flavisolibacter sp. | reverse complement strand
AGTATTTTATAGCACGGATGTTCTGGATGGAGAGAGGATTTCACGCCTCCCCGTACCGAACGGTACGTTCGGGCGGGGATTGATTTTTTAGGATTTATAGGATTGAATCCTTTTTACTTTATCCGCAAGACAATATAAATTCCACAAAAGTGATTTCGTAGAAGCCTGTTCTTTCCCAATTCCCAATTCCTCTTCGGCCCCCGTAGCGCTAGCGAAGGAGGCAATTCCACTCACCGGACCCTTTTTTTTGTGTTGGATGATAATTTTTCCGCCGATGAAATCACCCAGCTCCTCGTTTTCGACGGTGGAATAAAATCCTAAAATCCTTGTTTTAACCTTGATTAACATCGCAGAACTTTATCTTGCCGGTCTAAACACAAAAACTTCATCATGAAAAAACTATTTCTTCTGATTGCTTTGTTCACTACCGTATATGTGACCAATGCGAATGCACAACAGGGCGGCGGCGATCCTGCAGCAATGATGCAGCGCTATAAGGACCGTGTGAAACCTCAGCTCATCGAAAAAACAAAGATCACTGATGCACAGGCAGACAAGGTGATCGAGGTGATGTTCAACTCCCGCTCCAAAATGCGTGGACTCAGAGACCTGAGCGAAGAGGATCGCAAAAAGCAATTGGATCAGATCCAGGCCGATCAAAACAAAGAGTACAAAGCTATTCCCCTCACTGATGATCAAATAAAGGCTGTGAATGATTTCTTTGAAGAGCAAAGAAAACAAATGCAACAGCAGCGCCAGCAAAATGGCGGTGGTGGAAATAATTAATATTTCTTCAATCATTTTGATAAAAGCTGTTCACCTGCCGTGAGCAGCTTTTATTTTATCTTTAAGTTTAATCCATTTGCATGGCAGAAGATTTAAGAATTGCTGAAGGCACCAGAGAAGAACAGTACGAAGCATTGTTGCCTCAGATAAAAGGAATTCTGGAAGGTGAAACAGACCTGATAGCCAACCTCGCCAACATTACAGCTGCATTAAAGGAACAATTTGGATGGCTGTGGGTAGGTTTCTACCTGGTAAAACAAAATGAATTGGTGCTGGGACCATTCCAGGGACCAATTGCCTGTACCCGCATCAAAAAAGGGAGAGGAGTTTGCGGAGCCTGCTGGGTGCAGGGAGAAACGATCATTGTACCCGATGTTGAACAATTCCCCGGACATATTGCATGCAACAGCCTTTCCCGTTCTGAAATCGTTGTCCCTTTTTTCTCCAATAGTGAAGTTGCAGGTGTGCTTGATGTAGACAGCACAGAACTGAATGGTTTTGATGCCAATGATAAAGTTTATCTCGAACAGATCGTCTCGCTCATCTCCATTTGATAAAACCAGCATCAATACAGAAAATGCTCGGATAAATTTGAAGAAACATGTACCGGAAGCGCTCGTTGGTCATTTGCATCGCAACATTATTTATTTCCTCCATCGAGGCACAAAAACTCGATGTCCCCAGGAATATCTTGCGGACATACCAGAAAGGCACACGCTCTGCAGATGGAAGCCCTGGAAAAAACTACTGGCAAAACCACGCTGATTATTCCATTCATGTAAACTTTTCGCCCGATACAAGGCTTGTGAACGGTACGGAGGACATTAGCTACACCAACAATAGTCCTGATACACTTCATCAGGTCTGGATCAAGCTCTATCCGAATCTGTATAAAACCGGTTCTCCGAGGCAATCAAAAATTTCACCGGAAGATGCAGGAGCTGGAATGGTAATAGACAGCATGTGGATCAACCAAAAAAGAATTGATCGCAAGCAATGGACGGAAGATGCGACCAACATGGTGGTTGGCAAACAGAATATTTCTCATGGGCAATTGATCCGGTTTAGAATACTGTTTCATTATACATTGAATAAAGGGTCTCATATCAGAACTGGTGAAGTGGAGCCCAATGCCGATTTTGTTGCTTATTTCTTTCCCAGAATAGCCGTATACGATGATATCGACGGATGGAACCGAAATCCTTACAACGGATCTCAGGAATTTTATAATGACTTCTGCAATTTTGATGTGAATGTTACTGTGCCGAAAAATTTTTTGGTCTGGGCCACCGGAAATCTGGAGAATGGGACTGATGTTTTGAAACCCTTATATCTGAACAGAATTCACCAGGCGGAAAATAGTGATGACATCACCACCATCATTGATTCAACTGATCTTTCACAGACCATCACTGCAGAAAATAATTTCAATACCTGGCATTACCGTGCAGAGAATGTTACTGATTTTGTATTTGCTACCAGCGATCATTATTTATGGAGATCAAGTTCTTTGGTTGTCGATCCCATTTCGGGAAGAAGGACGCGCGTGGACGCCGTGTTCAACAAAAAACACAGGGATTATTTTGCAGTGATTGGAGATGCGCGCAAAACAGTTTGGTCCATGAGTTATGTGTTTCCGCACTGGCCCTATCCTTATTCGCATGAAACCGTTTTTGATGGACTTGACCAGATGGAATATCCCATGATGGTCAATGATAATCCAGTTGAAGATCGGGGAGAGAGCATCGAGCTTACGGATCATGAGATCTTTCACACCATGTTCCCATTTTATATGGGGATCAACGAAACCAAGTATGGATGGATGGATGAAGGCTGGGCCACTATTGGTGAATGGCTGATCTCGCCCATCATTGATACCACCATCGTCGACGAATACGGTGTTCAGCCTTATGAAAAAGATGCTGGCAGTGAAATAGATCTTCCCATCATAACACTAACGACGCAGCTTACCGGAATCGCCATGTTTCTTGATTCTTATCCAAAGCCTGCATTTGGTTATTTGTACATTAAAGATCTTCTTGGTGATAGTGTTTTTACAAAAGCACTGCATTATTATATTCAGCAGTGGCAGGGGAAGCATCCCATGCCTTACGATTTTTTCAATTGTATCAATGCGGGCTCCGGAAAAAATCTTAACTGGTTCTGGAAGCGATGGTTTTTCGACAACGGTTTTCCTGACCTTTCCATTTCCTCTGTTACCAAAAAACTAAATGCATATGCTGTTAAGATCAGCATGAAAGGAACTAAACCTACTCCAATTGACCTTGATATTCTGTATTCAGATAAGACCACAGAAAAACTGCATCGTTCCATTGCTGTCTGGGAAAAATCAGACGAAGTGACCATCACTATTCCTACCAGTAAAAAAATAAGCTCCATTCATCTGGGAAGTACCTATATGCCTGATGTAAACCATGCGGACAACGATTATAGTGCAGATAGTAAGTTCTAAGAGACAGGAGCCTTGAGCCGCGAGCGGTGAACGACGAGATGCGTACAGCGATCCTCTCTTCTACCAACTATCAACTATCAGCTACCAACTATTCCCATTTATAATCCTCGCGTTCAGGAAAAAATACATCCAGCAGTTCACAATCTGTGATGGCTTTTCCGCCATGTGGAAGGTGGGGCGGAATCACCGCTACCATACCGGGCTCTAGGATTTTTGTTTCTCCACCTACATTCAATTCAAACCTCCCTTTCAGAACATGTGCTACCTGTTCATGAAGATGGTGATGCATGGGCATTAAAGCACCTTCTTCCACCTTCCAGTACATGAACGTCATGGTTCCGGTGTGAATACTGCGACCCTCATAGCCTGGAACAACCTGCCGGGAGGGTAAGTCCTTGATATTGACAAATGGCATAAACGGATTTAAAATGAATATAGCAATGAATTCAATGATAAAGCGGCATAGAATTTACAGAGTAGCATGTAAACAGCGATATGGACAAGCAAAATAAATCTGAAAAAAATGAGCAGACGCCAAGACATGAGAACCCTTTGCCCCGCGAGATCAGTACCCAGGAAAAACAACAAGCTGCCTCTGCCCATGACGAGGCAGAACATGATATGGAAAACGATGCTGAATTCTCTGCCCATAGTCCAAACGATGACCTTGATGAAGGGGAATCTGCGAGATTGGGAGAGGACCTGAGCAGTATCATTTAAAGTGATTGGCAAACAAAGTGTAAGGCCAATCGTTTTGAAATGAAAATTCAAGTATGATTTTTTTTTCTTAATTACGGCACGGATTTTACTATACATCCCTTACACTAAAACCAAACGAATATGGCAAGGCAGAACAACAGAAATCCGGAAAGGGAAATAAAAGCAGAAGGGCAGAAGCGGGACGCTGCCAGCAATGCAACCCGCTTTCCAATGAATCGCGAACCCAGGTACGGCGAGCGTGAAAGAAATGACAGAACGATCAATTTGAACCGATATTATCTCAATGATCTGTACGAACGCAGCAGTATCTGAAAAACGATTAACCCAGAAAATATTCAATTCAATATGGCGGACGATAGGTCCGCTTTTTAATGCCTGTACTTGATAAAATGGTACAATTTTCGGGGACATCAGACTATGAGCAATAGACATGCACAAGACAGGTTTGGGATCTACACAAGTCACGAACAACAGGTCAGAGCCATCGCTTTAAAATTGAACCAGCCCCTGGACGATATTCTTTCCGCTATCCAGGAAGTTGGTTTTAAGGAAGAAGAAATTGAAGAAAATATACGAGACCGAAATGATCGTGCCTAACGGGGATGGATACCCGAAAACTGGCCAAATCATTATTGAACATTAAAAACATTGAAATGAATCAATCAAAAAACCGAAAGAGCGAAGCAGAAGAAAATTTTGAAGTGGCAGATAATGGCGGAAGATTTTCCGGTAATGATGCCGACGCACAGGACGCCCGTAAAACTACAGGTGATCGGGTGCGTGCAGCATCGCAGGATGAGTCAAATGATCCTAATGCTTCAGAAAATACAGACAAAGAAGCGCGTCGTGATCCTGCACAAGCGCACGATTACAAGGGCGAGGCACAGAATGTAAATGACGATACTGGCAGAACTTTGAATCAGGAGGAGTCTGAAAAAGCCAGAAATAAGGCCAATCAGGGAAATAGGTCGTGAAAAAGAAAAAGCACCAAGTTCGCTCGTTTGCTTGCCGAAGGCAGGCACACTTACTAACCCGATGCTTTTAATTGAATGGCATTGATCCTTTTGAGATTGTTTGCCTGCAGCGATCTGTTTAGGATTTCTGCATTGCTCAATTGTGTTTCTAAGGTACATTTCGGTGGCACCTGCTCCCAAATTTTTCGGCTTCTTGTTCTTCACCTGTTCTTCACGGCATTATCCACACAGAACTGCAAGCTTTACTCTTCGACAGTCTGGATCTGGCACAAAAGAATACACTAGCTTTGTCTTAGTTCTTTCAACTAAAACTAAGCTATATGAACTACGTACAACGTCTGGAGCATTGGGGTGATGCCCATCATCCAAAATGGATCGATCTACTGAGAATGATCCTGGGTGTATTTCTTTGTATCAAAGGCGTAGAATTTGGCAGAAACCTCGGAGGTTTAGAAAATCTGATGAGCCGCCAGGTTGCTTTCAGTTCTCTCATGTTGGTTTTTATCAGTCATTATATTTTGTTTGCCCATACCATGGGCGGCTTTCTTTTGGCAACCGGTCTTCTTACCAGGCTTGCCTGTCTTATCCAGATACCGGTCATGATGGGTGCCATCATCTTTGTCAATGCTTTTATGATGCGTCCGTTTTCAGAGCTGTTCCTTTCCATTCTAATTCTTCTGCTCCTTATTTATTTTTTGGTGGTTGGCAGTGGCCCCTGGTCGCTCGATTTTCTCATCAACAAGGAGGCGGAGAAAAAACCCTGAAACGCTTAGATCACGAATTTTGGTCCATGTCAGGCACGGACCAGAAGCTTCGTGTTTGCACTTAGCGTCGTCCCAAATCGTTAAACTTGCCGCTCAAGATTTCAAATTCTTATCTTCGCACCCGCTATGACACAAGAACATTTGAAAGATATGAGGGACCGTGTGGTTGTCCTGAGGAGGTTTCTTTGACGTCGATAACCGAAAAGACAAGATCAATCAGGACAAGCAGCTCTCGCTAGCTTCCGGCTTCTGGGATGACAATGCCCGGGCTACCGCTATTTTAAAAGAGATCAAGCTGGACGAATACTGGGTAAACCTTTACGAACAAGTACAGGCTGCAGTAGAGGACTTTGCCGTATTGTTTGAATTCTGGAAAGAGGGAGAGGGAACCGAAGAAGAAGTAAGGTCTGCCTATAATAAGGCGATACAAGCCATCGAAGAAGCTGAATTCAAAAGTACGCTCAATCAACCCGAAGATGAATTGCCAGCCGTGCTCCAGATCAATTCAGGCGCCGGCGGTACCGAGAGCCAGGATTGGGCCGAAATGCTTGCGCGTATGTACCGCATGTACGGTGAAAAACAAGGTTGGAAAGTAACCATACTTGATTGGGTAGATGGTGACGGTGCCGGCATCAAAACCTGCACACTTCAATTTGACGGTGAATTCGCTTACGGTTTTTTAAAAGCAGAAAGTGGTGTTCATCGGCTTGTGCGTATATCTCCATTCGACAGCAATGCGCGGCGTCATACTTCCTTTGCTTCCGTTTTTGTTTATCCTCTGGTTGATGACTCCATCAATATCGAGATCAAGGACAGTGAAGTAAAAATGGAAACGGCCAGGAGTGGAGGAGCGGGCGGACAAAATGTAAATAAGGTGGAAACAAAAGTTTTCCTCACTCACATTCCTACAGGCATTGTAGTGGTTTGTCAAACGGAACGCAGCCAGATCGGCAACCGGGAAAAAGCCATGCAGATGCTCAAGAGCCGACTGTATGAAGAAGAATTGCGCAAGCGCGAAGAATTGAAGAATGCAGCCAATGCATCGAAAAAGAAAATTGAATGGGGATCTCAAATCAGAAGTTATGTATTTCATCCCTACAAAATGATAAAGGACCATCGCACAGACTATGAAGTGGGAAATGTGGGGCCTGTAATGGATGGAGACCTTGACGGCTTCATTAAAGCCTACCTGATGATGGAAAAGGAACAGGAAGCATGAATGGAAATGAGGTATTGAGATGAATTAGGAATTAGGAATTCGGAATTGGGAATTTGGTGATACTGGTTTCTATGAAATTCATCAATCCAGTAATCCTTTTAATCAATCCGAGAGATCCGACTTTAATCTGTGAAATCTGTGATATAACATCAATCCGAGAGATCCGACTTTAATCTGTGAAATCTGTGATAATATGAATCTAGGATATTTTTCTTACCCGATGCCAGTGAATGAACCGGTTCACAGCTATGCGCCGGGTTCTGCGGAAAGGGCGGCGTTGAAAAACACATTGAAGGAACTTAAGTCAAAGCCCATGGACATACCCATGTACATCGGTCATGAAGAAGTACGCACAGGAAAACTGCAGGCCATCCACCCACCACATGAAACCGCTCACACTCTGGGAAATTTTCATGCAGGCGACGAAACACATGTACACAAGGCTATTGAAGCTGCTCTAACAGCGAGAGAGGCCTGGGCCAATATGAGTTGGGAAAACAGGGCTAATATATTTTTACGTGCCGCTGATTTGATTTCTACCAGGTACCGTTATCATATGAACGGAACAACCATGCTGGGTCAGAGCAAAAATGTATATCAGGCAGAAATCGATAGTGCCTGCGAGCTGATCGATTTTTTGCGCTTCAACGTACATTTCCTCAGTGAAATTTATAAACAGCAACCAATCAGTGCAACGGGCATGCATAACCGCACCGAATATCGCCCATTGGAAGGATTTGTGCTGGCCATTACGCCTTTCAACTTTACAGCAATCGGTGGCAATCTTCCCACCAGTGCGGCCATGTGCGGTAATGTAGTGGTTTGGAAGCCTGCGAATACACAGATCTATTCAGCACAGATGTTCATGCGCATTCTAAGGGAAGCCGGGCTTCCCGATGGCGTTATCAATCTCATTTATGTGGATGGACCTACCATTGGTAAGGTTTGTTTTGCACACAGGGATTTTGCGGGCGTTCATTTTACCGGATCTACTGGCGTTTTCAATAATATGTGGAAGTCGATTGGAGCGAATGTTTCCAATTATAAATCCTATCCACGCATTGTTGGGGAGACCGGAGGGAAGGATTTTGTGATGGTCCATTCTTCAGCGGATCCCAGGGTAGTTGCCACTGCGTTATTACGGGGTGCATTTGAATTCCAGGGACAAAAATGTTCTGCGGCCTCACGGGCTTATATTCCTTCCAACCTTGCACATGACATCAAGCAATTGCTCATCGAAGGCGTGAACACGTTCAAAATAGGAACAGTTGAAGATTTTGGAAATTTCATCAATGCGGTAATTGATGAAAAAAGTTTTGACAAGATTGCTTCTTATATCGATTCGGCTAAAAATGATGTGAATGCCAAGATCCTTGTTGGCGGAATTTATGAAAAGACCAATGGATATTTTATTTATCCAACCATCATCGAAGCGCTTGATCCGAAATATGTGACCATGTGTGAAGAAATTTTTGGTCCCGTTCTTACCATCCATGTCTACGATGAAAACAAGTATGAGGAAACGCTGGACCTGGTTGACACTACATCGCCTTATGCATTAACGGGTTCAATTATTGCGCAGGACCGTTATGCAGTGGAAGTAGCAACGAACAAACTAAGAAATGCCGCAGGTAATTTTTATATTAACGATAAACCAACAGGCGCCGTGGTTGGACAACAGCCATTCGGCGGAGCCCGCGCCAGCGGTACCAATGACAAAGCAGGCTCGATGCTCAATTTATACAGGTGGCTTAGTGCCCGCACCATCAAAGAAACTTTTGTTCCGCCTACTGATTACCGTTATCCTTTTTTGCGCGGAGAAAGCGAAGGCATTTAAAATTTTTGAAAGGCGCCAAATGGCGTCTTTTTTTTGTGATTCGAAAAATTACCAGGTAATTTCCCATAATTACTGCGCGTATTTACGAACGAATTGCAAGTGTTTTTGACTTTATTTCAAAATTCATTGAGAATAAACTGCAATTATATCCGTATCATTTTGAAAAGTCAACACCGCGAATATCTTTGCGAGTAATAAAATCTAAACCGTTTATGAAAAAACTATCCCTCGTACTGGCATTTGTTGCCGCTACTGTTGCAGTTAATGCACAATCAAAGACCTTCAAACCTTTCAAATTCGATTTCGCTTTTGGTTACGCTATTCCTGGTGGAAGCGGTGCTAAAGGTGGCATCATCGCTGCTGGTGAGCCTAAGTATGCGATCAACGACAACATCACCCTCGGTCTTCGTTTCGAAGCTGCTGTTATGGCAAGGGCTACTGTTGATCCAAACACAGGAGAAATGACTAGCGGTTCTGT
>JBJMLU010000203.1:0-3479 GCA_045805145.1 Flavisolibacter sp. | reverse complement strand
AGGTGTTACTTTATAATTTGAGGTGCTACTTTATAATTTGAAGGTGTTACTTATGCAATAACTTAAAAGGTGTTACTTACGAAATAACTTAAGAAGTTTAATCTAAACAGTATTTCATTTTTGATTTGGGCGTCATTGCGAGCGAAGCGTGGCAATCTCCTTGGGAGCGAAGCGAGCATCAGGTCCTAGACTGTCCTTGTCTTAAAGGCAGCAATAAAAACCCGCAGTGAGCATCGTAGTTTAGGCGTCATTGCGAGCGAAGCGCGGAATCTCCTTGCAAGCGAAGCGAGCACCAGTATTTCGAAGAGTGTAGTAAAGTGAATCTATGGAGTAAAATACTTATGATGATTTGAAAGTCTTTTGAATTATTTGCCCGGATGCTGTTCCTTAATAAAATGGGTTTTTTGGTAGACTATTAATGTCAATATTAATACCTACAATATTTCTCAGTCCTAGCTCTAGCAACTTCTTCAGACGTACACAAAACCCGCTTATGACTTCTCTTCTATTTTACTCCATTGATTCACTTTACTGCCCCTTCGAATTAAAAGACCGGTCCAGCCCCGCCGGAGGCGGGGGAACACAGCGCCTGCAGCATCTTCGAATTAAAAGCACAAGACCTTAGGAAAACTATATGCATGTAGTAAACTTCGATCTAACGAGAAAGACTGCCTAGTATAACGTTTCTACGAGACAAGCTTTGAGTAACCGTTGTGCCGCGGCCGGCAATCCGGGCGGAGCCATTCGGATTGCCTAGAGTTTTTGCTCCACTTTTGGGGCAATGCCAAAAGTGGAAAAAGAAAAAAACCAACCTGTAAAGACTGTTTGCCAGTAAAATACTCTCTCCAAAAAACCATCCATACAAACTGCCTTGACGATTCTTCAAAAAACATTTACACCTATATAAATCATTTGATAAAAACCCGCCTACGCGCAGCCGCCACTTAACATGCCCTTAACCAGCTTTTTAAGAACACCGGCAGAAGTATGGACAAATTTTTCCAATTTTAATCCTAAATAATTTCTGCTTGCGTTCACAAACGATCCGGCTGGGGATTTTCATCAGTACACTGGTTATTGCAGCCATCATCATCTTTCAGCTGATCTGGCTGAAGAAAGTGTATTACTATGAACAAAAACAGTTCGACCATGGAATTGCCAAAGCGTTGCGGGGATTTTATGAAGACGTTCATCAGCCTATCGATCCCAAATACAATCTCAACCAACTTATTGCCAACCCTACCAACCAGATCTACTTCGCCAGATTGGTGCAGCCTGTAAAGACCGACTCACTTCTTTTTTTTCTGCAGGATGAACTGGAAGGAGAAGATATTTTTACCGACTGCCAGGTAGGCCTCTATGATGCATCAAAAAATAAATATGTTTTTAAATCCCTGCTGGCGGCGGCTACAGGCTCGGAAAAGCAACTCGAGAGTTTGCCTGAATCCGGACTAAACTACGATCACCTTACGCTTTATTTTCCGCATCGTCGCCAATACATTCTGTCGCGAATGAATTTCTGGACCATCAGTTCCTTACTATTGCTTGTGGTGCTGATCCTGTTTGGTGCGAGTCTTTATTATTTTTATAAACAACGTTTTCTAAATGAGCTGCAAAAAGATTTTGTGAACAATTTCACGCATGAATTCAAAACGCCCGTGGCCGTACTGAACCTGGCTGCTGAAGTTTTGGAGAAGCCCGAGATTTCTCAAAGACCGGAGCGACTTTCCAAATATGCAGCCATTGTACGCCACCAGGGAAAATATCTCCAGGACCAGATTGAAAGATTGTTGCGGCAGGCATCCTCCGAATCAAACCACTTGCAGCTCCACCGCGACAATGTAAGGCTGCACCAGCTAATTGAAGAATCCATCGGCAATCTTCAACCCCTTGTAGATGAAAAAAACGCCAGCATTCTCTTCAGGATGGACGCCACACAGGATCATATGAAGGCCGACCATGGTTACCTGGTAATTGTGGTGACCAACCTTATTGAAAACGCATTGAAATATGCCCGCGATCCGAAGATCATCATTCAAACCTTTAATGAGAACGGCCACATTGTTCTCTCAGTGAAGGACAATGGACTGGGTATAGACAAAAAATATTTTCAAAAAATATTCAGAAAGTTTTACCGGGTGCCTAATGGAGAGCAAATTGCTGCGAGGGGCTTCGGGCTCGGGCTTTCATTTTCAAAACGAATTATTGAAGCGCATCATGGAAAAATTAACGTTGAGAGCATTCCCGGAATCGGAAGCAATTTCATCATCAGGCTTCCTGTACTTAACTTGTAAACCGAATCTCTTCTTTTCTATGCAGGAAAAAATAAAAGTGCTCTTAGCGGAAGACGATCTCCAGCTTGGATTTATCATCAAGGACAATCTTGAAGAAGAAGGTTATGAAGTCATTAACTGTCCTGACGGTGAAGTAGCCTGGGAGCAGTTTCAAAAAAGACAGCCGGATATTTGTCTTCTTGATGTAAACATGCCCACTCGGGACGGATTTAGCCTTGCAAAAAAGATCAGGCAGAAGAGCGATGTGGTGCCCATTCTTTTCATCACGGCAAAATCGATGGAAGAAGACAAGCTCAAAGGTTTTGCCATGGGTGCAGATGATTTTATTTCAAAGCCCTTTAGCATGAAAGAGCTTCTGAGCAGAATGAATGTATTCCTACGTCGCAATCGTATGCTCAAACCACAGGTACAAAAAGAATACAGGATTGGCAAACTTGTGTTTGTGCCTGCCGAAATGCGCATCATGAATGAGGGCGAAGAGATCCTGCTCACTCAGAAAGAATCTCAACTCCTCGAATACTTCTGCAACAATCCCAACAAAATTGCCAAGCGTGAAGACATTCTTACTGTGGTCTGGGGAAAGAATGATTATTTCCTGGGAAGAAGCATGGATGTATTCATCACCAAACTGCGCAAGCACCTAAAGCTGGAGCCCAGCGTCAACATTGAAACCATCCATCAGACAGGATACAGGTTTAATAATCCGGATTTATAGTTTCTGGTTTTTTTAAATCGAAGCTTACTACTTAGGATTAAAGGTTATTATTTGTTGCTTATCCTTTAGGGCAATCAACGATCTGGTGCTCGCTTCGCTTGCAAGGAGATTGCCGCGCTGCGCTCGCAATGACGCCTAAACTACAATGCTCACTACGGGTTTCAACCTTGTCTCATAATTAGAGGTTTAGTTTATAATTTGAAGGTGTTACTTACGCAATAACTTAAAAGGTATTACTTACGCAAATACCTAATTAGTATGATCGAAACAGGAATGCATTTTCGAATTGGCGTCATTGCGAGCGCAGCGCGGCAATCTCCTTGCAAGCGAAGCGCGCATCAGGCCTCAGACAGTCCCGTCTTAAAGGCAGCAATAAAACCCGTAGTGAGCATTGTAGTTTAGGCGTCATTGCGAGCGCAGCGCGGCAATCTCCTTGCAAGCGAAGCGAGCACCAGATCGTTGATTGCCCT
>JBJMLU010000202.1:0-45400 GCA_045805145.1 Flavisolibacter sp. | reverse complement strand
TTATAAGGCAAGGTTGAAACCCATAGTGAGCATCGTAGTTTAGACGTCATTGCGAGCGCAGCGCGGCAATCTCCTTGCAAGCGAAGCGAGCACCAGTCCCAGGACCGCCTCGCAGTACACTCGCAAGCAATAAGGGGCTCGAAAACAATGAAACCCAAGATCATTCATTAACATCATCGCAAAACTCACAAGACCGTTCCAGCTCCGCCAAAGGCGGGGGAACACAGCGCCTTTACAACTTCGAGACAAGCTTTGGGTAGCTGTTGTGCCGCGGCCGGCAATCCTCCCGCCCGTGCGGGATTCGGATTGCCTAGAGTTTTTGCTCCACTTTTGGGGCAATGCCAAAAGTGGAAAAAGAAAAAAACCAACCAGTAAAAACTGACTGCCTTTAGGAAAACTCTCCAAAATATTTAATCACTAAAGATTGACTGCCATTAAAAAATTCTCTTCAAAAAATACCAGGTAAAGACTGACCGCCTCCGAGGAAAACTCTTAAAGAATAATTTCAGTAAAGACTGACCGCCTCTGAAGAAAACTTTTCAAAAAAATAACCGTGACTAAAGACTGCAAGCCAATAAAAGGGCATCTTCAAGAAGATAAAAAAAATTAAAATCCTTTGAAACCCTCTGGAGAACCGGGTTGGACACGAGCCAGTAAAGATTCCCTTCTACAATCTTTCGTTAGCTTTCCCAAGCTTCAATACCACCATTTAAAAACCCAATGCAACAGAAAGTATTAACGCTAATTAACCATCCCCTGTGAGCTATTTTGTTCCTATATGGCAAATTGCCGAAGTAAAAGCCATGATTCTTAGGCGAACGCGAACGACAACTACCAACTATCAACTATGAACTGCCAACTAAATCCTCAGGATGCAACAGGATAGCTGCAGAAAAGCAAATAGTAATTTACCAACAAATCGATTCCTTGCTCATGTGCACCCTCACCCGATTTATTGCCTTTATTTTTTTCATTACCCCTCTTTCGCTTCATGCACAAATCCGTTTGCCTTCCATCATCAGCGACAACATGATTCTGCAACAACATTCCAGGGTAGCACTGTGGGGTTGGGCGGAGCCAGGTGAAAACATCACCATCAGTCCGGGGTGGAGTTCAAAACCAGTGGAAGTAAAAACCGGCAGTGATGGAAAATGGATGACAAAACTGTCCACACCAGGACATGGCGGCCCTTACACCATTCGGTTCAAAGGAACCAATGTGATAGAAGTAAAAAATGTTTTGCTGGGCGAAGTATGGCTGGCCTCCGGTCAGTCGAACATGGAATTTTTTATCGGCAAGATGCCCAATCCTTCTTACAACGGAGTGATCAATCATGATGAAGTGATGGCCGATGCCAACCATTCTGATATTCGTACGATCGATGTTCCCAACAAAGTTTCTGATGAACCGCTCAATGACTTTGCTGCAGTTTGGAAACTCTGTACGCCAGCAACTGTAGATACGTTTTCTGCTGTAGCCTATTTTTTTGCAAGAGCCATCAACAAGGCCACGGGCTATCCCGTTGGCATCATCAACGCCACCTGGGGCGGAACACCGGCGGAGTCCTGGACGAAAAAAGATGTGTTGCAAAATGATTCCGATCTGCAGGTGATCCTGACCCGTTATCAAAAACAGGTGGAAGAATTTCCCGCAGCCAATGAAAAATACAGAGCTGCACTGGACAAATGGAGATCAGATTCCAGCAAGACGAAAGGTTCGGCACCAGCAGTACCCATGGGACCCGCGAATAATAAATCGCCCTATAAATTATACAACGGAATGATCAGGCCCATTGAACCCTACACCATCAGGGGCGTGATCTGGTACCAGGGCGAGAGCAATGCCGACCGTGCCTGGCAATACCGCAAACTTTTTCCTGCCATGATCAACAACTGGAGAAAAGACTGGAGCAATCCAACACTTCCATTTTATTTTGTTCAGATCTCCCCGCACCGCAGTCAGAATCCGGAGATTCGCGACGCCCAATTCTATGTGTACAAAACGGTTCCCAATACCGGCATGGCTGTTACAACCGACAATGGTGATTCCCTGAACATTCATCCGCGCAACAAACAACTGGTGGGAGAACGACTTTCGCTCTGGGCACTTCGAAACGAGTATGGAAAAAAAGATCTCGTCGTATCTGGCCCACTGTACCGTTCCATGAACATTGAAGGCGACCGCATCCGGCTTCATTTTGATTTCGACAAGGGGCTGAAAGCAAAAGAGGGTGAGCTGACCGAATTCACGATCGCTGGAGATGATGGGAATTTTGTTCCGGCTCATGCTATCATCGATGGCCACACAATACTCGTGTGGAGCGAAACCGTACCCCATCCAAAAAATGTTCGCTTTGCCTGGCGCAATATCCCCCGGCCCAATTTCTATAATGCTGCAGGTTTGCCAGCTTCTCCTTTTCGCACCGACCAATACAAATTAACTACGCAAGGCATCAATTAAAAAACGTGAAAAAATTTCCCTTCCTAGTTTTTTTTCTGGCTTCCTTCCTTTGTCTCACTGCACAACAAGGTGCAAAAATGGATTGGATCAAAAAAGTAGGTGCACGCAAAACCCCGGCTTCAAAAAAAATTTTCTGGGTCAATGATTTTGGCGCGGTGAGCGACGGAAGCAGCGTAACCACTTCTTCGATTCAACAAGCCATCGATGCCTGTGCGGCGAAGGGCGGAGGCACCGTACGTTTTCGTCCCGGCACTTATCTCACCGGTTCCATTTTTCTCAAGCAGGCCGTTCATCTTGTCATCGACAAAGAGGTTCTCATCAAAGGCAGCCAGAATTTTTCTGACTATCCCGAAATTGATACCCGGATCGCAGGCATAGAAATGAAATGGCCTGCTGCCCTGATCAATATCATCAACCAAAAAAATGTAGAAGTAAGCGGAGAAGGAAAGGTCAATGCCCAGGGAAAATTTTGTTGGGACAAATACTGGGCGATGCGAAAAGAATACGAAGCCAACGGACTACGTTGGGTGGTGGACTATGATGCCAAAAGAGTACGGACATTTTTAATACAGTCTTCTTCTGATGTTACCCTGAAAGGAATTAGCTTTTCCAATGCCGGGTTCTGGACCATTCAGGTCCTTTATTCCGATCATGTAACCGTGGATGGCGTGCGTGTCCGCAATAACGAAGATGGAAAAGGGCCAAGCACAGATGGTGTGGACATTGATTCTTCTTCCTGGGTGCTGGTGGAAAACTGCGATATCGACTGCAATGATGATGATTTCTGTTTGAAGTCGGGACGCGACTGGGATGGACTGCGCGTGAACAGGCCGACGGAATATGTAGTGATCAAAAATTCTCTTGCAAGAAAGGGTGGTGGTTTGCTGACATTAGGCAGTGAAACTTCGGGAGGCATCCGTCATGTGTTTGCAACAGGACTGGTGGCAAGAGGAACGGGAAACGGTTTCCACATCAAATCGGCTACCACGCGAGGAGGTGTTGTGGAAGACATTCATGTTGAGAACATGGAGATGGACAGCGTGGGAAATGCTTTTATGTTTACCATGAACTGGAATCCTTCCTATAGTTATTCCACGCTACCGAAAGGTTACAATTATGACAGCATTCCCCAGCACTGGAAAACACTCTTGCATCCGGTGGAACCAGCTGAAAAAGGAATACCTCACTTCAAAGACATCTATATTGCTTCTGTTCATGTAAAGCAAGCGGCAAAAGCCATCAACGCAAATGGTCTCACCCAGTCTTCGCTTGAGAATTTTCATTTTCAGGACGTCGATATCCATGCGCTGAGTGCCGGTGAAGTTAATTATGCTTCGAACTGGAATTGGAAAAATGTATCGGTCCATACAAAGGATGGAAGTACGGTGACCGTCAAAAATTCAAAAGGATTGACCTTATGATCAAATGTTTATTACATCGTTTTACCTGCCTCCTGGTCATTGTGTTTTTTTCATCTAGTGTTCTTGCTCAAAGAATGATGGAAGACCTGGACCGGGGCGTAGCAGCGGTGCGCAATGCGGAAGGAAAAGTTTTTGTCAGTTGGAGACTGTTCGCGACCGAACCAGAAACGGTTTCGTTCAACCTTTACCGGACCGTCAACGGAAAAACAGAAAAATTAAATGCACAACCCATTACCGGTCCCACCAGTTTTCTGGACAATGATACAGATACCCTTCAGCAAAGAAGCTATTTTGTCAAATCCATTTTAAAAGGAAAGGAAGGATCGGCGAGTCATGCTTTTGTTTTGCAAAAAGGCGCCAATCCCTATTTTTCTATTCCTCTTCAGATGCCAGACGGTTATGCGCCCAATGATGCCAGCCTCGGCGACCTTGATGGCGACGGCCAATATGAAATCATTTTGCATCAGGCAGGAAGGGCACATGATAATAGCCAGGCCGGCATCACCGACCCGCCCATCATTCAGGCATACAAAATGGATGGCCGTCTTCTGTGGACCATTAACCTTGGAAAAAACATTCGTGAAGGCGCACACTACACGCAGTTCATGGTCTATGATCTCGATGGTGATGGCCGCGCCGAAATTGCGATGAAGACAGCCGATGGAAGCAGGGATGGAGAAGGTCATGTGATTGGTGATTCTACCAAGGACTGGAGAAATGACAGGGGATACATCCTCGCAGGACCTGAATACCTCACCGTGTTTGATGGGAGCACGGGAAAGGCTTTGTCCACCACCAATTTTATTCCGCCACGTCATCCATCTACACTTACGCCAACACCCGATCAACTCAAGGAGTTCTGGGGTGATGGATATGGTAACCGGGTGGATCGTTTCCTTGCCGCCATTGCTTATCTCGATGGAAAAACACCCAGCCTGATCATGTCGAGAGGATATTACACCCGCACGGTGATCACGGCCTGGAATTTCAGAAAGGGTAGCATCCAACGGTTATGGACATTCGATACTGATGACTCCGCACATCCCGAGAACCGTCCTTTTCGCGGACAGGGAAATCACAACCTTACCATTGCTGATGTGGATGGAGACGGAAGGGATGAAATTGTTTTTGGTGCCATGTGTATTGATGATAATGGAAAAGGTTTGTACAGCACTGGACTTGGTCACGGTGATGCCTTGCATGTATCCGATCTTGATCCTTCTCATCCAGGACTTGAAGTATTTGACATCCAGGAAAGGTTTGATGATGCCGGCGCTTCCTTCCGCGATGCGCGAACAGGAACGATACTCTGGAAAAAACCTTCCATCAAAGCCGGTGCTGATGGTGAGGGTCCGGGCCGTGGACTGGCGCTCGACATTGATCCCCGTTATCCGGGATATGAATGTTGGGTGGCAGGTGCAGGCGTTACAGGACTGTTCGACTGCAAGGGAAACAAGATCGCCGACAATACGCCTGCCTGCAATATGGGCATACTCTGGGATGGAGATGTACTGAGTGAAGTTCTCAACGGAACCACGATTGATAAATGGGACTATGAACATGCCAGCACCGTAAGACTACTGGACGCATCCAAATACAATTGCAGGAGCAATAATGGAACCAAGGCCAATCCCGTGCTCTCGGCTGATCTCTGGGGCGACTGGAGAGAAGAAGTGATCTACCGTAGCAGCGATAACAAAGAGCTAAGAATTTTCACCACCTCCATTCCAACTACATTTCGTTTTTATACACTGATGCAGGATCCTCAATACCGGTTAAGCATAGCCTGGCAGAATGTGGCCTACAACCAACCGCCCCATACCAGTTTTTATTTTGGTGAAGGAATGAAGCAACCACCCAAACCCAATATTGTTCTCATTAAAAAACAATGACATGAAAAATAAACATCGGTTTCTTATCCTCTCTTCCCTGATCGTTCTTTCTTCTTTTGTGTTGATGCAACAGGATAAGCCTGTATTGTATATCATTGGAGATTCCACGGTGAAAAATGGAGACGGCAGTGGCAAGGGTTCTCTTTGGGGATGGGGATCACTCATCGCCAATTATTTTGACACCAACCGGATTGGTGTGCAGAATCATGCCATTGGTGGAAGAAGCAGCCGCACTTTTCTCACGGAGGGAAGATGGGACCGCGTAATGGAGCATTTGAAGAAAGGAGATTTTGTGCTCATGCAATTCGGGCATAATGATGGGGGTCCGCTGGATGATACGGCAAGAGCGAGAGGTTCGATCCGCGGTATTGGAGAAGAGACCAAAGACATTTATAATCCTATTCAGAAAAAACAGGAAACGGTGCACAGCTATGGATGGTACCTGCGCAAATATATCCGCGATGCCAAATCGCGCGGCGCTATTCCTATTGTTTGTTCACCCATTCCGCGCAATGACTGGAGGGAGGGAAAGGTGGTTCGTTCTTCAGATAGCTATGCAGGCTGGGCGCGGCAGGTAGCGGAAGAAGAAGGTGCCTATTTCATAGACCTGAATGATCTCGTATCTGTAAAATATGAAGGACTGGGTGCGGACAAGGTAAAAACTTTTTTCCCCGGCGACCATACGCACACAAATCAGGAAGGAGCTGCTCTCAATGCGCAAACTGTAGTGGAGGAATTGAAAAAACTGAAAGGGAATCCATTAAAAAAATATTTTCGTGAATCGTGAACACAATCAGAATGAGGAGGGAGATTACTTCAGTTCGAGGGGATTGCTTCGCTTCGCTCGCAATGACGCCTACGGGTTTCGACTATACCTTATAGTTCGAGTGCGTGAGCTACAGCTTGCCTAACGCCAGTCTGAGAACTGTGGTAAGCTTTTAAGTTTAAACGTCATTGCGAACGAAGCGAAGCAATCCCCTGCAACGTGTAGTGCACCCTATACGATTGTACGTGAAATGTTAGCAAGCGAGGTAATCTCATTAAATAAACGGCGACTGATAGCTGACGACCGGCTAACCATACATTGACAACTCACGATTTACGGTTGACGATGAAAAATCTATTCATTTTCTTTTTACTCTGCCTGTCTTGTCCTTTATTGATTCTGGCACAGACAAATCATTCCAATAACCGTATCGACAGGCAATCTCTGGTGCGGAGACACAATGTGGTCATCACCCAGGCAGACAGTTTATCTTCCCTTTCCATAGGTAATGGAAAATTTGCTTTCACCGTGGATGTTACAGGACTGCAAAGTTTTCCGCTTGACTATCAAAATGGGATTCCACTGGGAACCGAATCGGAATGGGGTTGGCATCGTTTTGCCGATACGAATCATTATGAGAGAAGTGAAGCACTAAGAACCTATCACCTGAATGGAAGGGATATTTCTTACATGGTGCAATGGAACGAACCGCCACGCAAGCGCAATGCATCGAACTGGTTCCGGCAGAATCCGCACCGCCTTCAATTGGGAAACCTCGGTTTGGAATTGAGGAAGAAAGATGGATCGCCCGCAGTTCTTTCCGATATTCAAAACATCCACCAGGAACTCGACCTCTGGACAGGCACTATTACCAGTCATTTCACCCTGGAAGGAATTCCTGTGACTGTGTTGAGTTGTTGTCATCACCTGGATGATGCAATAGGAATCAAAATAAAATCTCCCTTGATCCGGGAAGGAAGACTGAAGATCCGTCTGGTATTTCCGTATCCCACGGGTGAATGGGCGGATGCAGGAACCAATTGGAATAAAGACGAACAACATCAATCACTGATCGCACAGAAATTTTCACAGGGAGCAGAAGTCCTGCACCGGCTCGATTCTACAGAGTATGGTGTACGGTTGTGGTGGAAAGGCCAGGCAAATCTTTCAAAAAAGAAAGAACATTATTTTCTTCTCTCACCTTCTAGTGCTCTTGAAGATTTTGAATGCACGGCAGTTTTTTATCCCGCAAAAAAATTCAGGGAGATTCTTAGTTATGAACAGATCAGGAAGGGCAGCCAGTCAGCATGGAAAAGTTTCTGGACACAGGGTGCTGCAGTTGATTTCAAAGGCAGTACCGATCCCAGAGCATGGGAGCTGGAAAGAAGGATCGTGCTCTCTCAATATCTTTTGAAATTGCAGGAATCAGGTTCCTATCCGCCGCAGGAAACAGGACTGACCTACAACAGCTGGTTTGGCAAGCCTCATTTGGAAATGCACTGGTGGCATGCGGCACATGATGCGCTATGGGGAAGAACCTCTTTGCTGGAAAAAAGTCTGGACTGGTATGCTACTGTCGCCTCCAAAGCAAGAGCGATCGCGCAAAGACAGGGATTTGATGGTGTGCGTTGGCAAAAGATGACCGACAATGAGGGAGAGGAAAGTCCTTCATCGGTGGGTGCATTTCTGATCTGGCAGCAACCCCATTTTATTTATTTCGCGGAACTCTGTTATCGCAATAAGAAAGACGCGGCAACACTCCAAAAATACAAGGACCTCGTTTTTGCCACAGCAGATTTCATGGCCTCCTTTCCCTATTTCGATTCCCTGAAAAGAAAATTTATCCTGGGCAGGGGACTCATTCCTGCGCAGGAAAGATTCAAACCGGAAAAAAGTTTTAATCCCACCTTCGAATTGGTATACTGGCACTGGGCTCTGTCTGTTGCACAACAATGGAGGCAAAGACTGCATCTTCCGAAAAATAAAAAATGGGAAAAGCTGCTCCGGAATTTATCACCACTACCGGTGAAGGACCAGCGCTATTTGTTCACCGAATCAGCGACTGATTCCTATACCAATCCTGAATTCAGGACCGATCATCCTGCGGTGCTGGGTGCGTTCGGCATGCTACCCGAGACCGGCCAGGTGGATACAGCGATCATGAAAAATACATTCGACTGGATCTGGCAGAATTGGTCCTGGAAACAAACCTGGGGCTGGGATTTTCCTTTGACTGCGATGTGCGCAACAAGGCTTCATCAACCCGAAAAAGCAATCGAAGCATTGTTCATGCCTGTTCCGACTAATACCTATTTGGTGAATGGACACAATTACCAGGACGGGCGGTTGCGACTTTACCTGCCCGGCAATGGAGGACTATTGACAGCAATTGCACTGATGTGCGCGGGATATGATGGCTGTTCGATCGCTAATCCCGGAATTCCAAAAAACGGAAAGTGGAAAGTAAAATGGGAAGGATTGAAAAGATTGCCCTGACCTGCAGAGAGGGCGCGATGGTTGTATGGGCGCCAGGATTTTACCGCCAGGGCGCTAAGTCGCGAGGAATTTTTTTTGGGCGCAAGCGGGCAAGAGAGATTTTAAATAAGTCATAATATCTTTAAATATGAATGACTGACTTCTTTTATAGTCTATCCATCTTTCAATGAGTAAAGTCTTCATTGAATTTCCCCCACGAGACCACACCATTTCAAATTAGGAAATAACTCCAGCTTCAAATAAAAAATCCTTTTTCGCGTCTCCATTCTAAAAATATTCTTTGCGTCAAACATCTTGCCTTATTTCCTCTTGCCCCAGAACCCTTGCGTCTTCAAAAAAAAGCTCTTCGCGCCTCCTTCTTTGCATTTTCGTTCGCGGCACTTTCTAAAAATCCTTTGCGTTCCTCATAAAAAATCTCTTCGCGACCTGGCGCCCTCGCGGTAAATTCCTGGCGCCTTCCAAAACTCCGCGGCTTCTTTTTCAGGATGCTACAGGATGCACAGGAACGTCGAATCGTGTAACTAGGGGTTCATTAGATCATTGCTGTATGAAGAAAAGTTTTTTGCTTCTTTTGATTAGTGTTTTTACCATTGCCCTCGCGGCCCAGAAGCTGCCTTCAAAAAAAAAGATCCTTGCACCGCTTCAACTGACCAATGCCTATTTCATGAATAAATGGCCTGATCCTGGTAAACCTACATTTGTGGGTCGCGAACGTCCCGCCAATATCTGGACCCGTTCTGTTTATTACGAAGGCCTGATGGGATTGTATTCCATTGATCCGCAAAAAAAATATTACGATTATGCGGTAGACTGGGGTATAAAACATCACTGGACACCTCGCGAAGGAATTATGGACCGCAATGCCGACGATCAGTGCTGCGGACAAACTTATATAGACCTTTATCTGATAGACAAACAGCCGGAACGCATCACACCCATTAAGGCCTGCATCGATAACATGGTGCAATCTGAAAAAAAAGACGACTGGAATTGGGTCGATGCGATTCAGATGTCGATGCCTGTATTTGCTCATTTGGGAATTGTATACAATGACAGTTCTTACTTCAGAAAGATGTATGAGCTCTATAGTTTCACTAAATATCAGCATGGAGACAAGGGCTTGTATAATCCGGTAGATCATTTATGGTGGCGCGACAAAGATTTTGATCCACCGTATACAGAGCCCAATGGAAAAAATTGTTACTGGAGCCGGGGCAATGGATGGGTGCTGGCAGCACTGGCAAGGACACTTCAACAACTTCCCGTTTCTGACGCACACTATTCCGAATACCTTCAGGATTTTAAAGACATGTGCGCCGCCCTGCTTCCTCTGCAACGCGAAGATGGATTCTGGAATGTGAGTCTCCAGGATCCTACTCATTTTGGTGGAAAAGAAACTTCGGGCACTTCCTTATTTACCTATGGATTTGCCTGGGGTGTGAACAAAGGATTGCTCGATAGAAAAACCTATGAGCCTGTCATAGCAAAAGCCTGGACAGCCTTGGTACGTGATGCCGTGCACAAAGACGGCATGCTGGGTTTTGTTCAGGGAACCGGCAAGGAACCAAAGGATGGACAGCCCGTGAGCTATGATCATATTCCCGATTTTGAAGACTATGGACTGGGTTGTTTTCTGCTGGCAGGTACTGAAGTATATAAAATGAAATAGTGGGCATGCAGAAAAAAATTGTCAGTTTTCTTTTTTTCTTTTTCATTCTTGTATCGTCGCATGCACAGCGCAGCCGGTATAATTTCAATCCGGGATGGAAAGTTTTTGTAGGAGACAATCCCGCGGCCTCGCAACCGGATTTTAATGATGCCGGATGGAAGAAGATCACCTTGCCCTATGCCTGGAATGAAGATGATGCCTTTAAAAAAGACATCGCCGATCTCTCCACCGGCATCGCCTGGTACCGCAAACATTTTAAAATACCAGTAGAACGCAAAGGCCAAAAAATTTTTCTCGAGTTTGAAGGCATTCGGCAAGCTGGCGAATTTTATCTCAATGGAAAGCCAATTGGATTGCATGAAAATGGAGTGATGGCCTTTGGCTTCGACATCAGTGCCCTGGTGCGCTTTGATGAAGAAAATATTCTTGCCGTCCGCATCGATAATGACTGGGACTATAAAGAAAAATCCACCCATACAAAATTCGAGTGGGAAGACCGGAACTTCAATGCCAACTATGGAAGCATTACCAAAAATGTATACCTGCATTTTACTCCCATAGTGTATCAAACCCTGTCCCTGTTCAGCAATCTGCAAACAACAGGCGTGTATGTATGGGCCGATGAATTTGATATCGCCAAAAAAATGGCAAGGGTGCATGCGCAATCGGAAGTGAAAAATGAAACCGATCTTCCTCAGGATATTCAATACACGGTTCATGTTTTTGATATTGATCACAAACTGGTAAAGAGCTTTACAGGTGATAAAACAAATATGAAGCCTGGTGAAAAGAAAATTCTGCAGGCAAGCGCGCAGATCTCCGGATTGAATTTCTGGAGCTGGGGCTATGGTTATTTGTATGATGTGCAGACCTGTCTTGTGATCAATGGCAAAGAGAGCGATTCGGTTACAACAAAAACAGGATTTCGCAAAACGGAATTCAAAGACGGGATGATCTATTTGAACGACCGTGTGATCCAGATCCATGGTTACGGACAACGCACCACCAACGAATGGCCGGCGATTGGTCAGTCGGTTCCTGCCTGGATGAGTGATTACAGCAATGGACTCATGGTGGAAGGCAATGCCAATCTGGTGCGATGGATGCATATCACGCCATGGAAACAGGATATTGAAAGTTGTGACCGTGTTGGACTGATGGAAGCCATGCCTGCAGGTGATGCCGAAAAAGATGTGGACGGAATCCGATGGGAGCAGAGAAAGGCACTGATGCGCGATGCCATCATTTATAACCGGAACAATCCCAGCATTATTTTTTATGAATGTGGCAACAAAGCGATCAGCGAAAAGCACATGAAAGAAATGAAAGAGATCCGTGATGCTTACGATCCGACTGGCGGACGTGCCATCGGAGCCCGGGAAATGCTGGACAGCAAGACAGCAGAATATGGCGGAGAGATGTTGTACATCAACAAGAGTGCGCATGTTCCCCTATGGGCCATGGAATATTCGAGGGATGAAGGATCCAGAAAATACTGGGATGATTATTCGCCTCCTTACCATAAAGACGGAAATGGACCCTTGCTTAACGGAGAGTCTGTTCCCGAATACAATCATAACCAGGAATCGCACGCCATTGAAAATGTAGTACGTTGGTATGACTTCTGGAAAGAAAGACCCGGCACGGGTAAACGTGTGAGCTCGGGTGGTGTGAACATTATTTTTTCAGAAACCAATACGCATCACCGGGGCGCAGAAAATTATCGAAGGAGCGGAGAAGTGGATGCACTGCGCATCTTCAAACAAAATTATTTTGCCAACCAGGTCATGTGGGATGGATGGGTTGATACCGAGCATCCGCGTATTCATATCATTGGGCATTGGAATTATGAAAAGGGTCTGCGGAAAAATATGTATGTGGTTTCATCAGCTGACAAAGTAGAATTGAAACGTAACCGAAAAAGTCTGGGATGGGGCAGGAGGTCGAATCATTTTCTATTTGAATTTGATAATGTGGAATGGGAACCTGGCGTTCTGACTGCAACTGGTTATGATGAAAATAATCATCCCATTTGTTCCACCGAAATCAAAACATCAGGTCCGGCTTATTCACTTAAACTGAAAGTAATGACCGGCCCCGCAGGTCTGCTAGCTGATGGACACGACCTGGCTCTGGTGGAAGTGGAAGTGGTGGATGAAGAAGGAAATATTTGTCCAACGGCATTGGACTTCGTCAAATTTTCGCTAAGTGGTGCAGCCGAATGGAGGGGAGGCATGGCTATGGGCCCTGACAATTTTATTCTTTCAAAAGATCTTCCTGTTGAATGCGGCGTGAACCGGGTGCTGATCCGCTCATTGACAAAAGCGGGAAACATTCAGCTTACAGCCAGCGCAGTAGGATTGAAACCAGCCATTCTTACGCTGAGTTCTCATTTTTTTCCTGTGGGAAACGGGTACAGCAAAATCCTTCCCGGTTCGGGACTTGCTGTTCATTTGGAAAGAGGTCCCACGCCGCAAACCCCATCTTTCAAACGGTCGCGAAGTTCAGTGGCTATTATTCATGCGGTCGCAGGCGCCCATTCCGACAGCGCATTTGCCAGTTATGATGACAATGAATTAACCGACTGGGTAAATGATGGAAAATTGTCTACTGCATGGATCGAATACCAACTGGAAAGACCGGCCATGGTAAGTGAAGTCAGCCTGAAACTGAATAATTTCCGTTCGCGCTCTTACTTTCTTTCCATCACAGTAGACGGTATAGAAGTCTTCCGCGACAGCACGGAAAGAAATCTGGGATATTTTCACGCCGGGTGTACTCCTCATAAGGGAAGCAAGGTAAGGATCCGGTTGCTGCAACCCTCAAAAGAACAAAACGATCCATTTCTTGAAGTATCGGGAAAAAAACTTGATGATGGAGTCCCGCGTGACGACGCCACTGCAAAAGGAAGACTAAGCATCATTGAGGCGGAAATTTTTGAATCAGAAAAAAAATCGGAATGAAAATTATTTTGTTGTTCGTTCTTTTGATCTATTCTGATCTCTTATTAGCGCAGACAGGGAAACACCGGCCCAACATCATTTTTATTCTTGCGGATGATCTGGGTTATGGTGATGTGGGGTGCTATGGACAAAAGAAGATCCATACTCCGAATATCGACAGAATGGCGAAAAAAGGAACCCGGTTCCTGGACTTTTATTCTGGTTCTACTGTATGCGCTCCCGCACGAAGCAGCTTTATGACAGGAAAGCATACCGGCCACACGGCTATTCGTGGAAATGTGACCCTCAAGCCCGAAGGTCAGGTGCCGCTTCCCGATTCTGTTGTCACGATTGCGCAACTGTTGCAGCAACAGGGATACGAGACCGCCGCATTTGGAAAATGGTCGCTGGGATTTGTCACCAGTTCAGGAGATCCTCAGAAAAAAGGCTTTGATGAATTTTATGGATACAACTGTCAGACGCTCGCGCATAATTATTATCCCGATCATCTCTGGCACAATCATGAAAGGGTTGATCTTTCCGGCAACCTGCACAGCGATTCCGTTTATTCTGCAGACCTGATCCACGCGCAGGCCATGCGTTTTCTCCGCCAGCCGCATAACCGTCCCTTCTTTCTCTATCTTCCGTACACACTTCCTCATGCAGATGTGATTGCACCGCACGATTCGGTGTATGAATTTTACAAAAATGCTTTTCACGAACAGGCAGTATCCATTCTCAGGACGAAAGGAGATGGAGAACAACATCATTTCGATCCCTATCCCCACGCGGCATTTGCTGCTATGGTTTCCCGGCTCGACCGATTTGTCGGAGAGATCATGGACCTCGTGGATCGAAAAGGATGGTCTGAAAATACCCTGATCATTTTCACAAGTGATAATGGTCCTCACCGTGAAAATGGTGGCGATCCAGATTTTTTTGACAGCAATGGTGAATACCGTGGGATCAAGAGAGACCTGTATGAAGGCGGCATTCGTGAACCCTTTATTGCCTATCAAAAGAATTTTACAAAACCAGGAGCAGTATCCACTCAGGCTTTTGCTTTGTGGGACCTGTTTCCCAGTTTTCTTTCTTTGGCTGGAGCGCCTGCAACAAAAAATACAGATGGTATTTCCCTGATACCAGCACTCAGCGGAAAGAATAACCAGCCATCGCATGATTATCTGTACTGGGAATTGCATGAAGCCGGAGGAAAGCAGGCCGTTCTCAAAGGAGAATGGAAGCTAATATTGCTGGACGTAAGCAAAGGCAAGCCTGAGGTGGAGTTATACAACCTGAAAAATGATCCAGGAGAAAAAAACAACCTCGCTGCTTCTTTGCCCTCACGTGTTCAGCAACTGCAGTCTTTGATCAATGAGGCGCACATACCGAGTAAGGAATGGCCTTTGTTGGTAGGGGAGTAAGGTGTGAGAGGGAGTTGATAGTTGATAGTTAATGGTTGATGGTTGATAGTTAATGGTGGATAGTTAATGGTGGATAGTTGGTAGAAAGAGATGAAACACAAAAACAGGGAAGAAGCGCAGAGGGGAGAGCGTCATTTGCGTTTCGCGGCGGTTGGTGCGCTCTTATTTTTAGATCAGGACAATTGTTGTTCATGAAAAAAATTTTCTTATCCATTTATCTGTTGGCTGGGTTGTTGGCCTCGGCGCAGGAAGGTTTTCAGAGAAAGGGAAATGAGTTCAGTTTCCGGAGTGGAAGCTCGGTCATGAAAATCAGTTTTTGCGGTGCCACCAGTTTTCGTGTGCGGATCGCACGCAATGAAAAATTTTTGCCCGATGAACATCTCATGGTGGTGCGCTATGATTTTCCTTCCGTGAAACTAATAGCTTCAACAAAAAAAAGTTTTATTCTCCTGCAAACTGACAGCCTGACCCTGCATGTAATTTCATTTAGTTTTCGCATCGATGTTTTTAATAAGGAGGGAAAAATTATTTCATCAGAGTCTGCCATTCAGGAAGGTGGCAGTTTTTTTAAGGGTGACACAGTGGGTTGCGTGAAGCAACTCCTTCCTTCTGAACATTTTTTTGGTTTTGGCGAACGAATGGATGTCCTGGACCGCCGCGGCAAAACCCTGAGGCTCGATGTAGGAAGAGGATCAGCCTTGCCTTATATCCTGGGTGCTTACAATATTCTGGAAGCAAACTATTGTCCCATTCCATTTTTCATGAGCACTTCGGGCTATGGCATTTTTTTTCACAATGCTTTTCCTACCAACTGGGATATTGGACAGGCACAGAACAACAAGTATAGCTTTTCTGCCGAAGGAGGGGAACTCGATTATTATTTTCTGTATGGTCCTTTGTTTCCTTCCATTCTCGATCAATATACCCAGCTCACGGGTCGGTCTCCTTTGATGTCTTTGTTTGCTTATGGACTTCACCTCGGCACCTATTCTGGTGGTTCCTGGGGATACGAGCAATATGCGTCGGACCGGTATGTGATCGAGCTGGCACGAAAGCTCAGGGCTATGGGTATCCCGGTGGATATTTTCTGGCTCGATTCTACCTGGAGAATTTTTGGAGAGAATGGCGGCAAGGGGGCTACTTCTTTCGAGTGGAGAGAAGGCTTCAATAACCCTGAGTCCATGTTCGACACGCTGTATGCTTTGCACTATAAAATGGTGGGTTTGCACTTGCGTCCGCGGTTCGACAATGGAAAAAAAATCAGGCTTCTGGATACGGCACAACGAAATGGATTTACTTATCCGGAGGGAAACAGTCCTGGCGAATTCGTGAATTTTTTTGATTCTGCATCCGTTGATTTCTGGTGGAAGCACGGTGTGATGCGTGTGGCTTCCATCGGTGCAAGATTTTTAAAAACAGATGAAGGCAGCGCTTTTGGCGCGCTCGCCAACGAAAGCAACAAAGTGGGTCCGAAAGGAAAGGGCATCGCTGAATTGCACAATCTTTTCCCTTTAGCCTATGCGCGCGCACCGTTTGAAAAATTTCAAGCGTTCAATCATATGCGGGGCCTCAATCAAACAAGGGAAGGTTATACCGGCATCCAGCGGTATCCATTTATTTTCGCCGGTGACTGGCCCAGTGAATGGCAATATTTTGCGCCGGTTATCCGTGCAGGACTCAACATCGGAATTTCAGGCGTGGGACAGTGGGCACATTGTATGGGTGGATTTGAACATGCTCCCGACCCTGAACTGTATATTCGATGGGTGCAATTCGGCATGTTTAGTCCGGTGGCCATGGTATTTGGAATGGATCATCCGGGATACAAGGAGCCCTGGAATTATGGACCCGATGCGCTGAGGAATTTTCGCAAATATGATTCGCTTCGCTACCGGCTTCTTCCCTACATCTACAGTACTGCCCACACGCTGTATACTAATGGCATTCCTATGATGCGCGCCCTGGTGCTCCACTACCAGGATGATGAAAATGTATTTGCCATTGACGACCAGTATTTGTTCGGTCCTTCATTGATGGTTTGTCCTGTAACCACCAAGGGTGCGCAAACAAGAACGGTTTATCTTCCGCGCGGTGAATGGTATGACTACTGGAATGGAAAAAAATTCGAAGGAGAAAAATGGATCCAGGTGCTGACGCCTCTGGATACGATTCCGGTCTTTGCCCGGGCAGGTTCTGTGATTGCGATGCAGCCTGCCATGAGTTATGTAGGCGAAAAGCCTGCTGACACAATTGAACTGGATGTGTTTCCCGGAAATATGACGCAGGACCTGTATGAGGACGATGGAATTAGCCTTGACTACCAGAAAGGAATTTTTTCCACGACAAAGATCACCTGCAGCCAGAAAGAAAAAACCCTTCGCATTTTCATTGACAAACCATCTGGTTCTTATTCGTCAAAACATCATTACCGTGTGAGCGTTCATTTATCTTCCCCACCTTCACGCATCCTGGAAAATAATTCCGTTCTGCAACAACAGTATTCTGAATCGGGTGCCGGATGGCGGTATAATCCATCCTCCGGCATCTTGTTCATTCGGCCAGCTCATAACAATTCCGCAGCCATTGATCTTTTTATTGAATGAAAGACCGGGTTGGTGTAAATTGGGGTAATAAGGTATTAAGTAAGGAATTGGGAATTAGGAATTAGGAATTAGGTTTGAACAGGTTTCTATGAAATCATCAATATTAGTTATAAAAAACTGCGCTTCCTTTGTCCTCTTTTAAAATTTTTGAAATAACAAACAAAAATATCTGGAAACTACCTCTGACACGATCAACCATCAACTATCAACCATAAACTCTCCTCATGCGTTCACGAAGAAAATTTATACAAAATTCAGCAACACTTCTGGGTGGAGGTTTGCTCGCTTCGGCTATGAACAATCAGGCCTTTGCTATATTCAAAAATTCAGTGCTTCCTTCGGACCAGATCAATGTTGGCGCTATTGGCATTAATGGAATGGGATGGACTGATGCCAGTGCTGCCATGAAAGTTCCCGGCGTGAATCTCGTAGCTCTTTGTGATGTCGACAGGAATGTGCTGGATAAACGCATGGCGGAACTCTCCAAGGCCGGAGTAGACACCAGCAAGATTCAGACCTATGGTGATTATCGCAAATTGCTTGACCGAAAAGATATAGATGCCGTCATCATCGGAACTCCCGATCACTGGCATGCGCTCGTTATGATGGATGCCTGCGCGGCCGGAAAAGATGTTTATGTAGAAAAGCCCGTGGGCAATTCTATTGGCGAATGCAGGGCCATGGTTTCTGCACAACAACGTTACAAGAGGGCTGTGCAGGTTGGACAATGGCAAAGAAGCCAGCAACATTTCAGGAACGCAGTGGATTTTGTGCAGAATGGACAGTTGGGAAATATCAGAACAGTGAAAGTTTGGTGTTACCAGGGATGGATGCGGCCCGCTCCGGTTGTGCCCGACACAGCGCCTCCTCCCGGCGTAGACTATGCGCAGTGGCTTGGACCTGCTCCAAAAAGAAATTTCAACAGCAGCCGTTTTCATTTTCATTTCCGTTGGTTCTGGGATTATGCTGGTGGATTGATGACGGATTGGGGCGTTCATCTTCTGGATTATGGATTGCTCGGAATGAAGTCTCCTATTCCAAAATCCGTTTCAGCGCTCGGCGGAAGATTTGCCTACCCTGATCTTTATGAAGAAACGCCGGACACACTCACAACACTATATGAGTTTGATGGATTCAACATGGTCTGGGATTCTGCCATGGGCATTGACAATGGCTCTTACAACCGCGACCATGGAATTGCTTTCGTGGGAAATAACGGAACCCTCATACTCAATCGCGGCGGATGGGAAGTGATCGAAGAAAAACAAAGCAAGAACAAAGTTAGCAGGCCATTTGAAAAAGTATCGGACAACGGCGTGCAAAATCATATGGAGAATTTCTTTTCAGTAGTACGTTCAAGAAAAATGAATGAATTGCATTGCTCTGTCCAGGATGCTGCTCATGTGGCGACGATTGCGCAAATGGGAAATATTTCCTATAAAAGCGGAAAGAAACTCGAATGGGATCAACAGCGGCAGGCTTTTACTGACCAGGAAATTAACAAGCAATATTTTATGAAGGAATACCATAATGGATACAAGCTTCCAACGGTGTGAAAGAGTTTCCGATGCTGAATGAAATTGGATGAAACAGGATTTGTCTAAGTTGCTACAGGTTCCGAAACTTTATTTTTTGTTCGCTTGTGTCGTGCCGGGATCTCTGTAAGCAATTAAACCCACAGGCAACCGGGAAGTGCACACGGCACAATAGCTCAGAATAAGCAGAAAGATATTATGGTTGATGGATTCTCCACAGGCTGTCAATACCGTCTATTCCATCCATTTTCTGATAAAGGACTGTACACCATGATCCATATTTATTATCATACCGGCACTCTAACTGAAAGCCAGTTTCGTTATCACCTACAGTCCCTTCCTTTATCCATCCAACAGAAGATAACTTCTTTTAAAAAAAAACAGGATGCAGAAAGAAGCCTGATGGGTAAGGTCCTTCTGCAAAAAGCTTTGTCCGACCATGGACGGAGCACAGACCTTGATGCTATAACATATACTGAAGCGGGCAAGCCCTTTATAGATCCTTCAGCGCATTTTAGCATTTCTCATTCCGGTGATTATACGGTTTGTGCATTGGGCAGTTCAGGCAGGATCGGAATCGACATCGAAAAAATCAGGGCTATTCCGATCAGGGAACTGAAAGATTATTTCACTCCTTCCGACTGGCAACAGATTCTTGGTTCCAATGATTCCGAAAAAGAATTAATTTTTATGTGGACACGAAAGGAGGCTTTGTTGAAAGCCATAGGCGCAGAATATTCATTGGGTTTTCCGAGCGTCGCATCCAATCAACTTGCCTGGAAAGACAGTCAATGGTTTTTTCGAACAATTAATCTGGATGATCTCTATGCCTGCCATCTTTGTGTAGAAAATTCTCTGCCGGATATTGTTGTCGAAGAATATAAATTTTCTTTGGGGGTTGGTGGGTGAGAGGGAAGATGTGAGATGTGAGTAAAAGAGACTGCGTGTAAGAACTACGAACCATCAAGAACTTCATTTAGTTTTTCGGCGAGGATGGCTACTGAAGGTTCATTTAGAATTCCAAAATGGTCGCCTTCGATGGTGATGGTTTTTATTTTTCCGGTTACATAATTTTGCCAGCCCATTTGCGGCTCATCGGAAAATGAGGGTGCGGTGATGCTGGCCCTTACCAAAACAAGATCACCTGGATACGGCGGCCAGTCAACCTGATTCGATTTTCTTTGTGTTAGTTTTTGATAAAGGAATGAAACGATTCTACCGGTTTCTTTTTTCAGGAAATCCATCTTGTCCTTCGGCTTGAGTTTTCTGATCTCATCTGCATAAAATTTCAATTTCCTGCTGATGTAGTGCTTCGACTTTTTTGAAAAAGTAGCCGACGGAGCATAGGCCTCAATCAATACGATCAACGGAGCAACTTCTCCTTCGCGAATTAATCTTTGAGCCATTTCAAAAACAATGGGATAATGTTCACAAAACGCACAGAGAAAATAAGGTCCCGCGGGCGCCACACTGCGTAGCTCTTTCAAGAAACCTTCTGCAATGTCTGCAGCATTGATATAATTGTACGGTTCAAATCCATAAAACGGTCTTTTGTTTCCCATATGGATCGCGAGCTTACGGAAAAGCCAGAATCCGGGAATTGCAAAAAAGGGGGGGAGTTCTCCTTCAGGTTGAATGGCAACAATAGACCGATGCTTTTGTGCCTCCGGAACCTCTTTGTTTTTTCTTTGATCAATCAGCTCCGACAATTTTTCAATGGTGGGATAAAGAAAAACATCAACAGGCTGCAAGGGAAAACCTGCATCACGGGCACGACTCACCAATTGCATGCACAGAAGTGAATCGCCACCCAGCTCAAAAAAATTATCATGGATGCCTGTCCTTTTTGTAACGAGCAATGCATTCCAGATATCAGACAAAGCCAACTCCACCTCATTGCGCGGAGCTGAATATTCGGTATCGGGCACATGAACGTACCGGGCGAAAATTTTGCGGTCGATTTTTCCATTGGTGGTGAGGGGGAATGATTCCTGCTTCACCAGCAGGGAAGGCACCATGTATTCGGGCAATTTATCTCTGAGTTGACTGTTGATCTTTTCTTTATTGAATTCTCCATCAGGAAGGATAAAACCGACGAGTCTTTTATTTCCCGACGAATCTGTCAGGCAACTCACAATGGCTTTTCGAACTCCGGTGCATGCCTCCAGTGCATATTCAATTTCTGCCAGCTCAATCCGGTATCCACGGATCTTTACCTGGTCGTCCATTCTTCCCAGATACTCAAGGTTTCCATCTGGCAGCCATCTTCCAATATCACCTGTTCGATACATTCGTGAAGAATGATTCTGGTCGAAAGGATCAGGAACAAATTTTTCGGTTGTCAGTTTCTCCTGGTTCAAATAACCTCTTGCCAATCCTTCGCCTGCAATGCAAATCTCTCCGGTCTCACCAGGGGGAAGAAGTTTTTGGTTTTCGTCCAGAATATAAATTCTGGTATTGCTTACCGGTTGTCCAATCAAAACCGGTTTGTTTTTTTTGAGGCGAAAAACCGTGCTGTACGTAGTGTCTTCTGTAGGCCCATAAAGATTGCGTACTTCCAGGCGATCCGTGTCCAGTTGCTGTACGAGCTGACTTGAAACTGGTTCTCCTGCCATATTGATCACCGTTACAGATGCGAGACTCACCTTTCTTTTAAGCAGTCCGTCGATCACGCCAGGAACTGTATTGATCAGAACTCTCGTGTCGGAATAAAGATATTTTTCCACTTCGAGGGCGCTTTCGATGATCCTGATTTTTTTTCCAATGCAAAGCGGAAAAAATATTTCGAACACCGAAAGGTCGAAACAAGTAGAGGTGAGCGCATAGGCAATGTCAAAGCTTTCCGGAGAAAATTCTTCCATGCACCAGCGGATAAAGACATAGAGTGCCCGGTGTTCAATCATCACTCCTTTCGGCCTGCCTGTAGAACCGGAAGTATAAATGACATAAGCCAATTGCCTGGGCTGAATGATGACATCAGGAGCTAAAGCAGATGAATTACTGATCTCTGGCCAGTTGCCATCTACTTCAATAATGACCGCAGATTTTTTATCAGGGATCTTATGCCGGCTGCGCTTGTCCGTTAGTACGAGCAGTGAATTCGTGTCATCAAATTTATACCGGGTGCTTTCTGCAGGATAGTCCGGATCTATGGGAACGTAGGCTGCACCGGCTTTGAGCACGGCCAGCATGCAAACCACCATCGGGATGCTCCTGGTTGTACAAATCGGAATCAATGAATCCTTTCCGGTCCCTTTATCTATTAAATAGTGTGCAAGCTGGTTGGAACGGTTTTCCAGTTGCTGATAATTGATCTCCTCTTCTTCACTCATGAGGGCGGTCGCTACGGGCGAGCGCAATAGCTGCTCGCGAAAAAGATCAACGATATTTCCATCCTGGTTATAGTTCTTTGCAGTATCATTAAATTTTTCAAGCCACTGCCTGTCTTCTCCAGATGGCAGAGGCGTTTTATTTTTCGGGCCTTCCGATCCTTGCAATAATTCCTCTTTAATAATTGGTTCCATTAACCGGATGATTTCATGCATGATACATTTCATTGGGTGCATCAGTAAGAGGACATCCCATCTGAAAATCATGCATGTATCAGGCAGGACATATCCACTATACCGGTTGGTCTTCCTCCGGAAATCAGTTGGGGTTTATCATACTTGTTCAGCTGGAGATTTGCATCCCTAGGATTAGATCAGGTGATGTCTTTTTGAAGCGTTAGGTGGCTTAAATTAGTCATTTCCCTACAACCAGACAAATCGGTGACCAACAGACAAAGGCCGTCGCGGTGAAAGAGCATCCGGTATTTTTTTACTATTTGTAAATTCCATAGCTTCAATTATCTATTCCTTCTCCCTATTCAGATCCATCGAAATTTTATCCGGACCATTTCATCAATCAACGGCAAAGACAGCGAAGACGCAGACGCAAAAGTTTTGATGGTCCATGAATATATTCGATAAGGAAATCAAAACTGAGTGCGTTGAAGGTCTGCCGCTAATTACTCATAACCAGACGCTCATAGCTTGTTCTATTTATTTGCCTGAGCGAATAACAATCCGGATCCTTCACAGTATTTAGTTCATTCATTCAAAAAAATGAAAATGGAAAAGGATATTCAAAAAACATACAGCAACGGAGAAGTAACCATTGTCTGGAAACCTTCCCTATGCATACATTCCACTATTTGCTGGAAAGAATCCACAGGACTTCCTGAAGTATTCGATCCACGCAAACGACCCTGGATCAACTTGGAAGGGTCAGGGACAGAAGCAATTGTGATGCAGGTAAAAAAATGTCCCAGCGGTGCACTCAGCTTTTTTTATAAAGATGAAAAGTCAACCGTATTGAAAAGAGCTGATTGAAAGGAAATGATGATCCAGATATTTTAATTTCAGCATTAGATTATTTCAGTTCACCGATAAAAAAAAGATGAAGACGGCTCCATCTTTTTTTAAAAGCATTTATTAGTATCGCTGCACTACCCGATAGACAAATCGTTCCGGCTGGCTGGTCACACCTGACTGGGCACGCATTTGTTTGAGCTGATCAGAATTCCAAAAAGCCCTTGCTTTCGCTGTGTCATTGACCACTACTACTAGGGTTACTTTGTTGTGATTGTCAATATCGTAACCAAAGGCGCGGTCGGCAAGTCCATTGTCCGTTCTTGCCTGTTTCTGGCTTTCAAAAGATTTGCGCCAGGCATCAAAATCCTTTACCATAAACGTAGTTCTTGACCTGATGTCCGAATTGGTTTTGGCGGTGTCCATCCAAACCATTGTAGTGAAATTCATGGTTGGTTTGCCTTTGACGCCAGCTTTTTGCATGGCTTGTTTCCGACTAGGGTCAGCTACAAATGATTTGGCTTTGGCCACATCATCTATCTTAAAAGTAACGGACACGTCATTGGAGTCCATTACGCCACGACCAATGACATAGCTATGAACACCTTTTGCCACTCTTGCGGTATCATGTCCGTCAAAACTAGTTTTCCATTGCTCATAGTTGGAAACCTCATGGCGTACAGTAAGCATGTTGGTGGGCGTAGTGACGATGGTGCTGGCAGGTGCAGCTGGAGTTACAGGAGCAGGGTTGGATGTGGTGTCGGCAGATGCGGTAGCAGAACTCGACGAATTGTCGCTGGAGCCGCAAGAACTGAACATGAATAAGAAAGCTGTTGCACACAGCAGTGGAAGAAAACGATGCTTCATTTTGGTTTGATTTAAAAAATAAAAAATAAGAATGGTGCGCACGAAAGCAGGTCCAAGGAGTAAGGAGAGACTAAATATAGCAATAAAACCCGTACCTGAGCTTGAATGCTTGTGACAGCTCAGGCAACAATGACTATGAATAATGGCACAAGATTTTATCTGAATGCATCATGCAGGAAAAAAATTATACAGGACTGGTTCCTTCCCAGGTGGAAGGAAAAGAGATCACTGCCTGTGCATTCATTGAACTTTCTGGTGAGGAAGAAGCCAAACAATTTTATGAAATCGCACGACAGCGATTGCTCTTTGTGCATAACTGGAAGCATATAACGGGTAAGCTCAGTGCAGATTTTCAGCTTACCGATAACGAGGGCAAAGAAGTAGACCGTGCAGCACAAAACGGTGATCATTTTCGCATCGATATCGTGGGCCCGGGCAGCCATGCAGGAAGAGGATACGATTGGGCAGCCGTTGAAGAGATCAGAGAAGTCCATGAAAATGGAGTGGACAGCATTGCCCTGCGTGTTCGGCCGGCATCTGACCCAAAAGCGAACAACCCGCACACGGCGCATTTCTTTTCAGAAAAATCAACCAGCACTTTTGAAATTACGAGGGACGGAAAAAAACTGACGGCTGCCATCTATGACCGCAACATTGAAGCGAATGAAGAAACCAAAGAACCCATTGATAAGGTGCGGAATGCCATCGTTGGACTCGGCGCCAAACATGGACTTTCAAAGCTCCAGTGGCAGGCCCTGGCAGAGGCGTTGATTCAGAAACATCACCAATAGAGCTGGCGGAGGTTTCATGAAAAAAAGATAGTCTGAGTCTTTTCTTAAAATGAAGTGAATGATCATGCCTCAAATCCATCCTTTCAAAACAGGACAAAAGCCAAATAGCAGAAAATTTTAGGGCGATATGTATTCTTCCTTCTTCCGATAAGCAGGCAAAGGCAGGAGTAGTGAAGACGCCGGAAAATTATTACTTCAATCAATGATGTTCCTTCTCTTCAATCTCTATCAGGGGAAGTCCGGTTTCCTGGTCCATTCTCCGTTGCAGATATCCAGGCGCTTCTTCCAGGATCAATTCCAGCGTGGGGTGTACCACGGCTTTCATCAAATGGCCTCCGCAAGTGGAACCGTCCGATTTGCCCAGCACTGCATGTGCATGGATCTTTGATTGATCTCCATAAAGTGCTACGTCGCCTATTAATGAAAGCACTTCCACCTGCTCTTTTACCGGAATTTTTTTATAGTCCTTGATGGAAAAATCAAAATAGCCCAGGTCAACGCTGCTGAATGCGCCGATGGCTGTAAAATGGGCCGCTTTCAAGGAATGTTCATTCGCAAAATTTTCCAGAATGCCCATCACTTCGTCGCCCGATTCGAACACCAGCGCATAGCTGGCATTACCGATACCGTTCAAAAGCTTGTAGTGCATAGAAAATGAATAGTAAATGGATTACGAAAAAATATTTCTTCTTTTGTTTTTCATCAGGAAGAATGCAATTCCAACTAGTGCCACTCCCAGCAAGAACAGGTTGTTTCTGGTCTTGTGTGGATTCTTCAAACTCATTCCGTCCACATATTTCTTTTCAGGAAGCTCACAAACATTTGCGCCATCTTTTTCCCTGAGCGCCATCTGCAACACCTGCGCCAGGTGCATTCCTTTGCGATTTGTCTCCTGTGCTATCTGTTCCCGGCAACTAAATCCATCACTGATGATGAGGGTTTGATGATCGGCGTCACGCACTGCAGGCAACAGACTATGCTCTCCCGCCTTGACGGACACTTCATAATGACTTCCTTTTTCATAACCAAATATCCGGCCATTCCACAGCAGGTAGTAGGCAGGATCTCGAAATCCAGTTTGGTTTTCTTCAAAATATTTTTCTCACTTCCGGTGCCCATCACCGAACGATGGTGACAATGTCCGTGCACAATCGCTTTTTTGTTCAATTGAGGTATTTTAAAGTCAGGCACCTTTTTATCCAGGAATTCGCCGAGCGTAAATACCTGTTTTGACAAACGGGCTGCCTGTTCATCATCCGGAAACAAATTGGGCAGTTCATCCCTGAAAACCGCAACGCAGCTGGGTTCCAGGCCAACAATAGGAACTCCGTCCCTGATCTCATCGTGCAGGGCATCCATGATTTGGACCAGCATTTTTTTCGCCGTGTTCAGCATGCCAAAATCATAGAGCGGGCGTCCGCAGCAAAGTGATTTCTTCAAAACGATGACTTCATATCCGGTTGCTTCCAGTACTTCTACGGCTGCAACCAGCGTTTGCGGAAAAAAATAATTGTTGAAGGTATCAGCCCACAGTATGAGTTTCTTTTCTGATTTCATTTCTGGCGGTTTGCTCCCTGTTTTTTCTCTTTCTGCAAACCAGCTTTTGAAAGTTCGCTCTGCATACCGGGGCATCGTTCGCTGTGGGGCAATTCCTGCAAGGGCCTTCGTAATGTTGCGAACCAGCGGCGCATGCATCAAAAAATTGACAAGTCCAGGCATCAGCGATGCAATGCGGCTCCACCAGTATATCCATCCAAACACATAGGCCGTTCGTGGACGCATTCTTCCTTCATAATAGTGGGAAAGAAATTCAGATTTATACGTAGCCATATCTACGTTCACCGGACAATCGCTTTTACAGCCTTTGCATGCCAGACAAAGATCAAGTGCTTCTTTTACATGTTCATCTTTCCATCCGCCTTTTAGGATATCGCCCTGAAGCATTTCGTATAAAAGACGTGAACGCCCTCTTGTACTGTGCATCTCTTCGCGTGTAACCATGTAACTGGGACACATCACGCCACCTTCATGCCTCCTGCATTCTCCTACACCAACGCATTTCAGTGTCACTCTTTCCCAGCTATAGGCGTCATTCGGGAATTTAAAATGTGTTTTTAATTTCGGAGGATGATAATCGGTACCGAGCCGCAGATCATTGGTTTGTCCATAAGTGTTGACGATCTTGCCCGGATTCATTTTCCACTGGGGATCCCAAATGGATTTGAATTCATGGAAGGCTTCCACCAATTCCTCTCCAAACATGATGGGGAGAAGATCTCCTCTTGCCTGTCCATCACCATGCTCACCGGAAAGAGAGCCGCCATATTTTACCACGAGGTGTGCCGCTTCAATGGTGAACTGTTTGTATTTTTCAATTCCATCCTTCGTCAAAAAATCAAACCCCACGCGGCAGTGAATGCAACCCTGTCCAAAATGTCCATAAATGGAGGGCTTGTATCCATATTTGTCGAACAATGCGCGGAGGTCTTTCAGATAATCGCCCACGTTCTTTGGATCAACTGCACTGTCTTCCCATCCAGGACCTCCATTGGGCTCGCCGGGCACCCATGCTGTTGCGCCCAGTCCTGATTCACGGATCTTCCATAGTTTTTGTTCCTGTTCCGGATCATCAAACAAACTCATTGTGGGGGGCTGATTTTTTTTCTTCAATTCGTCGATAAGCCTTTTGGCTTTGTTGTCCGAATCTTCTTTGCTTTCGCCTCCAAATTCTACCATCAACCAGGCATTGCCTTTAGGAAGAAGTGGAAGGTCCTGGATGTTCAAACCTTTTCTTCTCATGAATTCTATGAGCAGATCATCGATGCCTTCCAGTCCAATGGGTTGGTGTTTCATAATTTCCGGCACCGCATATCCTGCATCAGGCAGTGTTGAATAACCCAGCACCAGCAGACTTCTCAGTTTTGGTGTCGTCACGAGTCTGACCGTGGCTTCAGTAATTGTGACCAGAGTGCTTTCAGATCCAACCAGTGCGTGCGCTACGTTGAATCCATTTTCAGGAAGCAGGGCTGGAAGGTTGTAGCCGGAAACACGCCTGGGAATTTTTGGAAATTTTGCGCGGATCAGATCCGCATACTTGTCCCGGAGCTCACGCATTCTCCGGTAAATTTCTGCTTTGCGCCCGCCTTCTTTTTGGATCTGATCGTATTCCTGGTCGGAGGTTGGACCGACTTTCATTTTGATTCCATCATAGGTAATGATGGTAAGGCTTTCCGTGTTATCGGAAGTGCGGGCACCATATCCAAAGAACTGCGCCATCACAGAATGTACACCACAGGAATTATTTCCGAGCATTCCACCCAGTGTGCAGTGGTCGTGTGTAGCCGGATCAGGGCCAAACGTCAGTCCTGCTTCTTTTTCCGTGGTGTGGCGCATTTCATCGAGAACAATACCCGGTTGAATGGTCACCAGTTTTTTTTCCTTGTCAATATGCAGTACCTGATTATAGTATTTGCTCATGTCCATCACCACTGCTACGTTGCAACATTGGCCGGCAAGTGAAGTGCCGCCTCCACGACTTAAAATGGGTGCACCATATTTACGGGCGATGTTGATGGTCTGAATGATGTCTTCTTCCGTTTTGGGAAGCACCACCCCAATCGGTATCTGGCGGTAGTTGGAAGCATCGGTAGAGTAGAGTGCGCGGCTGCCTTCATCGAACCTTACTTCCCCGCTGATCTTTTTTTTCAGGTCGCGTTCCAAGGAGATCACAGGAACATTTTTTGAATGGGGCGTCTGAAATCGGGTGTCCATCTGTTTTGCATCGGCAATGGATGGACTTATTTTTTTCTGCGCTGCTGTTTCTTTGCCTGCTGATTTTACTTTACTGTCTTGCCATTTTTCTTTTGTATGCTGTGTTGACATGATGAAAAAGTTTAGCATTGAAATTTTTCCGCATCCTGGTGCCTGAATTCAATTCCCAGTCCTGGCCTCGTGAGATCGGGGTAGAGCATTCCGTCTTTTGGACTGGCCACTCCTTCAAACAACATTTGTTCGATGCGTACATGATCATGAAAATATTCGGACACAAAAAATGAAGGCAGACCAAGAGCAACATGAAGATGAAGAGCCGGTGCACAGTGCGATGAAAATGGAAGTTCATTAGCCTCTGCCAGAAATCCCGCCTTCAAAAATCCAGTGATTCCTCCGCATCGCGTAGCATCAGCCTGCAGCACATCTACAGAACCTGCACGAAGCATGGCTTCAAAATATGGAAGGTTGTATCCATATTCTCCTGCAGCGATATTCATTTGTGCCGGCGCATGCTCGCGAATAAAATGCAATCCCGGAAGGTTGTCGGAAGAAACTGGTTCTTCAAACCAGGTAACATGGTACCGGGTTACCTGTTCAGCAATCTGCAATGCCTGTTTGGCTGTGTACGCGCCATTGGCATCGATCATCAGTTGAATGTGGTCGTCTAAAACGCTGCGTGCTTCTTTCACCCGGTCCAGGTCTTTTTCCGGATGTGTTCCCACTTTCATCTTCATATAACGAATGCCCTGTTCGGCCCAGTGGGAAAACTGTTCCTGCAACTGATGTTTTTTGTAAGAAGTAAAACCTCCGCTTCCATAAAGCAGCATGGATTGGTGAACCTGTCCAATCAGTTTACACAAGGGCAGCTCGAGGAGCTTTGATTTCAGGTCCCAGAGCGCAGTGTCGATGGCTGACACAGCCATCATTGCAATGCCGCAGGTTCCACTATTTCTGATCAGCCGGAATAGTGATGATGCCGTGCCCTGAATATCGAAAACATTGGAATGAAGAACCTGTTCTTTCAGATTTCGATGAATAAAATGCGCGGTTGTTTCATCCGCATAGGTATAGCCAATTCCTTTTTTTCCGCCTCCTTCCAATTCTGCCAATACCAGCGTTGTACTGTTCCAATCCAGCGTACCATCTGCTTCCGGTGAACTCGTGGGAATTGTATAAGCTGATACCGTCAGCTTGTCAACAGGAATACATTCGGTGATCTTATCGGCATCGGTGTCTATCATTTTATTTCGGCTAGCTAAGACCGTTATTCCCCCTTTATTTCTTCTCAGGGAAATATTCGGCCCATACATCTTTGGCTGTTTGCTTCACCATGTCCCAGGAGTCGGAGTCACCGTGGAAAATAGCGGAGGCGAATGATTTCATCTCTTTGATGTTCACATGTGGTGGGGTCATCGGCACACTCGGGTCAGTGTAAACATTCAACACCACTGGTTTTTGTACAACCATCGCGGTATCCAGTGCATCCTGCACATCTGCCTCGTTATCGATGCGGATGCCTTCCAGCCCCAGCAATTTTGCATATTCATCGTAGGCAAAATCGGGAACGTCCTGTGAAGTATCGAACTTGGCATCGCCTACCATCACTCTTTGTTCCCAACTCACCATGTTGAGGTCGCGGTTGTTGAGCACAAGAATGATCATGCGTGGATCCTTCCAGGTCTTCCAATATTTGGATACCGTGATCAATCCATTAATGCCCAGCATTTGCATGGCGCCATCACCAATCAGTCCAATCGCCACACGGTCGGGATAGGCAAATTTTGCTGCGATGGTGTAAGGCATGCCCGGGCACATGGTTGCCAGGTTTCCAGAAAGAGAAGCCTTCATGCCCTTTCTGATTTTGAGGTCACGGGCAAACCAGGCGGCCGTAGATCCACTGTCCGCAGAAAGTATGCAATGATCCGGAAGACGTTTGGATAGTTCATGATATACGTATTGTGGATTGATGGGATTAGCGCTGTTGTGCGCCCTCGCATCCAGAATCTTCCACCACTTGTCGATATTTTCTTCGATAGTCTTTCTCCAGCTCCGGTCTTCTTTTCTTTTCAGGCAGGGGATCAAAGCCTGCAGTGTGGATTTGCTGTCGCCCTGGAGATTGATGTCAATGGGATAGCGGATGCCGAGCATGCTTCCGTCAATATCGATCTGAACAGATTTTGCCTGGCCTTCTTTGGGAAGAAACTCTGAATAAGGAAAACTGGATCCTACCATCAGCAATGTATCGCAATCAGTCATCATTTCCCAGCTGGGACCCGTTCCCAGCAAGCCAATGGAACCAGTAACAAAAGGAAGATCATCCGGCAATACGGCTTTTCCCAACAATGCTTTGGCGACTCCGCAGCCCAGGAGATCTGCCACCTCAATGATTTCTTCTTCACAATTTTTTGCACCCGCTCCTACAAGCATCGCTACTTTTTTGCCCTGGTTCAAAAGAATCGCGGCCTTTTCGATGTCTTGTTGTTGGGGAAGAATTCTTGGTGCGAGATAACCGACGCTGGAATGCACGGTGCCATGCATGCGTTTGGGTTCTTCATAATCCAGTTCCTGTACATCATTTGGAAATATAATGCAGGTCACTGTTTTTCTCGCCAGTGCAATCCGGATTGCACGATCGATCAGGTGCCTGGTTTGAGAAGGTTCACAAGCCATGTGCACATATTCTCCGGCCACATCTTTAAAAAGGGATATCAGATCAACCTCCTGCTGATAATTTCCCCCCAGTGCTGCCCTGGCCTGTTGACCAACTATAGCCACAACCGGCTGGTGGTCCATCTTCGCATCGTACAATCCATTCAATAAATGGATCGCTCCCGGACCCGATGTGGCCATGCACACACCCACTTCATCTGTGAATTTAGCATGTGCGCAGGCCATGAAGGCGGCCATTTCTTCGTGCCTGGTTTGCACAAATTGTATTTTATCTTCTCTATGTCTGAGCGCCGACATGAATCCATTGATGCCATCACCCGGGTAACCGAAAATTCTTTTGATGCCCCATTCATGCAGGCGATCCATAGCAAATTCTGCGACTGTCTGTGCCATATGTTTTGTTTTAATAGCGGTGGGCTGCAGTTTTAATAAGCTTCATTCAGGATCAACCCTATCTTGCCTGAAACCCTTTGATCACAGCTTGTCCTCATTTTGAAGGTGTAGAGGTCGAGGTGTGGCTGTTGAGGAAGTATGATATCAGCTTCAAACATCGTTCCACTACAATTTTTATTTATTTTTTTCAATTCATTTTCTTGTCTTTAAAAATGAAACAAGCCGGGTGAGTTCGCTATTTGTTAAGGAGCCTCCATAAGCAGGCATGTTCTGCGCGCCGTTCACAATGCGAATGATCATTTGCTGTTCGTTTAGTTTGCTGGCTACATGCGAGAGCTCAGGTCCTACATCTCCACCCCGTCCATCTATCTTATGACAATACAAGCAGGCTTTTTGTTGAAATAACACCGCACCTGAAGATGCCAGTGTATCGGTAACTGGAATGGAAGAAGCTGAAAGTTTGGTGGAATGAAAGCTCGGAGACCAGGCTGACTGATTGCCCGCGACCAGAAGCGATATGACCAGCACGATCACAAAACAACTGGCCACAATACTCCAGGGACGCTTGAGTGGACTTCGCTCTCCTTTGTTTGAAATAAATGGAAGGGCAAAGAGCAGAAAAAAAACGAGGAGTGGCCCAAAGAACATGGCATAGGATTCTATTTGACGCGGCATCAAAGCAAACAGGGCATAGATCCACAATAAATACCAGTCGGGCCGCGGCGATGCCGATACATTGGAAGGATCGGGAGGACTGGTTAATGCAGGCGGGCCAAAGGAAACCGCCAATACAAAGATCAAAATGATGATGATGGAACCAAACAAGGCATCGCGCCAGGCTGCATAAGGCCAGAAAGGAACTCCACTCTGTCGAAGCATGTTCCGATACCATTGCCGGTACGTTGCCGGATCAACCAGGTGTCCAGAACGGGGTGGTTCAGAAATGCCGTTGCGCACCACGAGCCAGAGATGAAAACCAATGAAAATAAAAAGGAGTGATGGAATCAGAAAAACATGATAGGAAAAAAAGCGGCTGAGACTTTGTCCGCCTAAAGTATCACCACCCAGCAAAAGCCGGGCAAAGAATTTTCCAATGAAAGGTATTCTTCCCAATTGCTCCGCAGCCACCACAGCCGACCACACACCATTGTTGTCCCATCGCAAGAGTTGGCCGGTGAAACCCATGGCAATGGTCAGTATCAGCAACACAACACCACTGATCCATCCCATTTCGCGCGGATATTTATAAGCAGCAGTGATGTACACCCGGATCATGTGAAGGCCCGCCATCATGATCATTCCGGAGGCCCCAAAAAAATGAATACCGCGCAGGAGCTTTCCCATCTTCGCCTGGTAAGTAATGTATTGCAATGACTGAAATGCTTTGTCGGAAGAGGGCTGATACAAAAGAGCCAACCCTATGCCCGTTGCTATCTGGAGAATAAAGCAAAACAAAGTAGCGCTTCCAAACACATATGCCCATTTGGATCCCGGAGGAACAGGATGGTCCATCAAAGGCCTCATCATTTCGGTAAAGCCGCTTCGATCATTGATCCATCTTCCTGTTTTTTTCAACCATTTCATCATTCAGTGATGGTAGTAATGGGTACCGGTGCCGTTCTGATTTCAACATTGTTTTTGTTGACCCTCACTTCAATTTTATTCAGTGATTTGGGTGGCGGTCCCGCTGCTACAGATCCATCTTTATAATACACACCGCCATGACAGGGACACATGAATAGTTGCGCACCTGCTTCCCATCGCACCGGGCATCCGAGGTGCGTGCAGTGTGCCGAGAAGGCAACGAATAGCTGTTCACTTTCCCTGCGCAGCCAGGCTGCAGATTTTGCTGTTACACCTGCCCAGGGAAGCGGGTCGGCATTGACATAGGTGATCAATTTGGTTTCACCTACAGCAATGTCCGAAAGGTTGGCCACGCGTCTCCATTCCTGTTTTTGTTTTTGCAATAATGGTCCCAGCAGGGCGCTGAGTATGGGCACAGCAACCACCAAGGCTGGAACAGTACCAGCCAGCAAACTCAAACGCACCAAAAATTTTCTTCTGTCTATTTCATTCTGCGGGATCATGCAACATTTCTTTTATCCATCCATGAAGTGAAATCATTAAACCAATCAATCCTGTAACAGAAAGGATCCAGGTGGCAAGCAGACCCCAGGCCATCAACACGAAAGACAGGGCCAACAGGAAGGGCATATAAGTGGGACGGGGCAGGATTTCCGGTTTTGCTTTTACCCATACTTGCAGGTCTTCCTTTTTGATTTCTTCATTCATATCAATGATTTATATAAGCAATCTTGTCCTCTTTGGTATGGAACCATTGCACCAGTAAGAACATGGCGCATGAAACATAGATCAGACAGCAGGGCACCCACATGATCAATCCTGCTGCCTGCTGATCGATTGAAGGATTAAGTTTCCAGTTATTCAGAATGATTTGATTGATACCAGTGTTATCATGCATAGAAAGAAAATGGTGGTAGGTGTTCACGGGAGCAAAACTAATGAGCACTCCCAGCAAAGAACATCCGATGCAGGCCGTAAAAAGATACACCACGCCTGAAAGCGGTTCAATCCGGTAATTGGTGTTTGGATGAATGATGGGAGAACTGAAAAACATTCCCGCAATGATCAAACTCAATGGCTCGATGACCGACATCAAATGAAACCCATTGTTGTGCATCATCATCATGCCTCCGTTAAACACAATCGGAAGATGCCAGAACCACATGACACCCACACCTGCCAGCCATGCCAAAAGAAAATGGTGTTTCAAAAAGAGAAAAAGAGTATTCCCCTTCTTTTTCTGTGGCGAAAAACTGGCGATAAGGAGCGGCCCAACACAAAGCAACAGGAGCACATGCACCACCATGTGCGCGGAAAAAAGATAATGGGCAGACAATACCTGCAGGGGAGAAAAAAAACAAAGGGCCAGTAAAAACAGAATGGCGATCCCGCTTTTCTTTTGCACATTTTTGGTATAGATCAAAAACGCGAAGACCAGGGAACAAACAAGGACCGAAGACAAATCAGCTTGCCAATATGAGATCAAATGTTTCATACGAGATAGGGCAATACATAAATGGTGGTGAAAACAAAAATCCAGACGATATCTACAAAATGCCAATAAATGCCAATGGTTTGAAGAAGCGATATATTGTTTTTGACAGTTCCCTTCCAGATCAGCGAAAATGCAATGCATAGAATGATCAATCCAATCAATACATGAAGTCCATGGAATCCGGTGAGGGTATAGAAACTCGAGCCAAATTCATTTTTGCTGATCAACAATTTTTCTTCAATCAAACGGTAATATTCATGACCCTGTCCGGATAAAAAGATCAGTCCCAGCAAAATGGTCACCAGGAGCCAGATCTTTCCTGAGCCCTGTTGTTTTCTTTCTCTTCGTTCTGCCATGTAGAAAGTAAAACTGCTGGACAGGAGTGCGATGCTGAATAAAGCTGTGGTTTTAATATGCAGATGTTCCGTTGCCTCCTTCTGAAAATTTCCGGCTCTCCAGAAATACAGGTAGGCTACCAACAGGCAGATAAAAAAAACTGCTTCTGATCCTATGGTTAATTTCATCATCAGTTTAGACATCATCCTCATTTAATCATGATCTGGATTCTCCGGATGCTTCAGGTCCCAAAACGCTCTTCTGCTTTGCACTATCGGTACATCCACAAAATTTCGTTCATCGGGCGGTGCGGATGCATACCATTCCAGTGTAAATGCGTTCCAGGGATCTTTGTTTTGTAATTTTTCCTGCCTGCCTGTCTGGACCATGTTGTAGAACAGCACCAGCACTGATATTCCCATCAGAAAGGCACCCGAAGTGGAGAACAGATTCAACACCGTGTAATAAGGAACATCCTGATACGTGTACACCCTTCGAGGCATCCCCATGAGGCCCAGGAAATGCTGCAAGAAAAATGTAAGGTTGAATCCAACCACAAAAAGCCAGAAGAACCATTTACCCAGCCGCTCGTTCAATTGCCTTCCGGTGATTTTTGGATACCAGTAAAAAAGAGCGCTGAATACGGAGAACAGGGAGCCTCCTACAAACACATAGTGCAAATGTGCCACTACAAAATAGGTATCGGTCAATTGCCAGTCTATGGGTACGATGCTGAATCCAATGCCGCTCAATCCTCCAATGGTAAATTCAATTAAAAAGGCTACGGCAAAAAGCATGGACGTGGTCAACCGCACCTTGCCTCCATACATCGTTCCGATCCAGTTAAAAATTTTTATTCCGGTGGGAACCCCGATCAGCATGCTGCTGGCAGCGAAAAAACTATTTACGGTATTGCCCATGCCTGTTGCGAACATATGGTGCATCCAAACACCAAATGAAAGCAGGCCAATGGCTACTGTGGAAGCGGCAACGAAAACATAACCAAAGATTTTTTTCTGTGAAAAAACCTGGAACACTTCAGAATAAATTCCAAAAGCGGGAAGGATCAGGATGTACACTTCAGGATGTCCGAACATCCAGAACAGGTGTTGCCAAAGCAGCGCAGAACTGGTGACTGTAGAATTAAAAAAATGCGCATGCATGATGCGATCCAGCAATAGCATGCTGAGTGCTGCATTCAGTGAAGGAAACGCCGCGATGATCAGAAATCCATTCACAAGTGCCATCCATACAAACAGGGGCAGTCTTCGCAGCGTCATGCCCTCCACCCGCATTGTAATAACGGTCACTACGATGTTGATGGCTGCTGTTACACTTCCAATTCCGCCAAGCAATAATCCCATGGCATAATAATCAATTCCCGGAGTGTTGGAATAGTTGTCTTCATTCAATGGAGCATAGTTGAACCATCCGGCATTCGCGGCGCCGCCTGCAGCAAAACTAAAATAGAGCAGGAGTCCGCCCATGAAAGTGATCCAGAAAGAAAATGCATTCAATCTGGGGAAGGCCATTTCATTGGCACCAATCATCAGTGGAATAAAATAAACCGTGAGTCCAAGAAATGCAGGCATCATCACAAAGAAGATCATAGTCACACCGTGCATGGTGAAGATCTGGTTGTAGGCATCGGGCGGAAGGAAATGATTGTTGGCAATGGCGAGTTGCGTGCGCATGAGCAAAGCCTCGCCGCCTCCCACTACAAAAAAAAGGAGGGAGGTCACGAGGTAAAGCTTTCCGATTGCTTTATGATCTACTGTAGACAGCCAGTACAAAAGCGTCCGGTCCCGATGGGCAACCGGCAGGTCGTGTTCGATGTTATCTAAGAGAATTGCTTTCATTTCAAACTATAGAGGTAAGCACTGATGGCTTTTACGGTACTGTCATCCAGATGGAAATCGGGCATATTGGAGCCAGGCTTTATTTCCTGCGGGTGACGGATCCAGGTTTCAAGATTCGCGAAGTTGTTTTCCATCAAACCTGCCAGCAACGTTTCGCGGCTACCCAGGTGCGTTAGATCGGGACCGATCATGCCCTGTGCCGGCGTGCCACTGATCCTATGACAGTTGCCGCAGGTCTTGTTCATAAATAATTCTGCCCCGCTATTCCATCCAGCGTTTGCAGATGATGGTAGTTGATGGCTTTGCCAAAGATCAAAATCACGCTGTGGTTCCGCAATCAGTTTGATGCGCATATGTGCGTGCTGTGCGCCACAAAATTCGCTGCAGATGCCATAATAATTTCCGGCATTCGGAATCTCGAGCCACAAATAATTATCCTGGCCCGGCACCATATCCATTTTATTTCCCAACTGCGGCACCCACCAGTCGTGAATGACATCGGCTGTCACCAGCTTCATCAGAATTTTTTTTCCGGAAGGAACATGGATCTCATTGGCAGCAATCACTCCGGAGGGATAGCTGGCCTGCCACCACCACTGGTGTGCGGTGATCACTAGGTCTGGCACTTGTCCTCTTACCTCTGGTTCCACCTGGCTGATGGTGCTGATATTGAGGTACAAAAAAATGGCCACCAGAAGGCTCGGAATCCCTATCATCAAGATCTCCCATTTTTTACTCAGGTTTTTTTCCTCGCTATGTCCATCCCTGAATTTGAAGATCACAAAGGCAGTACTGATGCAAACCACCAGAAATATAAATGCAGCAGCATAAAAAAAATAAACCGTAACCCGATTGATCTGTTCGGCTTGTCGCGAAGAAGAATGAAGAACGGACTGATAGGGAATATCAGGAGAGATCTTCAGCAGACTTCTCCAAAACAGCAACATGTTTTTTTCTTATTTCCACAAAAACGATACCCCGGTGGTGACAAAAAGAAAAATTGGTGCAAATGAAGTGGAGAATTTTTTGAGAACAGTTCAATCCACAGGCGTGTCAGCTAGAGTTCCAGGTCTTAAAAAATTTTTTGTTAAATGGCCCCTCCATTTTTCGTGGTTGGACAGAAAAAGATGTATGGTGGAGAAACTTCTCCCCGGAATCTGGCATTGGGCGTTGGTATTTTCCAAACGCAGGCAACAGTCATACCTATTCGAAGACGGCCAAAAGAAGAGTTTGCAAAACAACTCGTTCCGCAAACCGGCGATCCGTTTTATTATTGGAAATGATGCCGATCAGGTCTGAAGCGATGGCCTCGTTATTGCTTTGATCCATGAAAGAAAATTTTACCCGGCAATGAAGGAACATCACCCGGCAGAAGACTACCTCCCAATAGAAGACTATGGAATCATAGGCAATCTTCAAACCATCGCACTGGTATCGCTTTCGGGCTCCATCGATTTTATGTGCTTCCCCGATTTTGATTCGCCCTCTGTTTTCTGCAAACTCCTCGACACAAAAAAAGGTGGATGGTTTTCCATTTCTCCGCAAATGAAGAACATGGTCACCAAACAACTCTACCTGCCCGATACGAATGTGCTGGTGACGCGTTTTTTTTCCGATGAAGGCATTGCTGAAATCATTGACTATATGCCCCTGGAAGAAAGTCCGGCTGTGATAAGAAGAGTATCCACCATCAGAGGCAGGATCAATTATAAACTTTCCTGCGCTCCACGGTTCAATTATGCTAGGGGCAAACATCGTTTGAAAAAAGAAAAAGACGGAGTTGTATTTATTCCACAGGAAGAAGATCAGCCTTCTCTCATTCTCCAATCGGAAGTGGAATTAAAAATGGATAAGAACAACGTCACTGCCCGCTTTGAGATCAGGGAAGATGATTATATCTGTTTCGTTTTTTGTGCGGCCGGTAAAAAAACAAGGGAGTCGCCGCGTTCGTTCGTAGAGAGGACGTATCAGCCCACCATCCGATACTGGCAGCAATGGATTGCGGGGTCGAATTATGAAGGCCATTGGGAAGAAGTGGTGCGGAGGTCCGCCCTCACGCTGAAGCTGCTGACCTCAGAAAAATATGGATCGATGGTCGCTGCGCCAACTTTCAGTCTGCCCGAATCGGTAGGACAGGGAAGGAACTGGGACTACCGGTTTACCTGGATCCGCGATGCAGCCTTTGCCATGCACGCTTTTTTGCAACTGGGCTTTCTGGAAGAGGCGCAACATTTTTTGGAATGGGTGAAAAGACAAAGCGCCCAGGAAGAATTGCAACTGATGTTTTCCATTGATGGAGACAGCCACATTGATGAACGCTGCCTGAATTATCTTTCCGGCTATAAAAATTCAAAACCGGTGCGGATCGGCAATGACGCGCACAAGCAGGTGCAGATGGACATCTATGGAGAACTGCTGGAAACGATTTACATTTTTGTAAAACATGGAGGCGACATCACTTACGAGTACTGGAAGATCATCGAGAAATATGTGGAGTACGTGATTGAGCATTGGCAGGAGCCCGATCACAGCATCTGGGAGGTAAGAGGAGAAAAAAGAGAATTCCTTTTTTCGCGGATGATGTGCTGGGTAGCGCTCGACCGGGCAATCAAGATCGCCGATAATTTTTCTTTTCCCTATGAGCTGATGCGATGGCACGGCATACGCAGCAAGATTTATGAAGACGTGTACGAAAATTTTTGGAATGAAGAAAAAAAAGCCTTTGTCCAATCCAGGGGTTCGGACAACCTGGATGCCAGTGCCCTGCTGATGCCGATCCTCAATATGATCTCCCCTCATTCGGAAAAATGGAAAAGCACGATGGAAGCCATTGACCGGGAGCTGAGGTCGGATGTGCTGGTGTACCGTTACCGCGAACAACAAAAAGAAATTGACGGGCTCAAAGGCAAGGAAGGAACCTTTACCATGTGCTCTTTCTGGTTTGTAGAATGCCTGGCCTTGTCGGGAGAAATGGAAAGAGCCAAAGAGAATTTTGAAAAAATGTTGGGCTATGCCAGCCACCTGGGACTCTATGCCGAACAACTGGGCATGAGGGCCCAGCACCTTGGAAATTTCCCCCAAGCCTTTACCCACCTCGCTCTGATCAGCGCAGCCATTGAGATCACCAACAGCAGCGAAAAGAAAAGCACCGAGATCAGAACCGCGAACAGGAAAATGAAGTGATGACCGAAGGGCTAAGAGGAGAGAGGACAGAGGACAAATGATCGACACCTGAAGATGCTAAATCCTTTGGATGGTGTGCCATGTTTCAACAAGATTTAACCAGGTGAATACTTGAAAAGCTCACGAAAAGAGTGATTTGTTACGGAAACGCCTGCTGGCTTGTGTCCTAAGTATAGACCGCAACCATTTTACTTCACTTTTCAATGGCGATGATGAAAAAATTAATAGTCATTCTATTGCTTTTAGGAACCCTTCCATCCTTTGCACAAAAGAAAAAGAAGGTAGATCCGAGGGACGAGCAGATTGATACGTTGACGAAGGTCAACACAGCACTTTCCGCGCAGCTGGATTCTGTTTCCAAAAATTACAATGGCCTGTATGCCACCATTAAGGACAAGGTTTTTTTGCAGGATTATGATCCAGCCCGGCTTCCGGTCATGATTGATTCCATGCGGACGAGCAGGGACTCAGTTTCTTCCATGCAAAGTGTTCCCCTAAAAGATTCTTTGGCACAGATGCGCCGGGAGATCGGCCGTTTGCAGTCACAGATTGACAGCATGCATGTGTCCATGCAAAAACATGCAGCCAGCAGCGTAGACAAAGCCAAGCTCACGGCGGAACTCAAAGACCTGAAAGCACTCCTCGATACCAAAGTGATCACCCAGGCCGAATTCGATGCCAAGAAAAAATTGGTACTGGATAGATGGCAATAGAGTCAGAAACAGAAAGAGAAAGAGGAGAGAAACAGAAAGGGAAAGAGAAAAATAATTAGAAGAAAATGAGAAACAGGGTGTTGTAGCTCCGTGCTATCTCTTTTTCTATTCATTAGTTTTGCTCTCCGCTCTCGGTCACTTTCCCTTTCCTCTCATTGGCTTTGCTCGAGGTTTTTTATCATTTTATAAAGAATCCTGGAAATTTCGTCTAAAGCAGAATAAAATTCTTTTTTGAATCAGCAGGCGATTCGCCCTCCCTGTCCAAAAAGCAAATCAAGGAAGCAGTTTCAAACGCTGGTCCCCTGGCCGTTATAAAATTCGCCTGGTTTTTCATGCTCGTTTCATTCTCTTGCTCCTTCTGTTTGTAATTGAAAGGGCCCTGTGGAAACAAGGGAAAATCAAATCTCTTTGACTCTAAAAAGCCATTGAAGTATTTCTTAGCAAAAAGCGCATCTCGACTTATTACCATTATTTTCTGTTACTTGTCATACTGAATCCTTCCAGGGAACTGAAATATTAAGTCTCCTTAATTTGGCCTCAAATTCCTGTCGTTCCCTACTTGGTTTCATTTCTCCAGAATCAGATATGAATCCCTTTTCAATTGCATAGTTGATTATTTCGCTACTGTTACCAGACTCAATTTTCTTTATTAATTCTAGTTCAATTTTTGAAAGGCTTAATGCTCCTAATCGGTAGTCTAAAAAGCCTTCCCAGGCTATAGGGCACCACTTGCTCACTATCTCATTCCCAATAATTTCAGCGTAGCTACGGATTTCAAACTGTGCATGACTATCCATTCTCAATGCTAAGAAATGAAACAAATTATGCAAATCAATTTTCCAGTAGGCCTCTGTATATGTTGAAAGCGGTAGGTCTTTTCGGGCCTGCTCTCTTGCCACGCCATGCTTAATTCTCTCATCATATATTTCTCTTATTTGCTGATGCAACAGTTCTTCCTTTTCGGATAAAGCGGCGCCAAGAGAATCATCTAAAGACCCTGCGCTGCCTTGTTTGTTTGTTGCAGATTGATTCCTCCATTCGGTCTTTTTAGTCTTCTGTGCGGAATCTATTGCAAGTGAATATCGCGTGGAATACTCGTTAACATTAGCTGTTCTATGCCTAATCCACTGCCGCCAGCAATCCATTGGTACACGAACGTGGAGTTTAATCTCACACATCTCGAAAGGGGTTGTATGCATGTGCCGCAAAAGATAACGGATTAAGCCCCTGTCTTCGCTTAGTATTTTTGTTCCCTTTCCATATGATACTCTGGCAGCCTGCACGATTGATTCATCGGACCCCATATAGTCCACAACACGTATAAACCCATCGTCCAAAACTTTATAAGCATAACCTAGAATTTCGTCTAATTGGGGGGCCGAAACCCGGAATAATTTTTCTTCCATCTACATCTTTTTATTGTTTTCGCTGTATAAAACTTACTTAGATTCCTTTTTTAGGTCTTTCTTGATATGCCCGCACAATGCTAAAATTAACTCCTTATTTTTTACATCAGAAGTCGTCACTTTTTGTTCAAGATTTTGAATTATTGTATCAAGCTCTTTTTTGATTACCTGCAGCCTTTTAGTGCACAGTGCTATTAGAAACTCGACCGTGGCTTCTCCGGTTTCATGATTAAAATTATTAAATACATATTTAAGGACATTAAGCATCTCAGTAGCAATTTTCAAGTTGTTTCCAAAGAAATTATAGTTTAACTCAATGTTAGTTGCAGAACGCAAAATACTGGCCTGAATGATGCCATCGTTATACATTATGAAAGTCTCAGGTGCTATTACGTGACGGTGAAAGACAGATTGCAGAATTTTTTTGTTAGGATTCCTTCTAATGTTATGCAAAACCGTATTGATTAAGAAAAAAACTTCCGCCTGGGTTGATTTGCCCTTATCTAGCCCAGTACCTAAATAAAAAGCAAAATTTGGTCGGAGTTGTAACTTATTATTATTGCAATCTCCCCAATATAAGTTGTCTGTCAAACTACCTGCGGTCAATTCCTTAATTCGACTATCAAACAGCTCAGAATTCTGAGCAGCTGTTTTTATCTCTTGGAAAATCTTTTGTTCGTCTTCCCATGAGGAGACGCTTGCGTGTGTAAAAGTTGAGGTGATATTAATATCAGAAACGTAAATTGAGTCTACAATTATCAAAGGGTTGATATCTTTTCCGAGATCGTTGTCAAAACCAATGTACTTTCTTGTTATATCAATGGTGTACTCATCAGGAGTCCTTGATATCCCGATAAAATAGCAAATCCCATTACAATTAGTTTCCCGAAGCTTCAAGCTGGTTTCCACGAGTTGCCTACCGCTATTAATGGTAGAAGACACTACCAATATATTCTTGTTTTCTAAATTTTTCTTTTTGAGATTTATATCGTTATCCGAGATGATGTTATCACTCAATATGTTTTTGTCGTATTGTTTAACTATTAGGTCTCTTAGATAAATAGAACCTTGGTCCGGATAATAAATTAAGGCATCAATCTTATTGGGCAGTTTAGATGAGAAGAATCGTTTTAACTTCTTCTGCTTCTCTATCATATTCTTAAAGACTTTTTCAAAGTGAATAAACACTTCTCTTTTCCGCATACCGCCTTCATTGCTGTCGCTGTTTAGCTCATTGTGATGCGCCTTAAAAATGTCTTGATGGAAATGTTCCTTTACGAATTTAGTTAACCAAAGTGGCCTATCACTGACGTCAAAACCAAATGTATCGACTCTTAGCTCCTCAGGCAAAAACTGCTCTCCTACAATTTTAATAGGATAAGATGAGTGAGCGCAAAAAGAGCAACTGGCTTCATTCTCTACTGTAAAGTATGAATATTTACGAGTCTTATTGATTTCATTAAATTCGAATAGATCGCACAAAACTTTTACCGTGGGTTTTCCCGGGTTTAAATAAAATAGAATGAGTATTTTGTCAGGCAAAAAATCATATTCCATCAATTTTTTACTTAAGCCGCCAGACGTGGAGGCAGAAATTATGATTTTGGTCGATGCATCATTTATCAAACTGCTTATTCCGCTGTATGAATTGAAACTTAAAATTGTAAGGTTAGCCCTACTGGTAAAAATATTTTTGATTTTGTTTATTGAATAAACTAGACTTGCTATCCCTGACGTGTCAATATAAACTCGTTTATCACTTTCGTTAATAAAGTTCAGCAGAAAAACAGCAATAAAATCTATGTACTTACTATTTGTGAGGATGTTTGCAGTTCTTATAAATTTATCTGCGTGAAATTCATTTTGTAAAATATAGTGGTGACTTGGCCCGCTTTCCAAGATACCATTACCGCATTCAAAAATGTGATATAAACCTTTAAGCTTAATTTCTTTAAATAAATTAGACAACTGTCTGGGAGGCATAACACTCGCGTTACCGTTATGCCATATTCCATCCTTGTCATACAAAAGGAAAACAGGTTTGCCAGCACTTAATAAAATGGAGAACCTAATCTTGTCGTCTTCGTTCTGAAAAAACTCCTTTCTTGAATATGTTTTGCAATCTTCAGTTTCAGGTAATATGATAATTAGCCTATTAATTACCCCGTTTTCAACGTCGCTCGTATAATTGTAGTTTTTCACAAATCCTGCAAGCCTCACATTAAAAGCCCTTTCGTCTGTCACATTTTCAGAAAAAAAAAGACAAAGACAAACACAAGCAATGCCTCCCTCCGCAGTCAAGACTGAAGACTTAAATGTAAAGTCAAAAAATGACTCTTCGATATTTTGAGGTGTCATTTATGAAACATTTTTTAGCAATGGAATTATAAATGTGAAAAGCACCCCTCGAACCAGTGGATATTTTTTGATGTGAGTAGCGACCTCCTTTTTTTCTACAACGGCGTCTGACGCATCGAATAAAAAGAAAGGTTCATCTTCATTAAATGGATGGGCCTCAAAGTTTCGATATAGATGTAAGTGTCCTGTACGCATAATCATGAATACGCTTTTACTATGTGTCAGAACTTTATACAAACCGATGCCACGTTGAGGTCCTTTGTATGACCTGTCACTAGTGCTTCCCTTAGCAAACGCATCCATTAAAATTCTATATTCCTCAATGATTTCTGCTGTGTTTATATCGACATCTTTTTTGAATGTTGGAACTATTCCATTTCCATTATCCAGAATTGATAATTCCACCAACTTCGT